>NZ_CALHIK010000063.1 GCF_938030785.1 uncultured Campylobacter sp.
GAAATGATCGATTTTAGCAGAGAGCGGGGCGCTCGGCGAGAAATGATCAAATTTGCCCCGCCTATTTTGACTTGGACGTTTAGTTAAATTTTGATTTTATGTAAAAGACGAAGTCAAATTTAAAAGCGGCAAAGTAAATTTTCGCCGCTCAAATTTAGCCTATTTTGCCTCGCTTGCCTTTTGCCTACGCACAAATTTTAAAATTTGCCGCATGTTTTAAAAAGATCGGCGTGCGTTTGAAGGGCGGCTACGTGCTTAAAATAGCTGCGCCGCCCGTTTTAATAAAGCTCTACTCCGCTTCGGCGGAGCAGAGCCTGTCTAAATTTTAAATTTACCCGCGCGTAGTCCATGCCAACGCACCGAGCGGTAAGAATGGGAAGCGGGATAGCTTTCGTTCGAGTATCAAAACCCAAAGCGACGCCGCCTTTTGTGCGGGCTATGAATACGGCATGCATGAGATAGCAGAGCAAGCAGGCTCGATCGACGCGCTGCAAAATTTTCGCGAAATTTTGCTGGTTGTCGCACGCGGTTTCATCCGCGTTGCTACAAAATTCTATCCCCAACCGCCGCGATCTTGTCCGCGTCCAAATAAAATTTCACGAAATTCCGTAGAATTTTACGCTGTGTATTCTGCAAACCGATCGGCGAATTTTTTCGGACGCGACCGAATTGCATGCGCAAATTCCGCCGTCAAATTATAACCTAGCGCAAATTTTACGGACTGAATCGCTAGCTAAATTTAAACCCACGCGGTTAAGCTCAGCAAGCCCGCCTGCTAAAATTTCGTTCGCGCAGAATTTCATTTGGGTAACGTTAAAATTCCAGCCGAAACTCCGTCTCGCCCGGCTCGCTTCTGTACGAAATTTTAAGCCCGAGCTCGTCGCAGTATTTTTTCACGATAAAAAGCCCGATGCCAAAGCCGCCGTTGCGCTGATCAAAGCGGGTGTAAAGCTCGAAAATATGCGGCAAATTTTGCTGCGCAATGCCCGCGCCGCTGTTTTTAATGCTAAGCGAGCGCTCGCGCAGGCTCACCTCGACGCAGCCGAGCTCATCACAATATTTTATCGCGTTGCCAAGCAGATTGTCGATGATTTTTCGCAGCTTAAACTCATCCGCGCAAAAGACTACCGGGCGCAGATCGGCGCTTAAGCTTATGCACTTTTGCTCAGCAGAGACGCCGAAATACTCGATGCGGCTTTGCAGTAGCTCGCCTAAATTTACCTCTCGCCCGCTGCCGCTTTTGTTTAAGCTTAGCGCGGTTAGGTCCTCAAACAGCGCGTTTATCGTGTTTGCGCCCGCCTTGATATTGCCCAGATATTTTTTCGCATCGGTATCAAAAAGCTCGATACTCATCAAAATCACGCTAAGCGGGGTTTTTATCTCGTGCGTCGTGTCGCGGATGAAGCCGTCAAGAAACTCGATCTTTTCGTAAAGCGGGCGCAGCGAAAGGCGGATGATAAAATACGCGATCAGCAAAATAAGCGCCAAAACAAGCGCGCTCGCGGCTAAAATTTTAAGCTTCAGCGCCGCTAGCTTACCCTCAAGCGCCTCAGTTTTGATCGCTACGTAGTACTCCGTGCCGTCCTTGGCGGTGAGATTAAACTGCTCGATCCTACTGACTCCCTCCATATACACGCGCGGCGCGTCATCCTTCGGCTCGAAATCCCGCGCGATCTCATCGCTGCTATTCAGATCCGCCGCGTATGCCTGCATAGCATCGAAATCGCTCTCGTTTAGGCGCCCGCCGCGCGCGAGCTTAGCCTCTAAGCCGTGCTTGAAATCCCTGATCGCAAAGGCATCGCGATCCGCGATAAAAAACTTCTCCCGCTCGTAAAATACGGCTGCTTACTAGCGCCAAAAACAGGACGCTGGTGAGCGTATAGAGTAAAAAAATCGGTAGAATTTGACGCATTTTGGACACGGCGCGCTCCTAGAGATATTTGTAGCCGAGCTTGGAAGCGTTTATGATGCGATCCTTACCCAAAATTTTTCGCAGCTCCGCGATATAAACGCGCAGGCTAAGCTCGCTCGGGCTCTCGTCGTAGTCCCACAGCGCGGCGAAAATTTCATCTTTGCTAAGGAATTTATCGCGGTTTTTTAGAAGCAGAGCAAGAAGCCGCGCCTGCTTTTGCGGCATCGGCACGAGCCTATCTGCATGATATAGCGCGCGCTGAGCCATATCGAAACTAAAACTTCCGCTGATATTTTCGCGCAGGGCGGCGTTGTGGATGAAGGTGCGCTTTAGTAGATTATCCGCGCGCAGAGCCAGCTCTTTTAGCTCGAAAGGCTTTTTGAGGTAGTCGTCGCAGCCGCTTCCAAAGCCGCTTTCGACGTCTTGCAGAGTATTTAGCGACGTCGTGAAAATGCACGGTGCTCCGCGCCCCGCCTCGCGCAGCTCGCGAAGCAGCGCAAAGCCGTTGCCGCCGATGATTTTGACGTCGAAGATCCACAGATCGAAGCTCTTTTCGTACGCTAAAGATAGCGCCTCGTCGTAGCTTTTGGTGCCGCTTACCTCGTGCCCCGCGCCGCGCATATAGGTGCACATCATATCTAGCAGCATCCCCTCGTCCTCGACGATCAAAACCCTTGCCATAGCCCGCCTCCTTGCGTAGAATTTTTGAAATTATACCCTGTGAAATTCCATGTAAAATTTAATTGCGAAATTTCACGGCAAAATTTTATCGCAGCGAAACAACGCGTCTTGGCTCAAAAGTATGCTTACTAAATTTAGGCTTATAAGATTGCTCGCCTAGTATTATTCGCACGGCGCGGCGCAAGAAACTAAAATTTTACGATATAAAATTTTCGCGCCGCGAAATTTTAAAATTTACAGGTAAAACACTGGGCTTTAAAATTCCGCCGCTACGAAATTCTAAAATTTTAAAATTCCTGCGCCGTGTTTCGATAAAACAAAATTCCGCGTAAGTGCTGCGCGGAACTACGTAGCTTGCGCGTAAGCGGCACTACTGCGCCATAGGACACGGAGCGGCGCCCGCATTTTGATTGCACGGCATCTCGCCCCTTGGCGGCATTGCCAGACCCTCACCGTCGCCCATTCCTTTATGCGGCATATGGCCGCACTCTCCTGGAGCCGTCTGCGATCTGTGCGGACTGAACCCGCGAGCGGGCCTTTTAAATTTGCCGAAATTACCGCGATCCTTAAGCTCGATATCCAGCCTATCTGCTTGCTCGACGCTTAGCTTGCCCGCCTGGACGTTATAGTTTTTTCTAAACTCGTCTAGGAATTTCTCGCGATCCTCGACGCTCATAGCGTCCAGTTTCTTTTTAAACTCCATCTTAAATCCGCGCTTAAGATCCCTTGCCTGCGCCCTTAGCTCGCCTGCGCGTTTATCGATCTCAAACGCCGCTTCGCTTAAGCTCTTGGCGTCGGCGCCCGCGACTGCGGCATTGATCTGCTCGGGGCTGCTTGAGCTAAAATCTGCGGCGAACAGCACGCCCGCGACTAAAACGCTTGCTAAAACAATCTTTTTCATTCTCTCTCCTTTGTGAAAGTTAGCGTGATTGTAGGAAAAAGTCGTGAAGAAAAAGTTAAATGAAGCTCGCGCTGCCAAAATAGCTCGGCGCTGTAAATTTAGAGTCTTGATTTAAATTTGAAAAATTTTGCGATGCTGCTGCGGCAAAAACAGGGCGTAATGCGTGCAAACGGAGTTAAATTTTAAAATTTAAGCGGGAAGGGGGCGCAGCGCATAAATTTAATACAAAATTTGCGCTGCATAGGTTGTATCAAAAGCCCGCCGTGCGTAAATTTAACGGCAGAGCGGGCGTATCTCGGCGCTACGGACGGCGAAATTTCGTCGCGTAAATTTAACCGCAGGGCTGCTAAATTTAGAGATTGCGGATGATTAAATTTCATCCGCAACGAAGCCTATTTTATAACGCCGCAGACCATTCTAGCGCCACCGCCGCCGAGCGGCTTTGGATGGTCGCTGTGGTTATCGCCGCCTACGTGAACCATCAGCGAGTGGCCCTTTAGCTCATCTAGGCTCTTGATCTTCGGAGCTAGCACCGGATAGACCGCATTGCCCTCGACATCAACGAAAAGCGCAGGCAGATCGCCCTTGTGGCCGCTATCGTCCCAAGCAAACGAGTGCTTTTTGGTATCGCTTGGATCCCAGTGGCCGCCCGCTTTCATGCCTAAGCCCTTCTCATTTGCGCCGCAGTCGGCGTTTTGATGCACATGAAAGCCGTGCGCGCCGCTAGCAAGACCCTTTAAATTCGGGAAAAATGCCACGCCGTAGTTCGTCTCGACCGCTACGACCTCGCCGACGGTTACGTTGCCCTTCTCGCCTAGCTGCTCCATAGTGATGACGAGGTGTTTACCAGTCTTAGGATCGAAATTTTGCATATCGCCGTGCTCGTGAGCGATCAAGGCGCTTGCGACTAAAATTGATGAAATTAGAAATTTCTTCATGAAAAATCCTTTAAAGTAAAATGAGAGTGCAATTTTATCCAAAAATACTTAAAAAATAATTTTTCTTATTTAGATAAATTTTGCTTTTTATCTAAAAGACTTATCGCGAAGAATAAAATCAAGCTAAAAATCACGAGCAAAACGCTTAAAATCAGCGCTCGCTCGTTTTCTCCGTCATACACGGCGTTGTAGATCGCAAGGCCTAGCGTGTCGGTTTTGCCCACGATGTTTCCGCCCAGCATCAGCGTGATACCTACTTCGCCAAGCCCGCGCGAGAGCGCTAAAATAAGCGCGGAGCCGAGCGTTTTAAGCGAGCTTGGAAGGATTACGAAGAGGAAAATTTGAGCTCTGTTTTTGCCCAAAATTTGCGCGGCTTCGATTAGGCTCTTCGGAAAGAGCTCAAAGCTCGCACACACGGGCTTTACAAACAGCGGCAGCCCCACCAAAAATGCGGCGATTACCAATGAATAAAAGTTAAAAACAATGTCTAAATTTAACGCAGAGCCGATAAAACCGCTCTTTCCGAAGATGTAAAGAAGCAAAAATCCCGTCGCGATCGGCGGGAAGATGAGCGGAAAAATCACTAAAATTTCGACGATCTTTTTAAATTTGGCTTTGCTGAAAGCCAAAAAATATGAAATTGCTAGCCCTATTGAAATCAGCAGCAAAAAGCTGCAAAATAGGGCCTTGGTGCTTAGTATCAGAGGGTGCGCGATCCAAGCTATGTCGCTCATTTAAGACCGAATTTTGAAAAAATCTCTTTTGAGCGATCCGATTTAAACTCTTCCATCACCTTTTCGCAAAGCGCCTCATCGCTGCACGCGCTAAGCCTTGCGATACCGATGAATGCGGGGCTATAGAGGCTCTCGTCAATGTAGATGATCGAGCCGAACTCATCTTTTTGGCGACCGCTTCGGTGCTGTTGATAAAGCCCGCCTGCACCTCGCCGTTGATGACGTAAGCGACTACCTGCGGCACGCCCGCGACGGCTAAAATTTTATCTTTTACTCCGTCCATTTGGGCATTTTGTAAAAACTCGTTCGTTCTGATACCGTAAATCGCCTTTTTAGGATCGGGCATCGCGATTTTATCGAACTTTGCGATCTCCGATACGCCCTGTATTTTGATATTTTTCGGCGTCACCAAAACTAGCGTGCCGCGCCCGACGCGTTCAAATTTAGTGATATTTAGATCGCTTTTTTTCAAAAACGCCTCATCTCCCACGATGAATGAAATTTTATTCTCGCGCGATTGAATGACGAGCTGGCCAAGGTTGGCAAACGATCCCGCTACGTCCATGCCCTCTTTTTTCAAATTTTCGATCACGGCCGAGACGGGCTTTTTATATCCGCCGCCGGCCGCAATGATCAGCTGATCCGCGCAGAACGAAACGCTTGCCGCAAGCGCTAAAATAAAAGCAATTTTTTTCATGAAAATCCTTTTTTTGAAATTTTAAGAATTCTACAAAATATACTCTTATTTATTAATAAATCGCGTTTTTATGCCTTGTTTTAGACTTCTGCGCCTTAAATTTAAAATTTAATATTTTAGATAAATTCTATCTTTCCGCCTAGATCGCACACGCCCTGATTCCAAACTGCCGAGCTTACGAGCACATCCGCGCCGGTAGCTGCAAACTCGGCGCAGTTATTTTTATTTATGCCGCCCGCAGCGCAAATTTTAATCTGCGGCGCCGTTTCATCTCGCCTCAAAACGCAGGCTCTAAGCTCGCTAGGGCTCATCTTATCGCACATTATCGCATCCGGCGCGTATTTTAAAAGCTCGCTAAATTCGAGTTCGCTCGCCACTTCGATCATGATCTTTCGCTCGGGCGCGCGCTCTTTAAATTTAGCGATCTGCGCGCAAAACTCGCCAAAGCTCGCAAACGCGCGAATGTGGTTTGAAAAAAACAGGACGCTGTCGTGCAGCCCCAGGCGGTGCATCGTTCCGCCGCCCGCTATCAGCGCATTTACGCAAAGCTCCTTCGCAAAAGGAAAGCTCTTGCGCGTCGCACCCAGCACGCAGCGCGGATTAGCCTCTCGCATCAGCGCAACCATCTCGTGCACGTAGGTCGAAATTTTACAGGAGTACTCAAACACGATCTGAACGATCTTCCAAGCTTTATGCAGGCTCTCAAAGCTCCCCTGCGCGCTAAAAATTTCATCCCCCGCGCAAAATGCGCTTCCCTCGCGCGCTAGCCGCCCCGTCTCGCAGCCGAGGCGCGCCGCCACTTCGCGCGCAATCTGCCCGCCGCTAAAGATCAGATCCTGCCTCGTTACGATCGAAAGCCGCGCGGGCGCATTTAGATCCACAAAGTCCTGCAAAAGCTCGGTCGTAAGGTCCAAAAACGCGCCGTCGCTTGCGATAAGATCGTCGATTTTACTCTGCGAAATAAACATACGCTACTCCTACAAAAAGTGAATTCTCTCGGGCTCAAAGCGCGAGTGCGGCTCAAATTTACGGCTCGCAAAGCCGATCGGCATGATGCAAAATGGCTCCAGAGCGGCAGGCAGATTTAAAATTTCGCGCACGCGCCCCATACGGTAAGGCTCGGGCGCGATGCCCGACCACACGGTACCGAGCCCCAAGCCTTCGGCGCAAAGCCAGATATTCATCGCCGCGCAGGCGCAGTCAAACGGCACATAGGCGGGGAATTTCAGCTCGCTCTCTTTGAAGCAGATCACGATCGCAAGCGGCGCGTCCTTGATGTAGTCGCCGTAGGAGCTCACGCCGCTTAGAAGCGACAAAAGCTCCCTGTTTTTAACGACGTAAAATTCCCACGGGCGCTGATTTGCAGCACTTGGAGCCTGCATCGCGGCTTTTAAAATTTGCTCGATTTGCCCATCTGTAGGCATCTGCTCGCTAAAACTTCGCACGCTCGTGCGGGTAAAAATTTCATCCATCTCTCGCTCCTTTTTTATCATCGTTTGCTCTTTTAAATTTTATCGCGGCTTGACAAATTTTAAATTTCATCGCAACCTAGCCGCGCGACCCGTTTAAGACTCGCCCGTGTTTCTACGCGTGGCTCGGTCGCTGCGCGGCTTGAGTGAGGATTTGATTGCGCTTAAAATCTCGCCGCGCCTTAAAATTTTAAAATTTCCGCGACCAGTGCGCATCGCGTCCGTCTGCATTTAAATTTTAAACCTCGGCGCGAGAGTATCCGCCCGCTGCGCCTGTGTGAACCGCGCCGCAAAATACACGCGGCGGCGAAAGCGTGCAAATCGCGATCTTTTAATTTTATCTCTCATCAAGCCTGCGCCGAACTTTGCGGATAAAATTTTATCATTCGTGGCAAATAAAATTTCGCCTTCGTGCCGAGTAAATTTTATCTTCGTCGCTCGGTAAAATTTCACTTTCGTCGCTTTTAAATTCTAGCCGAGCGCCAAAACGCTATGAAATTTTAAGCGTTTAAATTTATCGATCGCCTATCAGTCTGCGCACGACGTAGCTTGCGATGAAAAGCCCGAAGCTAGCGGTCACTCCCATGAAGCTACCCATCGATTTGACGCGCGGCGGCTCGCTAGAGCAAACGACGTCAAAATCGCCCGCAAAGCCGCGCTTTCGCAGCTCATATCTGATCTTGCGCGCAAGCGGATCGCCTTGCGTCTGCCAGATTGATCGGATTTCGATCCGAGCGGGATCGAGCCTCTTTGCGCCGCCCATCGAGCTTACAAATCCTACGCCAGCCTCGCTGCAGCGCAGCGCAAGAGCGATCTTAGCGCCCACGTCATCGATCGCATCGATTACGAAATCAAATTTTGCTAGATCAAATTCCGATAAAAATTCCTCATCGATCCTAGCGGTGATCGGCGTCACGCCTTTAAATTTGCGCGCGAAAACCTCGCATTTTAGCTCGCCTACGTGCTCGCTTCCGAACTGGCGGTTTTGGTTGGTTATCTCGAAGCGATCGCAATCGATCACGCTTAAGCTTACCGCGCCGCTGCGGTACAGCGCCTCTATCGCCGCTCCGCCCACGCCGCCGCAGCCGCAGATTAAAATTTTAGCGCTTTGAAGTTTTGCGAAATCCTCGCCGAAAAGCAGGCGCGAGCGCGAAAAGCGGTCTATTTGAGCCTCGTCCATTCTTCCAAAACCCTCATCTGCTCGTGCGCGGTCAAATTTAGCTTGATCGGACTTAGCGTCGCCCGCCCTTCAAAAAGCACCGAAATGTCGCTGTTTTCGTTCCTGCTCGCATCAAAGTCGAACGTGGATTTGCCGAGCCAATAATACTCAATTCCGCGCGGATTACGGTTTAGCTGCGCGTCGGTATCGTAGAGCTTCTCGCCGCACGCAGCAACCGAAAGCCCCTTAAAATCTTGCTTCGAGACGGCAGGAACGTTTAAATTTAAAAACTGCTTCGGCGGCAGCGGAAAGCCTTTTTTAAAGATTTTCTCGACCAATTCCACCGCGAGCTCGCACGCGAGATCAAATCCGTATCGCTGCAGCGAGTCCGCGACGTAAAACTGGCTCACCGCAAGCGCGGGAATGCCTTGCAAAACCCCCTCCATCGCGCCTCCGCACGTGCCCGAATAGGTCACGTCCTCCGCGACGTTGGCGCCGTGATTTATGCCGCTTATCACTAGATCGGGCTTGCGGTTATACAGCGCGCGGAGCGCCAAATACACGCAGTCTGCGGGCGTAGCGTCATCGAGTTTGAAAAATCCGTCGTCAAGCTTGATAAATCTAAGCGGACGGGTAAGAGTGAGTGAGTGCGAGCATGCCGATTTCTCCGAGCTTGGCGCTACGATGGTGACGTTTGCGACCCCTCTTAGCGCGCTTGCGAGCTCCAAAAGCCCGCGCGCTTCGAATCCGTCGTCGTTGGTGATTAAAATTTCTTTCATATTCTCTCTTTAAATTTAAGGGATTTTGGGCATCGCCCTTTAAATTTGCGGCTAAGCTTTAAGCCTGGCCCTCTCAAAGTCCCGCCCTAAGGCAAAACTCCTCGTTGATCGCGGCATCAAATAGATGCGAGCTCGGGTAATCGTAAAAAAATCTATGCACCTCGCCCACCCCTTTTTTCATCAAAATCCGCGAACTAGGCGTGTTGCAGCTACGATTTACGATATCTGCCTGCAAAAATTTCAGATATTTTTTTCTATCGCTGTTTTTTAAATTTGCCCAGCCCGAGCTTAGCGTGTAGTTGTAAACTACGTCGCTTCCTTGCGCGCCGACCTCCTCTAAGCTCACGTATTGCGCTATTTTGATGCGATTTTTTGCGCCGCCGTTATTTGCCGCGATCTCGCTTGCCGCAGCGCGCGCGATAACCGCCGGATCGCCTATTTGACTAAGCGCCTCGAACTGCGCCGTTTTAGCGGGGTCTTCGTAAATCTGCTGTTTTTGATACCCCGGCGAGCCGCCGCAGCCGCAAAGCAAAAGCGCAAACACCCCCGCTGCGGCTAAAATTTTAAAATTTTTCATCTTAAATCCTTTGTCGGCTTAATTTTAGCACATTTTGATATAATTGCCAAAAATTCATAAAGGCTAAATTTGAAATACCTAATCTCCTGCTTAGAGCCCTCGGCGAATCTACATTTTAAAGAGGTTCTAGCGCACCTTAAAAACCTTGATCCCGCTTGCGAGATTTGCGGAATTTTCGATGAAAAACTTGGCTCGCCGATATATAAAAGCAGCGAGTTTTCGGCGATGGGCTTTGTTGAAATTCTGCCGCTGATTTTAAAAGCCAAGCGCGCCGTAGCGCAGATGACTCGGCTTGCGGCGGAGTGCGATCGCGTGCTACTCATCGACTCGCCCGCGTTTAATCTGCCGCTAGCTCGCGCGATCAAGGAAAGCGGCGCGCGCGCGGAAATTTCATATTATATCCTGCCGCAGGTTTGGGCGTGGAAGCCGCACAGAGCGGAGAAGCTGAAAAAATTCTGCGACAATCTGCTCTCCGTCTGGCCTTTTGAGGCAAAATTTTTCGGCGCGGACTACGAGGTAGATAAAGACGCTATGTCGCAAGAAGCAAAGGGTAAGGACGCTGCACCGAAAGAGGATGCCGCGCGCCAAAGCAGCCAAAGCGCCGAAACCGCAAAGTACTCCTTCGTGGGGCATCCATTATTAGACGAGATAACGCTGCGAAAACAAAGCTACGATAAACAGGGCAAAATCGCCTTTATGCCGGGCTCGCGCAGGGCTGAAATTTCAAGACTGATGCCGATTTTTAGAGCCCTTGCGCCTAAATTTGAAAATAACGAGCGAGTCTTAATAATCCCGCCGCATCTGATGGATCAAAGAGATGAAATTTACGGGTCTCTGGACGGCTTTAGCATCGCAAACGATACTCCTGCCACGCTTAAGGATTGCGATTTTGCCTTCATCTGCTCGGGTACGGCGACGCTCGAGGCGGCGCTCATCGGCACTCCGTTCGTGCTGTGCTACAAGGCTCGCGCGTTTGACGTTTGGCTCGCGCGAAAGCTCGTAAAGCTAAAGCACGTGGGACTTGCGAATATTATTTTTGATTTTTTGGGCGAGGAGCCTCTGCACGAGGAGCTTTTGCAAGGCGAAGTAAGCGCGCAAAACCTACTCGCCGCATACGAGCACTGCGACGCCGCTAAATTTCAACTTGCGAGCGAGAAGCTGCGAGATTATCTGAAATTCGGCTCCAGCGAAAACGTGGCAAAAATTTTAACGCAGCCTGCGAGCTAAAATTTTAAGGCTAAAGCTTATATAATTTGATAAAAAGAAAGGAAGATTATGACGACCGAACCAATGACGCTTTACGGATATGAAAAGATCACCTCCGAGCTCAAAGAGCTTCAGAGCGTGAAGCTGCCTCACATCGTGCAGCAGATCGACATCGCGCGCGGACACGGCGATCTGAAAGAAAACGCCGAGTACCACGCAGCGCGCGAAGAGCAAGCGTTTCTACTCTCGCGAATCGCCGAGCTTAGCGATATCGTCTCTCGAAGTAAAATCATCGATCCCTCGACCTACGAGCACGACCGCGTAAAATTCGGCTCCACCGTTACCTTTATGGACGTGGAGACCGAGCGAGAGGAGATTTACACGATCGTAGGCCTTAGCGAGGCGGACATATCGCGCAAGCTCATCAATATTAATACGCCGCTCGCGCGCCAGCTTTTAGGCAAGGCAGAGGGCGATCAGGTGGTGCTTCAGCTCCCATCGGGCACCCGCGACGTAGAAATTCTAAGCGTCGAATATAGGCCGATCAAATTTGGAAAATAAGATGAAAAAGGCTGGAATCATCGGCGTTAGCGGCTATACCGGGCTTGAACTGATTAAAATTCTACTTTCCCATCCGAGCTTTGAAATTTCGTATTTAGGAGCCTCGACGCAGGGCGAGATAAGCGAGATTTTCCCGCAACTTCGCGGAGTTTTGCAGATGCCGGTACGAGTTGCCGATGCCGCCGATGCCGCAAAGGCGTGCGATCTTATTTTTTTGGCGCTGCCGCATGAAAAAGCGATGGAATTTGCCCGCGAAATTTTAAAATTTAAAAGCGTCAAGGTAGTCGATCTATCGGCCGATTACCGCCTAAGCCGCGAGCTTTACGAGAAAAATTACACCGCGCATTTAGACCCTCGTAATTTAGCCCACGCCGTTTACGGACTGCCTGAGCTAAATCGCGAAAAGATCCGCACCGCGCGCCTTACGGCAAATCCGGGCTGCTATCCCACCTGCTCTATTTTGGCGCTCGCGCCGTTCGTGCGGCTGCTCGATCCTGCCCTCGGCGTATTTATCGACGCAAAAAGCGGAGTAAGCGGCGCGGGCAAGACCCTTAAAACGAGCAGCCATTTCGTAAGCGTAAACGAAAACGCGGGCGCCTACTCGCCGATCTCGCATCGCCACGCAGACGAGATCAAAGAGCAGCTGCAAATTTTAAGAGGCGGCGCGTTTAGCACGCTTTTCGTGCCGAATTTGCTGCCTATTACGCGCGGAATGCTGATTAGCGCGTTTGGCGTACTGCAAAAGAGCGTGGATGTAGAGGCGGTGCTACGGGAATTTTACGAAAATGAGCCTTTCGTGCGCGTCCGAAGCGAGCCCGTGAGTATAAAAAACGTCGCAGGGACGCACTTTTGCGATATTTTTGTAAAAACGGCGGGCGATAAAATTTGGATCAACTCGGCGATCGATAATCTTTTGCGTGGAGCATCGTCGCAGGCGGTCGCAAACGCAAATTTAATGTGCGGTTTCGCCGAAGCTACGGCGTTGCCGCGTATCGCGCACGGAATTTAAGCGATGAACTTTTTCGCAAAAGCGCTCACGCGCGGGAGCCTAGATGCAAAATGATCAAATTCAGGCGATAAAACCGGGCGCGATCTTTATCGGCGATGCGCACGCAGGCGCGAGCAGACCGCAATTTTTGAAATTTCTGCGCGCGCTGAAGGCTGAGCCTACGCCGCCGTCTCAAATTTTTATGATGGGCGATATGTTTGATTTTTTAGCAAATACGACCTATGTGCAGCGCTTCTATGAAGAGGAGATCGCGCTAATAAACGAGCTGTCGCGAAAATGCGAAATTTTTTACTTCGAGGGCAACCACGATTTTAATCTGCGCGAAATTTTCCCCCGCGCAAAAGTTTATCCAAACGGCGCGCAGCCCGTGAAATTTATCTGCGAGGGCGGCGAGGCGGTGCAGATTGCGCACGGCGATCTGTTTTTGCCGCGCCTGACGCAGTTTGCGCTGCTTTCGCTACGAAACAGAACTTTTCTGAAATTTATGGATCTGCTCGATCGCGCTTTAAAATTTAAAATTTCAAAGATGATCTTAAAATCGCAAGAGGGGAAAAATCTCTACAGAAAAATGCCGGATTTTAAGGCCATAATCGCGCCGAAGATCGATTTTTACGCGGCAAATTTGATCATCGAGGGGCATTATCATCAAGATGAAATTTTATATTTCGGCGAAAAAAAATATATAAATTTATGCTCGTTCGGGGCCGGGAGCAAAATTTACGAGGTCGCAAAAAGCGAAAAATTTATGCTAATTCCAAAAAACTTAAACTTAAATTAGCTATAATTCCTAAATTTTTGTGAGGATATTTATGATAAAGCTTTGTGTTTTCGACTTTGATTCTACGCTGATGGACGGCGAAACGATAGGTCTTTTCGCCGCTAAAATGGGCACGCAGAGACAAGTTAGCGAAATTACGAAGCGCGCAATGGCGGGTGAGCTTGATTTTTTCGAGAGCCTTAGCGAGCGGGTGGCGTTAATAAAGGGGATGAAGCTTAGCGATGCTAAAGCTATCGCGGAAAGCCTGCCTTTTGTTTGCGGCGCTAGCGAGATCATCGCGTATCTGAAAAATAAAGGCATAAAAGTGATCGTCTTTAGCGGCGGATTTCATCTAGCCACGGACGCCGCGCAGAAAAAACTGGGTTTTGATGCGAGCTTTGCGAACTATCTGCATGAAAAAAACGGAATTTTAACCGGGCTTTTCGGCGGCGAGATGATGTTTGGCTACTCAAAAGGCGCGCTGCTTGCGCAGCTTAAATCGCTGATGGGTCTAGAGACGAGCGAGGTAATGTGCGTGGGAGACGGCGCGAACGATGTTTCGATGTTTCGCGAGGCGGGGCTTAAAATCGCCTTTTGCGCGAATGAAATTTTAAAAGAGCACGCGAGCGTCTGCATTGAAAAAAAGGATTTGAAGGAGATTATGAAATATGTATGATAAAGCCCTAAATTTCAGCCTTTGGTGCGACTTTTTGGAGCGCGATTTTATCGATAAAGATTTCGACGAGCTGATCAAAAAAGGGATAATTAACGGCGCAACTTCCAATCCTGCGATCTTTAAAAACGCAATTCTAAGCTCTCCCGCGTACGACTCGGCTAAAGAGGAATTTAGAAAAAAAGAGCCTAAAAAGCTGTATGAAATTTTAGCCACCGCGGACATCAGAAGCGCGGCGGAGAGCCTGCTTAAAAATTTCATTAACGGCGATGACGGCTTTGTAAGTATCGAGGTCGATCCATATTTCGCAGACGATGCCGAAGCGATGTATCGCGAGGGCAAACACCTATACGGCACGATCGGCATGCCAAACGTTATGATCAAAATCCCTGCTACGAAGGCGGGCTACGAAGCGATGCGCGATCTGCTAAAAAAGGGGATCAGCGTAAATGCGACCTTGGTTTTTTCACCCGAGCAGACCATAAAATGCATTGAAGCGATAAAAGAGGGAATTGCGGGCTTTCGTCGCTACTTCCCGAAGGCAAATTTACCAAAAACCGTAATTAGCATCTTCGTTAGCCGCTTCGATAGGTTATTAGATGAAAAAATGGCTGCAGCAGGCCTTCCTACCGGTAAAATCGGCATAATGAACGCCGCAAAGTGCTACAATATCATCGCTAAAGAAAATTTAAACTACGTAAAGCCGCTGTTTGCGAGCACTGGCGTAAAGGGAGACGATCTACCGAAGGATTACTACGTAAGCGAGCTAATGTTTCCTGGCTGCGTAAATACAGCGCCGCTTGAGACCATAGAGGCTTTTGTAGGCGGCGATCAAAAACCCAAAACGCCGCCTGGCGACGCGCAGATAGAGGAATTTTTCGAGCGCGTAGCGGATGCGAAGATCGATATGAAAAAGGTGTATAAAAAGCTGCTGGATGACGGGCTAGTAGCCTTTGAAGAGGCATTTAAAGAGATAATAAAAACACTTAAAAAGGAGAAATGATGGCGGTTTCGATAGATTACTCCAAGTATCAAGTAGACGCTTCCGAACTGGATTTCAAACAGCGAGATAAGCTAAATAAATATCTGGAATTTTTGATCCAAAACGGCGGCAGCGACCTTCATATCAAATCGGGTGCGGTTATTAGAGGGCGTATCCACGGCGAGCTAGTTAAATTTAGCAAGACGCCTTTTTTAAAAGAGGATGCGATGACTCTAGCCAAAGAGCTGCTCATTACGCGCTTTCCGGAGCTCATCGAGAGAAAGAGCGTGGATTTTACCTACAAGCTAAACGACGATTATCGCTTCCGTGTTAATATCTTCTTTCAAATCGACGGTATTAGCGCGGTTTTCAGAACGATCCCGGTTAAAATTCCTGAGATTGACGAGCTGGGTTTACCGCCATCGATCAAAGATATTTGCGACACGGCTATGCGTGGCGTCGTGCTACTTACGGGACCTACGGGAAGCGGAAAGACGACCACGATCGCAAGTATGATAAATCGCATAAATAGGCAAAGAACCAGCCACGTCGTTACGATCGAGGACCCCGTCGAGTTCGTATTTAAGGACGATAAATGCATCATCAATCAGCGCGCTATAGGCGAGGACTGCAATAACTTCGCAGATTCGCTTCGCGCCGCGCTGAGAGAGGACCCAGACGTTATATTTGTGGGCGAGATGCGCGATTTGGAGACGATCGAGACGGCGCTTCATGCCGCAGAGACGGGTCACCTCGTGTTTTCGACGGTGCACACCATCGACGCGAAAGAGACAGTCAACCGTATCATCGCGATGTTTGAGCAGGCCGAGCAAGAGCGCATCCGAATGACGCTAGCATCCGTCCTAGAGGCTGTCATCTCTCAGCGCCTTGCCCGTACTGTCGAAGGCAAGCGCGTAGCCGTCGTCGAAATTTTGCGCAAAAATACTCGTATTAAGGATATGATCCTCGACTCGCGCGACGATGAAATTCCGGATGCGATCGCCGACGGTCGCAATACCTACGGTATGCAGACCTTCGATCAGCACCTGCTCGATCTTTACAGAGACGGTGTCATTACCCGCGAGGAGGCGTTGGATAAGGCCTCTAAGCGAAACGACCTCGATCTGCAGATCAAAAACGTAGACCTTGCCAAAAAAAGGGATTTGGCAGCAGAATCGGGAGAGAGCGCCGAAGAGATGCTCGCAGGCGAAGTCGTACAGCTAAAAGAGATTCGCTGAGTTGCAAATTTTAAAATTCTAAATTTTGCAACTTAAAATTTTAAAGAATTCTGCCTGCCGTTAGGCGGGCGGAATTTAATTCGCCAGCTCGTGCATATGCAAGCATATCTTGATCTTGCAGGATTTAGCGTAAATTTAATCGGCTAAATTCCGTGCGATTTTACTTCTAAATTTCATCGCGGCGCTTAAATAGATTTAAAGCAATATTTGGCTATTATCACACTTCATTTTTTCACAAAGGAAACCTAATGTTAGAAGGTATCGTTAGAGATAGTAT
>NZ_CALHIK010000064.1 GCF_938030785.1 uncultured Campylobacter sp.
ATACCGCCTCGTTTGCAACTGCGGCGAAAACGGCGGGCAAGAGGTGATGCATCTGCACTTCCACATCCTGGGCGGAATGAAGCTGCCATGGGATCACGTAAGCGACCGAAATACGAAGGATAATTTTTAACCGCCCAAGAATTTTCAGCTTGTAAAATTAGCCGGGGAAGTATGCAATCTGCAAAAGTCGAAGTTTGTAATGCAAAATTCTTATCAGACAAGGTTTTATGCGGATTTTGATAGTACAGATTTTAGTTCGTAAATTACAAAATTTTGCTTGGCGTAAAATTACAAACACAAGGACTTACTGGGCAGAATTTTAGAACATATTAAAATTTTACCCAGTAAATTTAATCCGTCAAAATTTTATAGCACGCAGATTTTTTTGCCAACACTAGAAAAACTGCGAAATTCTATTCTGCTTCAAGCCCGATTTTAGGAAAAATGTACTCTATGATGAAGTCCCACATATACTCCTTATAACGCGCAATAGCTTCTCGGTTCTCCGTTAAAAGCTCATACATCTTTTCTAGCCGTGCGTCATCTTTCTCATCATACGCCGCCGTGCAAAGGGCGGACGCGATGGTGCCGCGCTTTTGCGGTAAAAAATTTTCATTTTCTAAATTTGCCAAAAGCAGCTCAAAATCGCAGAAATCGCATAAATTTACGTCCTCATCATTTTCATACTGCATTAATTGCTCCTTACCATCGCTTACAATTACACTCTCCTGACTATAGCAAAATTTCAACTCCGCATTTTGTCCCCACTCGTTTAATAACTCCGAGTCAATGGCTATATTACTACCCCATACTTTCTTGCACTCGCAACTGCCACATTTCTCGCACTTAGCTCTAACAACCGCTTCATCAAATTGACCAAACGCCATATCGCGAGCGGCAATCTCAAACTCCGTTGTCGCACCACAACTCGCGCAAATGCGGTGTAAAATATATTTACTCAACTTTAACTCCTAAAGTATATAATTTTTGCAACGCCAGCAAATTTATGGCTGGACATTTTTACCGATATAGCGCAGTTATTTTAGCATAAAAAGCGGTGTTTTTCTGCACTACCTAAATTTGGCGCGCCTTACACACGCCACAATACGATTGATGTACTCATAGCATATAAAATTTAGTTTAGCCGAAATTGCATTTATATTTCGTCTTTGAGCTTGGAATTTTACTGGATATTTTTAGTAGCTAATTTTAAATGACAATGATAATTTTGGAATTTTATAATACAGATTGGAGATATGCATCTCCATAAATTTTGAAAGGATTAAAATTTAGACTCAGCTGCGAAAAAGCTCCGCAGCCGAAATCAGACTATTTTGAAAGCATCGAAGAGAGCATCCATAGGCGTTTTTCATATTTGCCGTAGTGATCTTGCGCGATGTTTGAAGTCGTATCGTCGCCCTCTGCTTCGGCTACCTCTTGAAGCTTTTTAAACTCTTTTACCAAATACTCGTAGGCTTTTTTGACGTTCTCAAGTACTTCGGTTACGCCGTAGCTGTCCTTTACGCTAATCGGCGCGTCTTTTGAAAGCTCGATCAGATCCTTGGCTTTGGTTACCGCTTTGCCACCTATCATTAGCGCGCGCTCGGCCATATCGTCGAAAAGCTCGCCCATCTCATCGTAGGCCTCCTCGGTGTAAGCGTGAACTTGCGCGAATTGCAAGCCTTTAACGTTCCAGTGATAATCGTGAAATGCGACGAAAAGCGCGTGAGCGTCGGCTTGAAGTTTGTTTAGTTGTTTTACTGTTTTTGACATTGTGTCTCCTTTACTTAAAATTGTTGGTATTATACTACGATAACCTTAAACAGAAATAATACTAGATAATAAATTTTATCTTTTAGTGGAATTTTTGATTAACAGATTTTAAATTTATAAACAACTTTTTTGAAATTTCAGCTAGACTACATTATAATGCACGCCATGAAAAACAAATTTATGATAACTATCACCGATCTTAACGGCTCTAGGAATTTTTTGCTTTCGCAAATTATCAAAAAGATCGCGTTATATTTGGTGCTATTTGTTTTTACCATTTTCGTCACGGGCGCACTGTATATCAAGTATCTGGGCTCTAAAATCGACCGTCTTTCGCAGACCAAAACCGAGCTTAACGAGCTGAATCAAAAGCTTCGCGACGGTATCGCGGCGAGCCAAATGGAATTTGAAGCTATCGAGGGCAAGATCGCCGATTTGGAGCATGAGTTCGGACTCGATC
This sequence comes from uncultured Campylobacter sp., assembly GCF_938030785.1. Lineage (GTDB taxonomy): Bacteria > Campylobacterota > Campylobacteria > Campylobacterales > Campylobacteraceae > Campylobacter_B. The sequence continues at coordinate 2,234 of NZ_CALHIK010000064.1, forward strand.
CCGAGGCCGATGAGCGCATGATCGACCGCCTCTCGCATATCAAGCCTACCTCCGAGGAGGAGATCAAAAGCCGCGCCGATAAGATCGTAAACCAAACCTTTTCGGACGCGCTGATAAAAGAGATATTTATGCAGATCCCAAACGGCAGAGTGATGCAAACCTATCAGCTTAGCGAGAAATTCGGCTGGCGCAACCACCCGATCTTAAAGCGCAAACAATTCCACCCCGGCGTTGATCTGCGCACGCCGCTTAAAACGCCGATTTACGCGCCGGCAGACGGCATCATCCAATACAGCGGCGCGGGCGGCAGCGGCTACGGCAACCTAGTCGAGATCCGTCACAACTACGGCTTTACGACGCGGTACGCGCATCTGGATTCAAATTTAACCCGCAAAGTGGGCGAGTTCGTAAATAAAGGCGATCTCATAGCTTTTAGCGGCAATACGGGTCTTAGCACCGGACCTCATCTGCATTATGAGATCAGGTTTTTGCAGCTACCGCTTAATCCGCTAAATTTCATCGAATGGAACAAAAAGAACTATAAAGAAATTTTCACCAAGGAGGAAGATATCCCATGGCAGTCTTTAATAAAGGCAATGCAAACACCGCTCAAACAACGATAATCTCGGCAGGTACGCTCATCAAAGGAGAGATGCGTCTGTCGTGCATACTGCATATCGACGGCAACGTAGAGGGCGACGTGATCTCAGATAGCACCGTCGTCATCGGCAAAAACGGCACCGCGCGCGGCTCAATCAAGGCAAAACATATCGTCATCAACGGCAAATTCTTCGGCAATATCGAAGCCGAGCTCGTCGAGCTACTAGGCGGCGGCGTACTCGTAGGCGACGTGCTATCGCAAAATTTCGGCATCGAAGTGGGCGCTAAATTTAACGGTAAAAGCGCGGTAAATGGCGGCGAGCAGCCCCTCGTGGTGGACAGCACCGTCGCCGAAGACGTCAGACTGATCGACAAAGTACTGGATGAACAAAATTTACGCGCTTAAGTGAATAGCCGGGCGGCGTCCGTCGTGCGTGAAAAGCTAGTGCGAAATGGTACAACGTAGGACTTCTAGGCGCGCATCTAAGATATTACAGCGCAGCAGAGATAGGTATATATTAAGCGCGGGCGCGGCAAGTGGTCGGGTGCGGCGTGGCATGATTTAGTACATGCCAGGCAGTACAATACGGCGTGAGCGAGGAAATAAACACTCATTGAAGCGCGATAGGACACGACGAGTGGCTAGATATGGCGCAGGAATAGGCGCATTGATACAGCGCGAAATGGCGAGATTAGGACTAAACGCCATCTTGCGTGATAAGTGCGGCGAGTCGCAGAATGGTAAAAATAGTTGCATTGGATTCAGTGCGACGTGGTAGGGCTAACTGCGCCGCAAAATACTGCGTACCGCAGCATAGAACCGGGCGGTTAGCGGCGCAATTAAATTTAAAAATTTAAATCCGCTTCAGCCAAAATTTCCCCGAGTTAAAATTTATTCAGATTAAAATTCGCCTCAGCCAGAATTCGCCTCGACTGAATTTTGTTTTGACTTAAATTTACCTAGATTGAATTCTTTAGCCTAAAATTTTCTTAGTTTTTGGGGTTTTGAAATTTTAAAATTCCAATCTGTTCAAGCTCATCAAAATTCGGTGCGATTTTTAAAAGGCTTTTAGAGTGTAATCTTAAAATTTTGAAATTCCAAAAATTTCAAAGCGTTTAAATTTTTCAAACTTCTGGAATTTCAAGGCTCGCGAGGTTTCTAAATTTTATAAATTTAGAATTCTGCAAATTTTGAAATTTCAGAATTTTCAAACCTCTACGGATCTGAAATTTTACGAATCCGCGCAATTTAGCACGCGCGCGCATTTCCAATTTTTCTGCGCCAAAAGCAAGCCTGTGATGGCATTTATATTCTTGGGGTTTGCACCGTAAATTCTAATCCCGCGAAATTTCGGCGCCTTAAATTTAAGCCCGTTATTAGATTAGTTATGTATAATGCGACTTCTTTTTGTGGACAGATGGGTGAGTGGCCGAAACCACACCCCTGCTAAGGGTGCAGCTTCTAACCGGGGCTCGAGGGTTCAAATCCCTCTCTGTCCGCCACCGATTCAAAATTTAAATCTACAAAATTTAATCATCATAAATTTGACCGATCTCGCTACCGACGGCTATACGCACAAAATCGCGACTTGGGTTTGCCGGATACGGCGCCGCGAGTGATAAAATTTACTTGCATGAAATTTTAAAATTTCACGCTGTATTTCATAGAAAGGTGCGTGTTCAAAAAGCG
>NZ_CALHIK010000065.1 GCF_938030785.1 uncultured Campylobacter sp.
CCGCGATAAAAAATCCAAATTTGATAGACGAAGCGGCGAATAAATTCGGCTCGCAATGCGTCGTAGTCGCGATCGATGCGAAGAAAACGGGCGAGGGCTATAGCGTTTTTATAAACGGCGGCAGGCTGGACACAGGCAGGGACGCGCTTGCCTGGGCAAAAGAGGCACAGGAACGCGGCACGGGTGAAATTCTGCTCACGTCGATGGACTGCGACGGCGTTAAAAACGGCTTTGAGCTAAATTTAACGCGGATTTTCAGCGCGCTTGATATCCCGGTGATCGCAAGCGGCGGTGCGGGCAAGATGGAGCACTTTAAGGACGCATTTTTAGCAGGCGCGGACGCGTGCTTGGCAGCCTCCATTTTTCACTTTAGAGAGATTGAAATCAAGGCACTTAAGACGTATTTGCGAGAGCAAGGTATCGAGGTTAGGCTGTGAAATTCGAACTCAAATTTAGCGCACAAAAGGGTGTGGCGTGATTATTTCAGCGGGACGAAACGAGATATTTCCATTCGCGCTACCGATGGGCGTGGGGCTAGTGGATATGAGCATAAATTTGACGGCGCTTTTGCAAAAGAGAGCTATGGTTGATGGTCGCGGTAAATACGAGCAAAATTTGATGGCCAATCGGCAACTTGACGAGAGGCTAAATTTGATAGATTCGCCTATTTTGCAAAGCACAAAATCCTCCCAAAACCCGGATAAAATTTTAAACGCACTACCGAGTGAGATTATTTTTATAGGCTCGGCAGGCCTCTACAATGAAGGTGAAGTTTTTGAAATTTACGAGAGTTCGGTTGCTGCAAATATCGAAATTTCAAGTCTAGAAAACAAAAGCTATTCGCCGATAGAGAGCGAAATCACTTCTGTTGTTCCACGTGGAACATGTAAAGTAAACTCCTCAAATTTCATCACAACCGATCAAAATTTGGCTCACGAGCTTTTTGATCGCGGATATTTTTTAGAAAATATGGAATTTTTTGCCGTCCTTAGAGTCGCGCAAAAATTTCAAATCCCCGCTTATGGTATATTTGTAGCAACGAATTTCTGCAGCAAAAATGCGCATGCTAATTTTATCAAAAACCACGAGCAAGCAAAAAAAGAGCTCGAAAAATACTTAAAACAAAAGGAAATTATTTGAAAAATTTGCTTGATTTTGCATTAGACGAGCTAAAAGAGCAGCTCTCGCCGCCGTTTCGCGCGAAGCAAATTTTCGAGTGGTTATACAAAAAAAATGCAATGAGTTTTGACGAGATGCTAAATTTGCCGAAGGAAATGCGCGCAAATTTGGCGCAGGAGTTTTACCTTGATCCGCTAAAATGCGTTAAATTTGAGCAGAGCACCGACGGCTCTATAAAGTATCTTTTCGAGCTCAAAGACGGACTGCGGATAGAAAGCGTACTACTACCTATGAAAGAAGAAATCAACGACGAAAACGGTGAGATAGCGCGCCACGCTCGTTATACGATCTGCGTTAGTTCCCAGGTTGGCTGCCGCATGGGCTGCTCGTTTTGTCTAACGGGCAAGAGCGGACTAACGAGAAACCTAACGCCGGGCGAGATCGTAGGTCAAATTTTATGGATAAAAAGAGAAAATAAAATCCCCTACGAACGCCGCGTAAACATCGTATATATGGGCATGGGCGAGCCGCTAGATAACCTAGAAAACGTTAGTAAAGCCATAAAAATTTTAAAAGAAAACGACGGGTTAGCTATCGCTCCGCGCCGCCAAACCGTTAGTACTAGCGGGCTAGGCAGCCAGATAAAAAAGCTCGGCGAGATGGATCTGGGCGTGCTGTTAGCGATATCTTTGCACGCCGTTACTAACGAGCTTCGCAGCAAGCTAATGCCGATAAATAACGCCTACAAAATCGAGTCCGTTATGGAGGCGGTTAGGGGCTTTCCGATAGATATGCGCAAACGAGTGATGTTTGAGTATCTCGTCATAAAAGACATGAACGACGGCATAAAGGACGCTAAAAAGCTCGTATCGCTGCTGCACGGCATCAAGGCAAAGGTAAATTTGATCTACTTTAATCCGCACGAGGGTAGCGAATACGGACGCCCAAACACGGCCGATATGGAGGCATTTCAGACGTACCTGCGCGATCACGGCGTGACCTGCACCATCAGGCAAAGTAAGGGTCTTGACATCAGCGCGGCGTGCGGTCAGCTCAAGCAAAGAAATGAGAAAAGTAAAATTTCGGCTGATGCCGGTATTGACGCGTACAAAATTTCATCCGAAAAAACGCGAGAGGGGACTAGTGCAAACGAGCCGACAAACAAAATTAGCGGCAGGAAAGGTCAAGTTTTTCTAACTAGCTTTGGCCGCAAGACCAGCCCTGAGAGCGCGGCTGCAACGCAAAATTTAACTAGCGCCGAGAAAAAATGATCGCGCCAATATCGCCCGATTATTTTCGTCGGCATCGCTATGCCGCTCAGGCTCGAACCGATAGTAAAGGTGACTTTAATGACAAACACAAGCGATGATATAGCCTTTTTAAGGGCGCAGGCAGATAGAGACAACGACGGCTCGTTTTTTGTTTTGCTCTATGATTTTTGCTATTTTGATAAGAAAATTTTCAAAAAAATTCTAAAAATTTGCCTACAAACCAAGATCGAAGATAAAAATTTAAGGGCCGAAATTTTAGATATTTTGCACTTTACGACCTATTTAATGCTTTGTCATCGCGACAAAAAGGACGTATACAAGATAAAAAATTTCAAAAAAGTCGAGGAAAAATTCGGCGATTATTTTCAGATCGTAAGGCAGATCGGCAAGAAATTTATAACGGAGTAGCAATGGACGCGCAAAAATTAATGGACGAGATCGGCGTCTTCTTGGACAGATCGCTGCTTAAAAAATCCAAGATTACAAAAGCGGAGATTATCCGCTTTATCGAGGAAAAATGGGCGGAAGCGGACGATGAAAAATACCGCATCTACGCCTCATACATCTACGCAGCGCGCATGGTAAATGAGTACAAATGGGTGGGCGACGCCCCAAATATGCTGCGCTGGCTAGGCGAGATGGATAAGCACGCCAGGAGCAAGGAAAATCCGCCTTACGTGAGCGATTATTACAAGGGCGAGTGCTGCTTGGAGTGCGGCGCGGAGCAGGAGGCGCTTGAGTTTTTGCGCAAAAGCTACGAAGCGGATGAGGAGTATCTTTTCACCCGCAGCCCAAAGGTCGCGGAGTTTTTTAATGCACATTTTGCGGAGCCTAAAATTTTGTTTAAATTTGAAGATGAGTAATACGAGGACTTAAGCTTTCCGCTGCGACTGGAGTATTTCGGTAAAATTTTAGATCAAGAAAGCGAGTTTCTCTGCTCGTTTTTAGACGAGGGCGGCGAAGAGACGGACGAGCCGAGCCGCGCACAATCGGACGCACTGGAGTTTTTAAAACAAAACCAGGAGGAAATTTTAACGGGCATCTTAACTGAAATTTTAAAAAACTACCCAAAATGGCAGAAAATTTACGACTATCCAAGCGAGACGAAAAGCGATTTTATGCCCGATATCTGCGCGCCGCAGGAACTTAGCGAACTATTGGAGCTGCAAAATATCTATATCCTAGACGGCGTGAAAATCGGCTTTGAGTTTAGCTGCTCGTGGGATATGGAGCACGGCCTAGGCGTGATGACGCGCAAAGGCAACGTCATGGGTATCGGCGAATCGGAGGTAGCGTTTGGGTGCTAGTGGATCGATTTTGTATTAAAATTTGCAGCGGATCATTTTAAATGCTGTACCGCAAAAAGATGAACAGGTAAACGAGTAAATTTTTAAAATTTTATTATCGCCCTTAAAGGACCGCTTAAATTTTACATCTGCCGCCGAAATAAATTATCTCCTGCTTGAAATCTCGTATTATGAAGCGATGCTTATCTTATATTGGAGGTGGGCATAAACCATTTAAAGGATTGATTGGCTCTAAAATTTCAAGTCAATAACGACCATTGTTAATATACATACGGCGTGCCTTGATCGTAAGTTAAATTTAACTGCCCCACTTTCCGCTTTGAACTACTGCGCGCAAGCATTTGTAGGCTCTCAGGCTCTTTTTGTTTGCAGTGTATTATAAGCCCAGCAATAAAACAGCTAGCCCAAATTTAGAATTTTTAGCAAATTAGTATTAAAAACCCACATGGAAATTCTGGCAAATTTTATGCATGTCAAACTTCCGAAACGCGCATAGAAGAATTGAGGCGCCGAATGATCGTAAGTTTCTATCGGTAGGCGGCAGACCGGGCGCCTAAATTTTCGTATCAACCGCCCCTTTTTTGCGGCGATAAAATTTCGTACTCCTGCGCATCAAAATTTTGCAAATCTCGCAAGTAAGATAAAGCTCTAATCACAAAAATAGCCCGATAGGCTGTCTAAAATTTTTATTGAGCTTATCTAAATTTTACCGATTTTGCCAGCTTATAAAATTCATTTCGCATGTCAAATTTAGATTTTATCTTGTACTCCGTTCCGTCAAATTTAAAGCAAATTTCATCCGAGTGCAGTAGCAATCTCGGAGCGCCGGTCGTCAAAATCCGCTCCGTCTCGCTCATCTTTTTATCTAAAATTTCCTCCACTTGCGGCCGCGAGAGGCCGTAGAGCGGCTCGCCCAAAATACTATGTTCCACGTGGAACAAATGCAGGCGGATTTGATGCTGTCTGCCCGTGAGCGGATAGCACTCGATCAGGCTCGCGTCAATATCCGCGAAGTATTTCAGCGGACGGATCAGCGTGACCGCCTCTTTGCCGTCCGCGGCTACCTTCATACGGATTTTTATATCTGCAAACTCGCCGCTAGGCGCGATCGGAGCATCGATCACAAAGCCTTCAAAGCCCTCTAAAAATTTCAACTTTTCGCTAAATTTAGCGTACCTCGCGGGCTCAAATTCTTTCAAATTTACGCCTAAAGTATCGGGCACAGATTTAGCCGTCGTCAAAGCGCAAGCCTCATATACACCGCCCGTATCGCCTGTCGTAGCGGCCGATCTAAATTTATCACCCACGCCGCTAGATAAAACGTCAGATCCAAATCCGCCGTGCACGCTCGTTGCCGAAGCGCGCGCGCCGCCCAAACTCGTTACGCCGCCTAAGCTCGCAGCACCCTCGGTAAATTTCGATCCGCGAATTTCATTCAAGCCGGACGCGGTGCGATCCTCCCACGCGCCATCGCGTGCCACGCCTTGCAAACGCCCACGTAATCCGTGCCGCAGATCCCCGCGCACTAGCGCTATGTATCTTTTCATCACAGATCGCTGTTCAAAGCAATCCTTCAACTTTCGCGCTGCGTTTTTATCTTTCGCGACGATCAAAACGCCGCTGGTTTCGAGATCGAGCCTGTGCGCCACGCACGCATCCTGCCCGTATAGCGACCAGATCTCGTCGTACA
>NZ_CALHIK010000066.1 GCF_938030785.1 uncultured Campylobacter sp.
CGCGCCGTTACCCGTTGAAATTTCAAGCTTTGCGCCCTTTACGCCGTTTAGCTTTACGCGCAGCATATTCGCCGCAGGGCTTGAAATCTCGGGCTTATCCATAAAGGAGTAGCTGGTTTTGTAGCTTTTCATCAAATCGTTGCAGTCTTTCGGGGTTACGAATATGTCGTAAAACACGCCGTTTTTCACGCTCAAATTTTCTCCGCCTTGCACGACGAAGTATCTAAATTTAGGTGCCTGCGTGATAAACTCCCACCGCAGCGTCTTTTGCTTCCCGCCCTGCTCGTAATTAAACTCCGCGCCGTATTTGGCGTCAAATTTAAAAACCTCTCTGCTGAAAAGCACAAACTGCCTATCGCTTAAAATGGCGTTAGGATCGGAGTTTTTGTCTAAAATTTTAACGTTTTGAAGCTCCCTGCCGCTTTCGTAAATTTTAAAACTTTTCATCGCTACGGGCGGTCCCTCGGCATTAAATTCCACGCTTACGGGATTTGCGGTGATTTTGCACTCGGGCATGGGGTCTGGAATTTCATTGCTGAAAAATGCGAGCGCGGGCTCGTCGTTCGGGTAGTAGACGTAAGGGCGCGAGTTCAGCGCGGTGGCGCCTTTGAACTTATCCTCCCTCATCCGTAGCGTTTCGTTTTTACACATCCCCAGTAGAAATTTGCCGCTTCCTTCGTCGTTTAAATTCCGCGAGCAAAAGGCGTTTAGGCGCGAATTTCCCATCTCAAAAACGTAGCTACTCTTTTTGCCGTGCTCAAAATAGCCGATGCCGATCTCATCCGAGGCGAAATCTAAAAATGCAAATCTATGGTAGATCGCGCTGAGTAGCCCGTCGATCGCGCTTTTTAGATCGCTTGAATTATAGGATAAATTTTCCCGTACTGCGGCACTATAGCCTGCGTAAAAAGCGCGCTTTGACGGATTCTCGCCCGTAAAATTCGGCTTGCCCGGGCTCTCGTCGTGCGACATCGCCTCGTTTGCGACGACATATTTTGCGTGATTAAGCGCGGAGGTGTTTAAAATTTCATTCTGCGCAAGCTGATTTAGTCCAGATTTTGCGCGCACATTGTTGATGTAGCTTAGCGGATCGTCGTAAAAGGAAAAGCCGCTCATCGCAACGAGCGGCTGTTTTAAATTTGAAGGGGTGTTTTCGCATGCGGCAAAAAGCGCGCAAATCGCCCCAAGGCCCAGGAGCCTAAGCCGTAGGGCCCGCTTTAGCAAACTCGACCCCCTCTTTTACGTCCTCGTAGCGTTTGAAATTCTCTTCAAACATCTTTGCTAGCTTATCGCGCGTGATATTATATTCCGCCGGGTGCGTCCACGTATTGATAGGATTTAGCAGCTTCGTCTTGACGCCTGCGAGCTCTTTTGGGATCGCAAGGTTAAATTTCTCGAAATTTTCAAATTCGCACTTTTTGATACTGCCGTCCAGGATCGCGTTTATGCATGCGCGAGTGGCTTTGATGCTCATTCGCTTGCCCACGCCGTACGCGCCGCCGCTCCAGCCTGTGTTTACCAGATAGACGCTGACGTTGTGCTTATCGATCTTTTCGCCTAGCAGCTTAGCGTAAACGGTTGGGTGCAGCGGCATAAACGGCTCGCCAAAGCACGCGCTAAATGTCGCCACGGGCTCGGTGATGCCGCGCTCGGTGCCGGCAACTTTGGCCGTATAGCCGCTTAGGAAATAATACATAGCCTGCTCTTTGGTTAGCTTTGCGACCGGCGGCAAAACGCCGAATGCGTCGGCGGTTAGGAAGATGATGTTTTTCGGATGGCCGCCAGCAGAGCTTGGCTCGTAGTTATCGATGTGATAGATCGGGTAGCTGACACGGGTGTTTTCGGTCTTGCTGCCGTCTTTATAGTCCACGACGCCAGCCTCGTCCGCAACCACGTTTTCAAGCAATGCGTCGCGCTTGATCGCGGCGTAAATTTCAGGCTCGCTGCTCGGGTCTAAATTTATGCACTTCGCGTAGCAGCCGCCCTCGAAGTTAAATATCCCCTCATCGTCCCAGCCGTGCTCGTCGTCGCCGATCAGCTTGCGGTTTGGATCGGTCGAGAGCGTAGTTTTGCCCGTGCCGCTTAGACCGAAAAATAGCGCCGTGTCGCCATCTTTGCCCACGTTTGCCGAGCAGTGCATACTTAGCTTGCCCTCGAGCGGCAACCAGTAGTTCATCATTGAGAAAATGCCCTTTTTCATCTCGCCGCCGTACCACGTTCCGCCGATAACAGCGACGTTTTCCTCGACGTTAAAGATAACGAAAACGTCGGAGTTTAGCCCCTGCTCTTTGCAATCTTCGTTTTTGCATTTGCACGCGTTGTAAACGACGAAATCGGGATGAAATTCCGCCAGCTCGCTCTTGCTTGGACGAATGAACATATTTTTAACAAAATGCGCCTGCCATGCGACTTCGGTTACAAAACGAACTGATTTTTTGCTCTTTTCGCTAGCGCCGCAAAATGCGTCTTGGATAAAGATATCCTTGCCGCTTAGCTGGGCTTTAGCTTTGGCTAAAAGCTTATCGAAAAGCTCTTTTGAGATAGGCTGATTTACCTTGCCCCAGGCGATGTATTTTTGGCTCGGATCTTGCTTTACGAAGTACTTATCCTTTGGGCTACGACCTGTAAATATGCCCGTGTCCACCATAAATGTGCCGTTACTGCTAACGCGTCCCTCGCCCATAGCCTTTTCAAGCTCGAAAAGCTCGTCATAGCTTAGGTTGTGGTTGATTTTTTTGATATCTTTAAGACCTAGTTTATCCAGATCGTTCGGAGTTGTCATTTTGCGTCCTTCTTAAATTAAATTTTGATAAAAGATTGCGCTATTATAGCTTAAAATTTAGGTGAGCTCGCTTAAGCACCGAGGATAGCCCTCATGAAATTTAGGCGGGAGCGCCGCCTAAATTTAGAGCTTATCTTAAAATCGCAAGCACTTGATCGGCATCGACCGTATCGCCCTGGGCGACTAAAATTTTATCGATTATACCTTTGCGGGGGCTTTCGATATTTATCTCCATCTTCATCGCTTCAAGCACGATGATCGTCTGCCCTGCCTCGACGATATCGTCTTGCTTGACTAAAATTTTAAATACGTTGCTAGGAAGCGTCGCTTTTACTTCGTTGCCGTCCGCGCCGCTTGCCTTGCTTTCGGGGCTAGCTTGCACTTGCGGCTTTGCGGGCGCTGAGGTATCGAAGCTAACGTCGTATCGATCGCCGTTTACGAGCACATTTTGCCCCGCAAATTCTACGCTGTAAATTTTGCCGTTAATTTTAACGTCAAATTTGCCGTTTTTAGAAATACCGTTTTGATGGCTTACAGCGGGCGCTACGTCCTCTTTTTTGCGGCTCATCACCTTGCCCTCGCCTTTTAAAAACGCGATGCCCTTTTCTTTGCACGCAAGCGCGATGAATATGTTCTCCTCGCTAGGCTCGATGCCTTGTTCGCGCAGAATTTTCTGCGCATACGCAATACTCTTGCTCTCGTCGGCGTCGGCGATATCTACGGCGTGCTTGGTCGTAGGCTCTAGCCCCAGCTGCTCGGCAGCCATCTTAATCACGCCGTCATCGGGTTTAACGGGCGTCTTGCCGAAATAACCTAGCACCATCTTGCCGTAGCCCTCGGCGATCTTTTTCCACGGACCGAACATTACGTTGTTAAACGCCTGCTGGAAATAAAACTGACTAACCGGAGTCACGCTCGTGCCGAAACCGCCCTTTTCGACGACCTCGCGCATAGCCTTGATGACGGCTGGAAATTTGTCTAAAATTTTATTATCGCGCATCATCTGAGTGTTTGCGGTAAGCGCGCCTCCTGGCATCGGCGAAAACGGAATGAGCGGGCTTACCTGCGTGGCCTCTGGCGGCATAAAATAATCCTTCAAGCACTCGCCCAAAACCTCTTCATATTTTAAAATTTTCTCCGCGTCTAGCCCCAGGTCGAAATTTTGCCCCTTCGTCGCGTGCAGCAGCGTAAGGATGTCCGGCTGGCTGGTGCCGCCGCTTACGGGATGCGCGGCAAGATCGATGCCGTCTACGCCCGCAACGAGCGCAGCCTGATAGCATGCGACGCTAACGCCCGCCGTCTCGTGTGTGTGCAGGCGGATATGCACGCCGTCGCCTAAAATTTTACGCGCGCGCTTGATCGTCTCATAGACCTTCTGCGGGCTGCTGGTACCGCTTGCGTCTTTGAAGCAGACGCTGTCGAACGGAATCTGCGCATCTAAAATTTGACGCAGAATTCTCTCGTAAAACGCCGCATCGTGCGCGCCGCTGCATCCCGGCGGCAGATCCATCATCGTAATCACGACTTCGTGTTTAAGACCGTGACGATGTATGCACTCGCCGCTAAATTTTAAATTTTCCACGTCGTTTAGCGCGTCGAAATTTCTAATCGTCGTCGTGCCGTGCTTGGCAAAAAGCTTGGCGTGCAGATCGATGATCTCGCGGCTGCCAGTATCGAGCGTGACGGTATTTACGCCGCGGCTAAGGGTTTGCAGGTTCGCCTCAGGCCCCACGATGCTTCTAAATTTATCCATCATCTCAAAGGCGTCTTCGTTTAGGTAAAAATACAGGCTCTGAAACCGCGCGCCGCCACCGAATTCGAAGTGCGTGATGCCCGCGTCTTTGGCCGCGCTAACGGCAGGCAAAAAGTCCGCCATCGCCACGCGCGCGCCGAAAACTGACTGAAATCCGTCGCGAAAGGTCGTATCCATAACGTCGATAAGCTTTTTAGCCATTTTTAGCTCCTAGATTAAATTTTGCAAATTCTAATATTTCTAGCCTAAAAAAGCTTTTAAAATAAAAATTTTAGATGAATTTCGCCTGTGTTCGCTTGCGGCGGCGGGGTTAAAATTTGACGGCAAGATTAAAAAATTTAATGTGAGCAGGAGAAATTGTGACAGCGAGCGGGAGCCGGCAGGGGGCTCTCACAAGGATACCGAATTTTATTCGAGTAAAATTCGCCAATTCAAAATTTAGCTCGAAATTTTGCCGCGAGAATGAAATTTTTAGCGAAAATATCTGCAATTTATTATAAAATTACGCGCAGAAAGGATATTCATGGCTTTAAAATTTCAAAACAGATACTCTAAAAAATTCCTAATTTTCTGCGCAGTGTGGGCGCTTTGCTGGCTGGCGTTTTCATATTTTTTCCTGCA
>NZ_CALHIK010000067.1 GCF_938030785.1 uncultured Campylobacter sp.
AAAAATTTATCCAAAAAGCCGTCCTTTTTAAGCTGCGCGAGATCGGAATTTATAAAATCCAAAAGCTCTTTATTGCCTTTCTGTACGGCGATGGCGTTGAAGGTTTGATTGCCGAGCCCGTCAAGCGCAACCTTGGTTTTATTATCTATGATCGCATACGCCCTTAAGATGAGGTTATCGTCGGCGTGCACGGCATTTTTCGCCGCTTTAAAGGCGCGGTAACACTTCGCCGAACTCTTGCAAAATTTCAGATTCTTTCTAAAGCCCTCTTTTGCCAAAAAGTTGTGAATGGGTGAGTTTTTTATGACGAAAATTTTTCGCTGGTGAAGCTGGCTTAGGCTCGTGATATTATCGTCTGCGTGCGCCAAAATGCCCACCTGCACCTTAAAATACGGATCCGAAAAGTCCACTCTCTGCGCGCGTTTAGGCGTCGGAGTAAAGGTAGCTACGACCATATCGACCTCGTTTTTTTCCAAAACGCTCATCCTTCTATCGGTCGCGATGTGGATAAATTTGATCCTGCCGGGATTGTCGCCGAAGATATCTTTGGCGATTTTGCCCGCCAGTTGCGCCTCAAAACCCACGAATTTGCCGTCCGTAAGGGAGCTGAAAGGAGGTTGGTTATTATATACGCCTATGCGGATAACGCCGCTTTTTCTGATCTCATCCAAACTATTTGCAAAAAGAGATACGCAAAGTAAAGCCTCCGCAATGAGTATTTTCATCTTTTCTCCTTAATCTATTTACGTGGAATTCGGTGGCTAATTATAAATGAAAAGAGATTATACTCAGCTAAAATCAGAATTTCGCTTAGGTTTTTTGGCTAAATTTGATGAATAATTTTATTTGGAATTTAAAACGGCACCGCTTTTTGGTTGCTGTTTTTGCAAAGAAGCGGCGCCGAAATTTTACTGAAATTTTAAGAGCTTATGCTTAGATCGGCATCACGCGGATGTTAGGGCTTAAATTCTCTTGCAAGACGTTTTCGATCGCATACAGCGTGCCACTTGCGCCACTCGCGCAGCCGCTACAAGCGCCAAGATAGCGGATGTAGATGTCGGTTTTGCCGTCGTCTGCAGACCTGATGTCGATGACGTCGAGATTGCCGCCGTCCATCTGAAGCATCGGACGAATATCCTCGTCAAGCACCCCTTCGACCGCTTTAAATTTACCGATCAAATTTAACTGCTCAAAGCTCATCTCCGCTCCCGCTTTCGCGCTAGTAGCGGCACTCGCCTCGGCTTGAGCTTGAAGCCTCTCTCGCTCCATCTCCTCTCTGGTTTGCTTTAAAATATCGACCAGATAGTAGTTCTTCTCCTCGTGTCCGCCCGGGCGCACGCAGGATTTGCAAAACGCGCCCGCTTTTGTGTATTGCGTGATCTCTTCAACCGTATGAAGATCGTTTAATCGGATCACCTCTTTGATCGTGCCGAGGCTCACGCGCGCGCAGTCGCACACGATGATCTCGTCCTCGAAATGCGCGGGATCGACGCCCTTATAATTCGCCGCAGCCTGCTTGATGACGTCGTATGCCATGACCGAGCAGTGCATCTTTTGCGGCGGTACGGCAGGCTCATCGGGATTATCGCGCATCGCATGCTCTACGTCTAAATTTGTAATCTTTACCGCTTGATCGACGGTCTTTCCGATACAAAGCTCAGCCATCGTATCCGAACTGGCAATCGCCGTGCCGCAGCCGAAGCTTTTAAATTTAGCGTCTAAAATTCTATCGGTCTTAGGATCGATCAACCAATACAGCCGCACTGCATCGCCGCAGCTCTCGGCGCCGAAGTCCGCGACCACGAGCTTGCCACCCCTAGCCTTCGCCTCCTCTTCGGTGATCTCGCCCATATAGCGAGGATTATTCATACGCTCCTGCACTTTTTGCGAGTACTGCTCCCAGATCGAACCGTTTATCAAACTATTTTTTGCCATTTTTTATCCTTTATTTCTTCTCATAACCTTGCGGCGCGTAAGCAAATGTGCTTGAAATCCCGCGCAGACGAGCGACGGCTTTGCCTATATGCTCGATCGCGTAATCGATCTCCGCCTCCGTCGTAAAGCGCGACAGCGAAAGCCTTAGCGCCGTATGCGCTAGTTCCTTATCCGCGCCGATCGCTTCCATTATCGGGTTATTCTCGAGCGCCTCGCTCGCACACGCAGAGCCTGTAGAAGCGGCGATACCTACTTTATTTAGATCCCACAGCATCGCCTCTCCCTCGACGCCTTGGATCGAGGCGAGGATGGTGTTTGGCACGCGAATGCTACGGTCGCCCACGACGCCTACGTTTGGAATTTGTAAAAGCGCGTCCTCCAGCTTATCGCGCAGTCTGCTTACCTGAGTGCGCTCAAAATCCATAAATTTATTCGCTAGCTCCAAAGCTTTGCCGAGCCCCACTATTCCCGCGACGTTTAGCGTGCCGCTGCGGCGTCCGCCCATATGCTCTCCTCCGTGAAGCAGGCTCGTAAGCGGCTTACTATCTTTGATATAAAGCGCGCCGACCCCCTTTGGAGCGTGAAATTTATGCCCGGAAAGGCTTAAAAAATCCACGTCGGCATCGCGCACATTTACCTTTATCTTACCTACGGCCTGCACCGCGTCGGCGTGATATAGCGCGCCGCGCTCATGCGCAATACGTGCTATCTGTTTAACGGGGAAGATCGTGCCGGTTTCGTTATTTGCCCACATCACGCTAACAAGCGCGGTTTTGTCGTTAATTTTTTCGGCAAGCTCGTTAAGATCGATCTGTCCGTTTTTATCGACGCCGAGGCGGGTGATCTTTACGCCGCAAATTTTTTCTAAAAAAGCACAGGTCGCGCTGATTGCGGGGTGCTCGACGGAGCTTATGACGATATTATCCTTCTCGCCGGTTAGAATTTTATCGTAGTAAATTCCTTTTAAAACCCAGTTATTGCTCTCGGTCGCACAGCTCGTGATGACGATATCGTCCGCATCCGCAGCGCCAAGCCCCGCATAGAGCCTATCCATCGCGACTCTTAGCGCGGGGTGAGTCTCGCTGCCGAAGCTGTGAAGGGAGTTTGGATTGCCGTATTTATCGCAAAAAAACGGCTTCATCTCCTCAAAAACTTCAGGATCGACCATCGTAGTGGCGTTATTGTCCAAATAAACGCGCTGCATAAAATTCCTTTCTAAAATTTGTCTAAAATTTAATCAGACAATTTCGCTCTTTTATCAATTTCGCACGATAATATAACATAATTGCTAAATTTTTCTTTAACGCTTGCCGTTTTAAAAACCGAAAGTTTTTGGAGAATTTATTAGATCGAAAAATTCCTTACGCGTGTCGTTTCGGCTGATAAAAAGCCCTCGCAGTGCCGACGTAGTCGTGGTCGAGTTGATCTTTTGCACGCCGCGCATCTCCATGCACATGTGCCGCGCCTGCAGCACCACGCCCACGCCGAGCGGATGGATTACCTCTTGGATTGCGCTTGCGATCTGCTCGGTAAGCTGCTCTTGGATCTGCAGCCTGCGCGCAAAAATATTTACCATACGCGGAATTTTGCTAAGCCCCACGACTTTTTTATTCGGGATATACGCGACGTGCGCGCGCCCTATAATCGGCAGCAGATGGTGCTCGCAGAGACTATAAAATTCTATATCTTTTATCAAAACCATCTCATTGTTGCTGCTCTCAAACAGCGCGTCGTTTAAAATTTCTTTTGGATCCAGCTCGTAGCCGCTAGTTAGAAACTCATAGGCTTTAGCCACGCGCTCAGGCGTCTTTGCGAGCCCGTCGCGCTTCGGATCCTCGCCTAAAATTTCAAGCATCTGCGACACGCAGTTTTCAAATTTAGCTCGGCTTTTTTCGTCCATTTTTAGCAATTCCTTAAAGATCGATGCGCGATATTACTCAAAAACGCCTTTTATAACGCTGATAAATTTTAAAATTCCGCGCGAAATTTTATCAATCTCATTATGTTAATGATAATATATTTAAATTTAAGAAATTTTTATTTAAAATCCGCCGTTTCGATAAGCTTTATCTAAAAGGAGTTCGGTAATGAAATTTAAGATGAGTTTTGGCGCGGCTTTGGCGCTTTTTTCTTTTGCTTGCGCCGAACAAAACGCCGCAGCAAACTCCACTTCGGGCGAAAACCTAGGCGATATCGAGGTCGTAGAATGGGCGAATAACGACGACGGTTACCGCGCCGTACGCAGTGAGATCGGCAAGACGACTAAGAGAATTTTAGAAATTCCGCAGACCGTAAACGTCGTAACGCAGCAGCATCTAAAGGACAAAAAGCCAGAAACTCTAGCCGAATCGCTACAAAACGTAAGCGGCATAAGCTACGCAAATACGACGGGAAATATTTTCGATGCGATCATCAAGCGCGGCTTCGGCGAGGGTCGCGACGGCTCGATTATGCGTAACGGCGTACCAGGTGCCATGATGCACAACTACAATAAAACTATTCAATCCGTCGAGGTTCTAAAAGGGCCCGCGAGCATGCTCTACGGTGCACAGCAACCGGGCGGCGTCATAAACATGGTAACCAAAAAGCCGCAGTATGAGTTTATAAATGAGCTTTGGAGCGGGCTGGGCAACCGCAACTATTGGGATGCGGGATTTGATGCCACGGGACCGATCGCAGACAGCGGCTTTGCGTATAGATTTATATTCGATTACTACACAAAGGATTATTGGCGAAATTTCGGCGGTATAAAAAACACGCTCTTTGCGCCGTCGCTTGCGTATCAAGGAGACGATTATTCGATAAGCTTAGGCTACACCCATAGCCGCTCTACCGATCCGGTGGATCGCGGCGCGTTTTTGGTGCCGAGTACGGGTAAAATTTACGGCAGCGGCAAAGTCCGCTTCGACGAGCCGGTAAATAAACTACAAAGCAAGCTAGATACGGTTGATTTCGGCTTTGAGAAGGAATTTAACGAGGATTGGATATTAAAAGGCGCCTATGCTTTCTCGCGCAGCAAGCACGAATACGGCTACGTCCGTCCGAACAATCCATTCACGCCCCAAGGCCTTACCGGCACGACGCGATCGTATAACTACTACGATAATTTCATACACCGCACGCACGCAGCAAGCGTCACGCTAAACGGCAAATTTGAAACGGGCCCGCTTAAGCACGATGTCCTTTTCGGCACGGATTACAAAAACTACTACAGATACCGCCCGGGCGCGCTAAAAGGCACCGCAGGGCGCATCAATATGCTTACCGGGCGGACCGCTTCGGGCGCCGTCCTAACGAACGATAGAGAGCCAAAAATACAATATCAAAAGCTAAGAACGATCGGTCTTTACACCCAAGATAATATAAATTTAACCGACGAGTTAATACTTTCTTTGGGCGTGCGTAGGGAATTTTACGATCAAGTAGCCAAGCAAAGCTGGCAAGGACCGAACAACACCGATCAGAAAAAGGCCGCTACGACCTATCAGGGCGGGCTTTTGTACCTGTTAAGCCCGCAGTGGTCGGTATATACTAACTATGCGCAAAGCTTCACGCCGCAGATGTCCATAGGCGAGGCGATAGGCGGCGATCTAAAGCCGGAGGAAGGCAAATCCGTGGAGCTCGGCACTAAATTTCAAAACGATCGAGTCACTGCAGGTGCGGCGGTGTTTAATATCGATAAAAGAAACATCCTGCGAACGGTAAATAATATAAGTGAGACGATCGGCAAGGCTCGCTCGCGAGGATTTGAGCTCGATATAAACGGGCGCGTGACGCAGGGACTTAGCATGTCGGCGAGCTATGCATATACCAAAACGAGAGTGCGTGAGGACGACGGCGCTTTTGCGGTGCTAATCGGCAAACCGCTGGAAGCGACGCCGAAGCACCAAGCAAGCCTATTTGCCAACTACGATTTTGCGCATCTAGGCGCAAAGGGGCTTAGGCTTGGCGGCGGCGCGCGATACTTCGGCTCGTGGTACACCTATTATATGCACACGAACCTACCGAGCGTGCCCGCAGGAACGGCGTTTAAGCTGCCACACGCCGTAGTTTATGACGCCTTCGTGAGCTACGATACTAAAATTTCGGGCTATGATACGAATTTTTCGTTCAATGTCAAAAATTTGACCGACAAAAAATACTACACCTCATCCTCAACTGGCACGACCACGAGCGTGATACCTATTCAAATGGGCTACGCGCGGCAGTTTATGTTTAACGTATCGGTAAAATTTTAACCTCAAGCCCGCTTTAAATTTTAAGGCGGGCTTTTAAAATTTTGAAATTTTGATAAATACAAACCGCTTAGGCTCGGCAAATTTTAGGAATTTATACTTTAAATAAGAAATTTTTTGATATATTACGAGCTATTTTTAAATTTTCTAAAGGAATTTTATGGAAGTAAAAGCAAAAATGAAAGACGCCGCGAATGCGGTAGCTGCGAGCAAGATCGAAGCAAAGCAGGTCGCGGCAAAAGTAGAAGAGCTAGCCAAAAAGGCCTCCAAGCAGCTAAGAATCGACGGATTCAGACAGGGTAAAGTGCCTACCGCGGTGGTTTTGAAGCGATACGGCAAACAGCTTGAGGGCGATGCGAAGCAGGAGCTTCTTAAAAATATGATCGACGAGTCTCTTAAAATTTTAAAGAAAAAACAAGATGAAATTTTATCCGAGCCGGTCTTTTCTAAATTTGATGAAAAAAACGGCGATATCAACGTCGAAATCGAAATTTCTTTCAGGCCCGAGGTTAACGTCGAGGGGTACGAGGAGCTGATTCCTAAATTTAGCAGCCCGCGCGTTACTCAAAAAGAGATCGACGAGAAAGTGGCGGAATTTTTGCAGATGATTGCTCCGCTTTCTAAAACCAACAAAAAAATTCTAGCCAAAGACGATTTTGCAAAATTTGATTTCGAAGGCTTCGTGGACGGCAAGGCGTTCGACGGCGGCAAGGCGCAGGACTACGTCCTTCAGATCGGCTCAAATCAATTCATCCCGGGCTTTGAAGACGGAATGATCGGACTTAGAGTGGGCGAGGAGCGCGACGTAGCGGTTAAATTTCCCGAAAATTACGGCGCGAAAAACTTAGCCGGCAAGGACGCGATCTTTAAAGTCAAGCTTCATGAAATTCAAGCTAAAAAACCCGCCAAAGAGCTCGGCGAGGAGGAGCTAAAGCAAGCGCTTCCGGGCGAGAAAGAGCCGAGCAAAGAGAAATTTGAAGCGCGCATCAAAGAGCGCATCAAAAATGATAAGCTTCAAAAGCTAATAAATGAGGATCTAAAGCCTAAATTTGCCGACGCGCTCGCCGAGAAATTTAACTTCGCGCTTCCAAAAGCGATCGTTGAGCAGGAGATAAATTTGCAGTTTAACAACGCCTGGAGCGGCTTTTCAAAAGAGCAGATCGAGGAATTTAAAAACAACAAAGACGCCCTGGATAAAAAGCGCGAAGAGTTTAGAAAGGCTGCCGAAAACAGCGTCAAACTTACATTCTTAATCGACGAGCTAGCCAAAAAGCGCAATATCGACGTGAGCGATCAGGAGCTCGTCCAAGCGGTCTATATGGAGGCCTACACCTACGGCGCAAACCCGAAAGAGCACCTAGATAGATACCGCAACAACGGCATGCTACCGGCCGTTAAAATGGCGCTAATCGAAGAGAAGCTATTTAACGATATCTTCTCAAAGCAGGGCAAAAAAGAAGCGAAAGGCGAATAATGGTGATTCCTTACGTTATAGAGCAGACCGGCCGCGGAGAGCGCAGCTACGACATCTACTCAAGACTGCTAAAAGACCGTATCGTAATGCTTAGCGGCGAGATCGACGACGCGGTGGCAAGCTCGATCGTCGCGCAGCTTCTGTTTTTGGAAGCAGAGGATCCGGATAAGGATATCTATCTATACATCAACTCCCCGGGCGGCGTAGTTACGAGCGGATTTAGCATTTATGACACGATGAATTACATCAAACCGGACGTGAGCACGATCTGTATCGGTCAAGCGGCGTCGATGGGGGCGTTTTTGCTAAGCTGCGGCGCCAAAGGCAAGCGCTACGCGCTTCCAAACTCGCGCATAATGATCCACCAGCCCCTCGGCGGCGCGCAGGGCCAAGCTACCGACATCGAGATCCAAGCCAAAGAAATTTTACGAATGAAAGAAATTTTAAATAACATCCTTTCGCAAAATTCCGGCAAAGATCTCGCGCAGGTCGAAAAGGACACCGATCGCGACTTTTTCATGAGCGCCGAGGATGCCGTGCAATACGGCTTGATCGATCAAGTACTTCAAAAGAGCTTTAAATAGATGATCCTGGACGTCCTTACCTATCCGAATAAAAAGCTTTATCAAAGATCGACCGAGGTCGTTAAATTCGACGCGGCGCTGGGCGAGCTTTTAGACGATATGTATGAGACGATGATCGCAAAAAACGGCATAGGCCTTGCCGCGATTCAGGTAGGAAGGCCCGTACGCGCTTTGATCATAAATTTAGCCAATGAGGAAAAAATCCAAGACAAAAAGGACCTCATCGAGATCATCAATCCGCAAATTTTAAAAAAGGAGGGCGAGGTCGTTTACCAGGAGGGCTGCCTGTCGGTGCCGGGCTTTTATGAGGACGTTACGCGCGCCGAGTTTATCACGGTGCAGTTTCAAGACCGCGCCGGCAATACCCGCCAAATGGACGCTAGCGAGCTGCTAGCCGTCTGTATCCAGCACGAGATGGACCACCTCGACGGACATCTTTTCATCGAGCGTATCGGATACAACAAACGCAAAAAATTTGATAAAGAATTCAAAAAAAGCCTAAAAGAAAAATCGAAATGAAATCCCTAAAATGCGCTGCCTTCACGGATGCACTGATCCCCGTAGAGGTTGAGTCGACATTCGTGCGGGGGCTGCCGGGATTTAATATCGTTGGTCTTGCAGGAGCTACGATAAAAGAGAGCGAAAGCCGCATAAAAGCCGCGCTTGTGAGCCTAAATTTTAAATTTCCCGCATCTAAAATCATCATAAATCTCTCCCCCTCCGATACGCCCAAAAACGGCTCGCACTTCGATCTTGCGATCGCGCTTCTAATCGCGCTGCAAAAGGAGCGCATCGACGGCGATTTCTTCGTCTTCGGCGAGCTCGGTTTGGACGGTAGCTTAAAGAGCACGGCGAGCCTCTTTTCGATCCTGCTTTTTTTAAGCACGAAAGTGAAGCGCGCTAAAATTTTAGTGCCGCAAAGCATAGCTCTAAAGGCCTGCACGATCCCAAACTACGACGTGTATGCGGTGGATAGCCTAAGCGACGCGGTCAGATTTTTTCTAGACGAGGAATTCGCCGCAAGCAGGCTCATGCGAGAAACCCATCCGCTTTTTAAAAACGTCGTGGAGATTGACGGGCAAATTTACGTCCCCAACCGCGATTTTTCGCTTGATTTTAAAGACGTCAAAGGGCAAAAGCGCGCCAAGCGCGCGAGCCTGATCGCCGCATGCGGCATGCACAATATCCTATTTGAGGGCAGCCCAGGCTGCGGCAAAAGCATGTGCGCAAAGCGAATAGCCAGAATTCTGCCGCCGCAGAGCCTGGGCGAAGTGCTGCTCTCGTGCGCCTACGAGTCGCTAAATAACAAAGACGTCGACTTTAGCGCGCTGCGCCCCTTCCGCTCGCCGCATCACACTAGCACGCGCAGCTCGATTTTCGGCGGCGGCAGTAGCGGCGCAAAGATCGGCGAGGTCGCGCTCGCAAACGGTGGCGAGCTGTTTTTCGACGAGCTGCCGCACTTCGGCAAGCAAATTTTAGAAAGCCTGCGCGAGCCGCTGGAGGATAATAGAATTTTAATTTCGCGCGTAAATTCCAAGGTCGAATACCAAACGAAATTTATCTTCGTCGCGGCGCAAAACCCCTGCCCGTGCGGAAATCTATTTTCCAAAAACCTCACCTGCACCTGCTCGTTAAACGATATCAGGCGCTACAAAAACACGATCTCCGCGCCACTGCTCGATCGCATCGACATATACGTCGCGATGGATGAGACCGGCGCGGACGACAGAAGCGACGTTTGCAGCGAGGAGATGGCGGATGCGGTGCTACGGGCGTTTCGCGCGCAGAAGGCTCGCGGACAGAGCGAGCTAAACGCAAAGCTGCGCGACGAGGAAACTGAAAAATTTTGCGTCTGCGAAAGCGCTGCGCGGGATGTTTTGCAAACCGCGATCACCCGCTACGACCTTTCGCAGCGCGGCGTAAATAAAACGCTAAAGCTCGCGCGCACGATCGCTGATCTAGCAGGCGCCGAAATCATCGCTAAGGCGCATATTTTGGAGGCTCTTAGCTTTCGCATAAGGAGCGAAATTTGAAAAAAATTTTCTTTAGCACCGAGGAGCTCGACGCGCGAGCGAGCGCAAAATTTGGACTTGGCGAGCAAATTTTAATGGAAAACGCCGCAGGCAGGATCGAGCGCGAGATCAGAAAGCGGCTCAAAAAGGGCTCGCGCATTTTGGCGCTTTGCGGCGGCGGAAATAACGGCGCGGACGCG
>NZ_CALHIK010000068.1 GCF_938030785.1 uncultured Campylobacter sp.
AAATAATCGCCGTCGAAGCTTACGAGCGAGTATTTGCGCTCGCCCCCAAGCGCCTCTACGAGCTCCGGCACGCTAAGGAACGTGAGGCTGTCGGCGCCTATAAATTTGCAAATTTCATCCGTGCTCATATTTGCGGCGATCAGCTCGCGCACGCTCGGCGTGTCGATGCCGTAGCGCTCGGGATACTTTAGCTCCGGGCTTGCGATGCACATATGTACGCGCGCCGCGCCCGCATGGCGCAGAAGCTCGACGATCTTTTTGCTCGTGGTGCCGCGCACGATGCTATCGTCCACGACGACGACGCTTTTGCCGTGAAGTGCTGCGCCGATCGGGTTTAGCTTGAGTTTGACCTTTAAATTTCGCACCTCTTGCGTCGGCTCGATGAAGGTGCGGCCGATGTAGTGGTTGCGCACGATCGCCATCTCGAAGGGCAGCTTGCTCTCTTGCGCGAAACCCAGCGCCGCCGGCACGCCGCTATCGGGCACGGGCACGACGAAATCAGCCTTTAAACTCCCGCATTTTCGCGCGAGCGCAGCGCCCAGTTTTTTTCTGACCTCATATACGTTTTTGCCCTCTACGACGCTGTCTGGGCGCGCAAAGTAGATGTATTCAAACGCGCAAATTCTAGCCTCCGCGGCTTTTAAAATTTGAACCGAGCTAAACTCATCCTTGCCCTCTTCGAAGATCACCATCTCGCCGGGCTTTACGTCGCGGATGAACTCGGCTCCTACGAGATCAAACGCACAGGTTTCGCTCGCGACGATGTAGCCGCCGTCTTTGAGCCTGCCGATGCTGAGCGGACGCACGCCGTAGCGATCGCGCACGGCAAACATCTTCGAGCGGCTCAGGATCAGAAGCGAATACGCGCCCACGCACTGATTCAGCGCTTCGATGATGCGGTCTTTTAGATGCTCCTGCTTACAGCGCGAGATGAGGTGCAGGATGTTTTCGGTATCCATGTTGGACTGAAAGATCGCCCCTTCGCTTACGAGCTTACGGCGAATTTCGTCTTTATTGATCAAATTTCCGTTATGAACGATCGAGATCTCCCCCAGAGCGTAGTTGCCGGCTACCGGCTGCGCGTCCTTTAGGCTGTCTGCGCCCGCGGTGCCGTAGCGGTTGTGGCCGATTGCGATGTTTCCCTTTAATATTTCAAAACTCGCGGGGCTAAAAACCTCCGTCACGAGCCCCGTGGCTTTGATCGTTTTGATGTGATGATTAAAGCTCGAGCTTATGCCGCTTGCCTCCTGGCCGCGGTGCTGCATGGCAAAAAGCCCGTAATACGCGGTCTTAGCCGCACCTTCGGAATTTATGACTCCCACGATTGCGCACATTTTCTAACCTCTTAAATTTTATTTTTTAGAAATTTATCTATATTTTGTTTTATACTCGGCAGGTAGTCGCTAATTACGCTTTGAACGATGGCTAAATTTAATCCTTCGTAATCGTGTGCCGAAGCGTTTCTGATCCCGCGAAATCCTGCTATATCGCTTGGTGCGAATATACTTAGAATTTCCATATCGCCGCTATCTTGAATTTTTTGCAGTTGCTCGTTGCAAGAGATTAGATGCATTATTACCGCTGGCCGGTCGCGAAGTTCGTCAGCAAGCGCTTTTTCAACACCGATTTTGCAGATTTGTTGTATCGCGTCTATCTTTTTGCAGATCAACTCAAGCCTTTGTAAATTCCTCTTATTATACATAGATAGCTCCTTCTAGTAGCTTTAGCTTCTTTTCATCGCTCATCGATGCAGTATCGCATATATCTACCGAAATTTTAAATTTATTAGCGATTCGTCCTCTTAGCTCGTCTAAATATATAAACGTTCGCATACCGCCGCCAAGACGAGCGATTGTTTGCTCGCTACTTTCGATAGTTACGTCGATATCCGAAGCGATATTCGCTCCGCCTTTGGCGTAGCTGCCGAATAGCCCGACTTTGTAAATTCCAAAGCTTTCAAGCTCGGGCTTTAGCTCGCGCAGAAAATTTAAAATTTCATCTTTTGTAGGCATTTTTCCTCTCAAATTTAGCCGCAAAGGTCTAGATTCCTAAGCAGTCGTCGATACCGTAAAGCCCCCTATTTTGGGGCGCTAGCCATACTGCGGCCTTTATCGCGCCTCTGGCAAAGGTCGCGCGCGAAGTTGCCGTATGATTTAGCTCGATAAATTCGCCATCGCCGTAAAATCCCACGGTGTGGCGTCCGACGATGTCGCCTCCGCGCAGCGACATCACGGCGATTTCGTCCTTGCCGCGCTCACCGATGAGCCCGTCGCGACCGCTTACGCGCACATCTTTTAAATCTAGCCCTCGCGCGCTTGCGGCACTTTCCGCAAGGCTCATTGCCGTACCGCTCGGGGCGTCTTTTTTGTGGCGGTGGTGCATCTCTAAAATTTCGCAGTCAAAATCGCGCAGGCTCTTGCTGGCAAGCGCTACGAGCTTGTTTAGCACCGCGACGCCCAGGCTCATATTCGTAGCGTGCAGCACGGGCATCTTTGCGCCGCACTCGTGCAGTAGCCGCTCGCCCTCCTCTCCTAGAGCCGTCGTGCCGATGCAAAGCGGCTTTGGGTGCGAAAGCGCAAATTTCATTAAGCTTATCGCGCCGTCTCGGATCGTGAAGTCTATCACGACGTCGCAGCCGCTAAAAAGCTCGTCGTAGCTGCTTACTACGGCGCAGCTTGGCGTATAATCAAGCGGCGCGACCGTGTAGATCACGCTTGCTCGCACCTGATCGAAATTTTTCAGGCACTCGTAGATCATCGTGCCCATTCTGCCGCTTCCGCCGTGAATTCCTATATTTATCATCGCCGCTCCTTAAATTTTAATCCGCTTAGTATAGCCAAATTTTGCTTACACTACCTCTCTACGCCGAGACTTAGCGGGATAAAGCTGTTTTGTTTAAGCTCGGCTTCGCTTGGTTTTTTGATCTCTATGCGAGAGGCGCTTACACCGCGCTGCACGAGTGCCGCTTGCACGGCAGTCGCCCTGGCAAGGGCTAACTCATCAAGACGCGAACGGGTAAATTTCTGCGCCCCTATCAGCTCCTCCATCGCCTCATCGCCGCCGGATTTGATGCCGTATTTGATCTTAAGCGCCGCTATGGCTTCATCCGTGGAGAGACCTTGTTTATTAGACATCAACGTGAGGGTATTTTGCAGCGAGCGCCTTTTAAACTCGTGAGTATCGAGCTTTTCGTTATACGCGGAGTTTAGGATGATCTTAAGTTCGGGCTTGGCTTTTGCGACCTTGGCTAAATCATCTATTTTGGAGCTTTCGCTGATTAAAATTTCGCTGCTCGCCGCCTCAAAATCGATACTTTCGAGCTTTTTCGTATCTACGCCCGCGATCTTTCCCATAAATCTAAACGGGCTTAACACGATATCCGAGAGCAGCTTTTTGACCGCGCCCCAAACGAGCGCGCCGTAGCTAAATTTCGGATCGCTTAGCGTGCCGCTTAGAGGCAAGCTAATATCGATCTGATCGTCGCTATCCTTTAGGATCGATACGACTAGGCCGATCGGAAGCCTCAGCGCGTCCTTGCTCTGCACCTCTTTGCCGAGCTCGAAGCGGTCTAAATTTAGATCATTGCTTGCGTTTAGCTTGCCATCGTCGATTTTGTAGGCGAGTTTTAAATTTAACTTACCGCCTGCGATTTCATTGCCGATATACTTGGCGGTATAGGGCGATGCGGGCACAAGCGGGATCTCCTTTAAAACGACGTTTATATCGCTTTTGCGTTTAAAATCCAGCGGATAGACGCGCGCCGTGATGCTCGCTAGCCCGCTTCCGCTTACGAGCGAGCTAAGCTTGATATCCGCCGCCCGCTTCGGACTGATCTCGCTGATGCTTGCTTTCATATCGCTGATGCGCAGTTTAAAGGGCGTTGCTAGACTCTCGTCGGTAAAATTTAAACTGCCGCCGCTAAGCGAGATATTTTTTACGCTCCAGGCAAAGCTTGCCTTGCTTTTTGCGGATCTATTAGGCGCAGCTTCGGCGGGCTTTGCGGTCTGTTTTGCCTGCGCGGCGGGCTTTATCAGCGAGAGCAAATTTAAACGCCTATCTTTATTTAGCGAGATATTTGCCGCGGGTGAGCCAAGAGCGATCTTGTTTAGCGTGAGAGAGCTTGGGCTTAGCGCGATTTGCGCGACATTCAGCGACGCAAGGGAGAAAATTTTATCCCTGCCCGAGCTTAGCGCCAAGCCCTTGCCCGATAGCTTCGCTTCGAGCGAGAATGCGTTTGAAAGCTTCAGCTGCCCTTGCGTAGAAAGCTCGCCTGCGATGGAGCCCGTGATAAATTCCGCCGCGTATCTGTTAAAAACGCTCAAATTTGGCGCATTTAGGCTAAAGCTCACGCCTACGTTAAGCGGCGCGATGCTAACCTTGCCGTCCGCGCTAGCGGTGATCTCGCCCGTGATAAGGCTTGCTTTGATACCGAAGGGCTCGGCGAAATTCGAGCTTAGCCCGCTTAGCGTGGCGCTGAAATCCTTGATCTCGTGCACATTGTTTTTAACGATAAAGCTCTCGCCGATCTTAGCCTTTGCGCCCGTTACGGAGGCCTCGCCGATCTTAAATTTTAAAGCGGGGCTTTTGGCGGGCTTTTTAGAATCTGAATTTGCGCCGCTTGCCGTAGAGTTTGCGTCCGCCGGGTTTGTATCGCCCGCGCTCGCCGTTTTTTTAAAGCTCGCGGGATTTTTAGAAATCGCGCTTAAAATAGCCAGATCGTTTATGCTTTTGGCGCCGTTAACGCCCACTTCCGAGTTGAAAAACGGCTCGTTTAGCAAAATTTTATCCACACCCAGATCGAGATCCGCGACGTTAAATTTAACCCCTTGCACGCCGAAGCTTTCAAATCCGCTAAAAATTCCGTTTTTGTTTGCGATTTTGGAGTTTGAAATTTTAGCAAACTCCAGGCTTACGCCGTTTTGCGCGCCCTCTTTGTCGTAGCTAAACGCGCCCAGCTCGGTTGCGGCGACCGAAATTTTATCGCTGCGCGCGAGCGTAATCTGCGTATCCGCGATACTAAAGGCGCCAAAACCCGTATGAAGGGCCGTATCGTTACCTTCGGCGTTAAATTTTAAGAAATTTTCCGTGATTTTAGTGTCGTTTGAGACGACCGAAATTTGCGGGTTTGCAAAGCTTGAGCGGTTTAGATCTACGCTTTTTACGGCGGAGTTTAGCCGCAAGTTCGCGCCCGTTTTATTAAAATCCAGCGCAAAATCCGCGACCTGCGCACCCTCAAAGCCTGTGGAAATTTTGGTTTCGTTCATATCGTATTTTGCGCCCGAAAATAGAACTTTCGGAATCATCACTTTGCCTGAAATTTCATTCGAAACGTCCGTATTTAGGCTAAAGCTCGGGATTTTTAGCGAGTCTAGAGAAATTAAATTTTGATCTTGCAAAATTTCTAGGCTTTGCAGCTCGAGCTTTGAGTTTTCAAGCGCAAATTTTATATTTTCATCGAGGCTCAATCGGTAATTCAGCTCGGCGGAAAGGAAGCCGTTTTTAAACCGCACGCCGCTAGGATCGAGATACGATAGCCAAAACGGATCGATTTTCAGCCGCGAGATATCTACCTTGCCGTGCAGACGAAGAGGCGCCAGGTCGATGGCTCCATCGAAGCTCAGCGCGTCGTATGTGCGCGAAACGGCGCTTAAATCGTGCTCGCCGATCGTTTCGTCCTTTAAATTTAGCCCGTTGATCTCATAATTTAGCTCGGTCGAGATGAGCGAAAACGGCTTTTTCAGGGAGTTATCGACGTAGCCCAGAGAGCCGCGCTCGATCTTAAAATTATTCAGCGTGACGTTGAAGCTGGAGTTTTCATCCTTACTTTCGCTCTTTTGCTCCGAAAGTAGCGGCTCAAAATTGAAGGTGCCGTTTTGCTCGCGCTCGACGTGAAATTTAGGGGATTTAAGATGCAAAATTTCTACTGCGAGAGTCTTTTTAAAAAGCTTTGAAAAGCCGATTTTTAAATTTATCTCATCGGCGCTAAACAGCGGCTTAAAGGTGCTAAGCTCGGGGCGCGTGATATTTAGCTCGTAGGTAAAGGGGTTAAATTTGGCGTCCTGCACGCTAAAGTTTGCTCTGCCTTCTAGAATTTTAGGCAGCGCCTTTTCGATAAAAAGCGGCACGCCGAAAAAGCCCGCAAGCACGTAAAACAGCGCAAATCCGCCCAAGCCGCAAGCAAACTTACGTCGGTGTTTTATAAAAAATTTTTTCATTTTTCCGCTCATTAATTTTGATAGCGTAAAATTATATCCAAAAATTTCGTGCAAAGGGTTAAATTTTGCTGGTTCACATCTGCTGCTCGGTCGATTGCGATTATTTTTTGCGCCGCTTAAAAGAGCTCACGCAAGAGCCGCTAATAGGCTATTTCTACGATCCAAACATCCACCCCTACGGCGAATATGTTCTTAGAATGCACGACGCAAAGCGGGTTTGCGAGAATTTAGGGATTAAATTTATCCCGGGCGAGTATAATTTGCAGGGCTGGCTAGACGGTGTGCGCGGGCTTGAAAATGAGCCCGAAAAGGGCGCGCGCTGCGAGTTTTGCTTTGATTTTCGCATGCAAAAAACAGCCGAGCTCGCGCTAAGTTTGGGCGAACTCAAAATCACTACGACGCTTCTTATGAGTCCCAAAAAATCGTACCCTCAGCTTTGCGCCTCATTGCAGCGCATTTGTGAGCGCTACGGACTGGAGTTTATCGCGCCCGATTTTCGCAAAAACGGCGGCACGAACGAGCAGTTTGCGCTCGCGAAAAAAGACGCGCTGTATCATCAAAACTACTGCGGCTGCATCTATGCACTTGCGGCGCAGCGGAATGATCAACGAAAGGCCGAGCGAAATTCGGGCGGAAGTCTGACGACGGATTTGAAGCGAAATTTAGCCCAAGGCGCCGAAATTTACGAGCTAATGTCGTCTATCGATCGGCAGATCCTGCCCGCTTCGGTAGAGGAGAAATTGAAATTTTACAAAAAGCTTTGTGCGCTTGAAAGAAAAGGGGTTAAATTTAGCGTGCTGCGCGATCGATTTTTAAACTACCGCTTGTTGCGCGCATGGATTAAATTTGACGGGCGTGTAGTGCCCTCGTTTGTGCTATTTGGCTCGCATTTTATGCGCGAAAACGTAAAATTTAGCATAGAGCGCGAGTGCGAAATTTTTTGCAGCGACAAGGGCGAGATTAAAATTTTAAGCCTGGCGAAATTTAACGAAATTTCAAGATCAAATTTCAAAAGCGTATCCGAAATGCTAAAAAACCCGCCGAGTCTAGCGCGCCAAAATAAAACTCGCGCCGCCCTGTGCGCTGCGGGCTCGCTCTCGCCGATCATCGTCACGGACGAGATAAGAGCCGCCAAAGTTCAAATTTACGGGCTCTCGCGCATATTTTTAGACGTTAGGGAAATTTTAGTAAGAATTTGATAAGATTCTAAAATTTCTAAAAAAGGCAGATCAATGATAGATATAAACGAAATCCTCTCCATCCTACCTCATCGTTTTCCGTTTTTGCTGATAGATCGCGTCGAAGAGCTCAGCATAGGCGAAAGTATAAAGGCCTATAAAAACGTAACCTACAACGAGCAGATCTTTCAGGGCCACTTCCCCGGCCATCCGATCTATCCGGGCGTTATGATAATCGAGGGCTTAGCGCAGGCAGGCGGCGTGCTGGCGTTTAAGAGCATGGAGAAAGACGGCGCCAATTTAAGCGATAAAGTCGTGTATTTTATGAGTATCGATAACGCTAAATTTAGAAACCCGGTCCGCCCCGGCGACAAGCTTGAGTATCGTATCAGCGTAATCAAACACCGCGGACGCATCTGGGTGCTAAAGGGCGAAGCCTACATCAACGACGGCGCCACACTGGCCGCGCAGGCTGAACTTCAAGCGATGATAATGGATAAATGATGGCTAAAGTTCACCACACGGCGATTATTGAGGACGGCGCGCAGATCGGAGCCGAGGTTGTGATCGAGCCGTATGCTTTCATAAGCGCGCAGGCGAAAATCGGCGACGGCTGCACGATCAAGCAGGGGGCGCGCATCGTCGGCGATACGCAAATCGGCGAGGGCTCTAAAATTTTTTCATACGCGATCGTGGGCGAAATCCCGCAGGATATGAGTTTTAAGCAGGGCGAGCGAACGGGGCTAATCATCGGCAAAAACGCTACGATTCACGAGTTTTGCACAATCAGCTCGGGCTCGCATAAGGGTGACGGATTTACGCGCATCGGCGATAATCTCTTTATGATGGCGTATTGCCACATCGCGCACGATTGCGTGCTGGGAAGCAACATAATCCTAGCCAACAACGCCACGCTCGCAGGCCACGTCGTAATGGGCGATTATGCCGTTATCGGCGGGCTTACCCCCGTACATCAGTTCGTCCAAATCGGCGAGAGCTGCATGATCGCGGGGGCTAGCGCGCTTAGTCAGGACGTGGTGCCGTTTTGCCTAGCCGAGGGAAATCGCGCCTATATCCGCGGGCTAAATTTAACGGGCATCCGCCGCCGCTTCGATAAAGAGACGGTCGAGACGATAAATCGGGCGTATAAATTTTTATTCAACCAAGGCACGGGCTTAAAGGAGCAGGCGCAAATTTTATTAAACGAAACGAGCGATCAAAACGTGCGCAAGATGTGCGAGTTTATAATCAACACAAAACGCGGAATTCCGCTAGATAAAGGTAAAATTTAATGGCAAATAAGTGCAGTTTTTGCGGTGAGACGGGCGCAGACGGGCGTCGTATCTATCCTAACGACAACGGTACGGCGGCTATCTGCAGCTATTGTATCGATATGGCATACGCCGCTATCCACGGCAGCGAAGGTCAAAATGAGGCGGTACAAAATCAAAATAAAGAGATCGATTTCGAGGCTATCAAGCCAAAGGCGCTGATGGAGGTTCTAAACCGCTACGTCATCGGTCAGGAGCGCGCTAAGAAAATTTTTAGCGTCGGCGTTTACAACCACTATAAAAGAATTTTCAGGCAGACCGACGCGCAGGGCGACGACACCGAAATTTCAAAATCAAATATCTTGCTTATCGGCCCTACCGGCAGCGGCAAGACGCTTATGGCGCAGACTTTGGCGAAATTTTTGGACGTGCCGATCGCCATTAGCGACGCTACGAGCCTAACGGAAGCGGGCTACGTCGGCGAGGACGTAGAAAACATCCTCACCCGCCTTTTGCAGGCTGCGGACGGCGACGTAGAGAAGGCGCAGCGCGGTATCGTATTCGTAGACGAGATCGATAAGATCGCGCGAATGAGCGAAAATCGCAGCATCACGCGCGACGTAAGCGGTGAAGGGGTACAGCAAGCGCTACTTAAAATCATCGAAGGAAGCGTCGTAAATATCCCGCCGAAGGGCGGTCGCAAGCATCCAAATCAGGACTTTATCCAGATCGATACTACTAATATCCTATTCGTCTGCGGCGGCGCATTCGACGGGCTAAACGAGATCATCAACCGCCGTATCGGGCAGAACGTGCTTGGATTTAACCAAACAAAGCGCAGCAAGAAAGAGAGTTTAAATTTACTAAACATGGTCGAGGCCGACGATCTGGTGCATTACGGCATAATCCCCGAGCTCATCGGGCGATTGCACGTAGTGGCTACGCTAAATGAGATCGACGAAAAGGCTATGGTTAGAATTTTAACCGAGCCGAAAAACGCGATCTTAAAGCAATATCAAAAGCTCTTTGCGATAGACGGCGCAAATTTAAAATTTGATGGCGACGCGCTAAGAGAGGTCGCGAGCCTTGCGATCAAGCGCAAAACCGGTGCGCGCGGACTTCGCAGCATAATCGAGGAGATCATGATCGATATTATGTTTGATCTGCCTGAGCTTAAGGGCTATGACGTCATCATCTCGAAAGAGGTCGTAGACGGCGTCTCTAAGCCGATACTTGTAAAACAAAATTTAACTGCATAAATTTAAGGGGGATAAATGTTACTTGATTCGATTCTAGGATTATTTTCAAGGGATATGGGCATCGATTTAGGCACGGCAAACACGCTGGTGCTACTAAAAGATAAAGGCATCATCATCAACGAGCCGAGCGTCGTAGCGGTACAAAATGAGCGCTACGGCAAGCAAAGAATCATCGCCGTGGGCGCCGAAGCCAAAGAGATGCTCGGACGAACTCCAGGCGACATCGAAGCGGTGCGCCCGATGAAGGACGGCGTTATCGCGGATTTTGATATGACGGAGAAGATGATTAGGTATTTTATCGAAAAGACCCACAAGCGCCGCTTTTTCGTAAGCCCGCGCATCATCATCTCGGTTCCTTACGGGCTAACTCAGGTCGAGCGCAAAGCCGTGCGAGAAAGCGCGATGATAGCGGGTGCGCGCGAGGTTTATCTAATCGAAGAGCCGATGGCTGCGGCGATTGGTGCGGGGCTTCCGGTAAATGAAGCGCGCGGCTCGTTGGTCGTAGATATCGGCGGCGGTACCACCGAGATCGGCGTTATCTCTTTAGGCGGTATCATCAGCGCCAAATCCGTCCGCGTCGCGGGCGATAAGATCGATGCGAGTATCGTTAACTACGTCAAGGAAAAATATAGCCTGCTTATATCCGAGCGCGCGGCTGAGGAGATTAAGATTAAGATCGGCACGGCGGTGCAGCAGCAAAAAGATCTAACCTATGCCGTTAAAGGAAAAGATCAGATCAGCGGGCTTTTAAGCTCGGTCGATCTTACGAGCGAAGACGTAAGAGAGGCGATTAAAGATTCGATAAGAGAGATCGCGGACGCGCTGAAATTCGTGCTAGAAAGCATACAACCCGAAGTCGCAGCCGATATCGTCGAAAACGGCGTCGTGCTAACGGGCGGCGGCGCGCTCATTCGAGGATTAGATAAGTATCTAAGCGACACGGTGAAGCTTCCGGTTTTTGTAGCAGATGAGCCGCTTCTGTGCGTCGCAAACGGCACCGGCAAAGCCCTAGAAGAGATTAAAACGCTAAAACAAACGGCAAATGACTAATCTCAAACTGCTTCTAGTCGCAGTCTTGTTAGTGGCCGTTTCGCTTACGTTCGGCTCATATATCCACGGTAAATTTATCGGATTTTCCGGCGGAATTTTAGAGGTGTATTACGGCGTAAGCGGCAGGATTAAAAGCGCGGTGAACGAGCATTTTAACCAAGCCGAGACGATTAAGGCTCTACGAGAAGAAAATGCCGAGCTGAAAAAATCGGCGATGTTGCTTAGCACGTTCGCGGGCGAGCTCAATAAAATTTTGATCGATAAAAATAGCTCCGTTTACGAGCCCAAGGTTCAGCTCGTAAAGGCGATGAGCTATGCAAATTTAAACGACTACAACAAATTCTTCGTAAATTTTGAAAATTTTAACCCGAGCAAGGTTTACGGTCTGATTAGCGAGGGCAAGACCGCAGGAATTTTAGTGAATAAAGACGGGCGCCCGCTTGCGATCTTGCAGCGCGACGAAAAGAGCAACTTCTCCGTTTTCATAGGAGATGCTCAAATTCCGGGCGTCGCGGGCGGCGAAAAAAACGAGCTCGTAGTCAGATACATCCCGCAATGGCTTGACCCCAAGGTGGGCGACGAGGTTTTTACGAGCGGGAAAGATGAAATTTTCTTTGCCGGCGTGCCTGTGGGGAAGGTCAAAGAGATTCAAAACGGAAAGTTATACAAAAGCGCCGTACTGGAGCCATACGTGAATCCGAGTATGCCGGCGTTTTTGTATGTCGTTACAAAGGAAAATTGATGCCCAAAAGAGATGATATTAAGACGATTTTGCTGATCGGCAGCGGCCCTATCGTAATCGGCCAGGCGTGCGAGTTTGACTACAGCGGTACGCAGGCGGCTAAGACGCTAAAGAGCCTCGGATATCGCGTAGTGCTAATAAACTCTAACCCCGCTACCATTATGACCGATCCCGATTTTGCCGACGCTACCTATATCGAGCCGATCACCAAAGAGAGCATTTTGCGTATCATAAAGCGCGAGGGCGTCGATGCGATCCTGCCTACTATGGGCGGACAGGTCGCGCTAAACGTCGCGATGGAGGCTTACGAAAGCGGCGAGCTAGCGGAGGTGAAATTTCTAGGCGCCAACCCCGAAGCGATCAAAAAGGGCGAGGATAGGGTAAAATTTAAAGAGGCGATGATTAAGATCGGAATGGATCTGCCTAAATCCAAATACGCTTACAATATCGAAGAGGCGATGGTTGCTGCAAATGAGATCGGCTTTCCGCTCATTATCCGCGCTAGCTACACCCTAGGCGGCGCAGGCAGCGGCGTGGCGTACAATATCGACGAGTTTAAAGAGGTCGCGCAAAACGGGCTAGACGTGAGCCCTATAAATGAAATTTTGATCGAAGAGAGCTTGCTTGGATGGAAAGAGTTCGAAATGGAGGTGATCCGCGATCATAAGGACAACTGCATCATCGTCTGCTCGATCGAAAATTTCGACCCGATGGGCGTGCATACGGGAGATTCCATCACGGTTGCGCCCGCTCTAACGCTCACCGATAAAGAATATCAGGCGATGCGCGACGCGAGTTTTAAAATTTTACGCGAGATCGGCGT
>NZ_CALHIK010000069.1 GCF_938030785.1 uncultured Campylobacter sp.
CCGCCGTAGATATAAATCCCGGCGCACAGATCGGCTCGGGCGTGTTTTTCGACCACGCCACGGGGCTTGTCATCGGAGAAACGGCGATCATCGGCGATAACTGTCTGATCTATCAGGGCGTCACTCTCGGCGGCGTGAGCTTAGAGCACGGCAAGCGCCATCCAACGCTACAAAACGGCGTCGTAGTGGGCGCGGGGGCCAAAGTGCTAGGCAACATCACCATCGGCGAAAATTCCAAAATCGGCGCAAATTCCGTCGTCGTAAAGGACGTCGAGCCAAACTGCACCGCCGTGGGCGTGCCCGCTAGAATTTTAGGAAGCTGCTCGCATGAGCCTTTGGCGCATAATAAAATTCCCGATATCAGCCAGGAGCTTATCAAATATCTCATCAAGCGTATCGAAATTTTGGAAGAGTGTATCTGTAGCGGCAGAAAAGATATCGCCGCAATGGATGAGGATCTAAATAAATTCTACGAAGAGTATCTGAAATCATTAAAATAAAAGGCTTAAGGTGAAAAAAGCTCTATTTTTTACGATCTGTGCGATTTTATCGGCAAGCGGTAGCGATGCTAATAGCGCGAAAAATTCTGCGAACGATGCCGGAATAAATTTAGTAAAAAGCCTGTATAGCAAAAATGTATATTTCGGCGATCACAAAAATATCCTATCGGCTTCTTTCAAATCCGCGCTTATGCAAGATGAAGCATCTACCGGCGAAGGCGAGGTAGGCTGCTTGGACTACGATCCTGTGATTGCGGGCCAGGATGTCTGCGACGATGCGAAATATGATTTCGAACTAGCAGAGCGCGACACCATCGTAGTGACGCAGACCTGCCCCTACGGCACGCAGACGATAATATACAAACTCGTCCGTAGCGGAGGCGATTATAAAATCGACGATACCTACAACCAAAACCCGGATGGCGGCAGGGCTTTTAGCGTCAAAAATCAAATTTTAAATTGTCTAAACCAATCCAAGGAGAATAAATGAATCCGGTACTTTCTAATCGCGTAAAAATGCTCACAGAGAGCATCACGATAGCAATCAGCACGCAAGCTAAGCAGATGAGGGCACGGGGGCAAGACGTCGTCATTCTAAGCGCGGGCGAGCCTGATTTCGATACCGCCGAAGTCGCTAAAAAAGCGGTCATCGAGGCGATGGCTAAGGGTTGCGGCAAATATACGCCGATCTGCGGCACGCCCGAAATTTTAAATTTAATCGCGCAGAAGCTAAAGCGCGACAACGACCTAAATTACAGGCCCGATCAGATCATTACCAACGTTGGCGCCAAACACTCGCTATTTAACGCTTTTAGTTGCGTCGTCGATGATGGCGACGAGGTTATAATCCCTGCGCCCTACTGGGTCACCTACCCCGACATCGTAAAATTTTGCGGCGGCAAGCCGGTTTTTATAAACGCAAAGCCGCAAAACGGCTATAAAATCACCGCCGCAGAGCTTAAAGCCGCGATCACGCCGCGCACGAAGGCGCTGTGTCTTTTCAACCCGAGCAACCCCGCAGGCGCCGTGTATTCGCGCGAGGAACTACAAGAGCTTGCGGAGGTACTAAAAGGTACGGAAATTGTGGTGATCTCCGATGAAATTTATGAAAAGATCGTTTACGATAAAAAATTTGTAGCCGCGGCAAGTATCAGCGAGGATATGTTCGGGCGCACCGTGACGATCAACGGGCTAAGCAAATGCGGCGCGATGTGCGGTTGGCGCTTCGGATACACCGCGTGCGCAATCGACGAGCTAAATAAAGCGATGATCAGCCTGCAAAGCCAAAGCGTCAGCAACGTTGCAAGCATCGTCCAAGCGGGCGCGATGCCTGTGCTGCGGGGCGAGGCGGATGATTATATCGAAATGATGAGGCACGAATACCAGCGCAGACGCGATTTCGGCACCGACGCGATAGGTGCGATCCCTGGGCTTAGCGTCGTAAAACCCGACGGAGCGTTTTATCTATTCGTGGATTGCTCGCAGGTGGAGCCTGACAGCGCGAAATTTTGCACGCGAATGCTCGAAGAAGCGCTCGTAGCGACGGTACCTGGAGCGGGATTTGGCATGGACGGATACTTCCGCATAAGCTTTGCGTGCGGAATGGAGTTGCTAAAAGAGGGGCTCGCGCGCATAGAGCGGTTCGTAAAAAATTATCGCGGCTAGGCACGTGCTCATGATAAGTGGGATAAATTCCCACGGGTTTTTCATAGAAGATTGCGGCTAGACGCGACGGCAGAATTTTGACGTAAATTTAATGCAGCTAGGTAGCGAAATTTTACATAAATTTAATGTGGTGGCGGCAAATTTAGCGCGGTACAGCTTGGCCTAGTGCAAAAATTTAAAGCAAATCCAGTGCGACGCAATACAGAATTTAGCATAAATTTAGTGCGCCGCGGCGCAGCTCAGCTAGGAATTTAACGCGGTTGCGATAGCTAAGCACGATTAAATTTCGAGTCGCTTTATTCAAGAATGTTTAAATTTCACGCTGTTTTATTCAAATTCAAATGCGGCAAAATTTTACGCCGTTATATTACGGCGGACGCTACGTTTTGCGCTGCTTTACCGCTCCGATTTAAAATCTACGTTGCTTGCCGCTACCACGCTAAATTTAGCCAAACAGGGCAGTCGTACAAAATACGACGAACAAGACGAGCGCAACGAACACAACCTACGCCGCAGAGCAGAATATGTCGAACCAAAA
This sequence comes from uncultured Campylobacter sp., assembly GCF_938030785.1. Classification (GTDB taxonomy): domain Bacteria; phylum Campylobacterota; class Campylobacteria; order Campylobacterales; family Campylobacteraceae; genus Campylobacter_B. The sequence continues at coordinate 2,704 of NZ_CALHIK010000069.1, forward strand.
AGCGCGCGGCGCAGATCGCAAACATGCTAAATTTTAAAATTTTACCGCGTCCGAGGCCTTGCACAATTTAAAACGCGATAAATTTTTATAATCCAGCAGACACTTGAGCCCTGGCGCATCAAATGAATTTTAAATGAAATTCTAACGCCGCCGCGCTATTTTATATTTTTATAAAGACTATTTTAGTAAAATCAGAGCTTTATGAGCGAAATAAAAATTTTAATCACCGACGAGGATCTGCGCGCCCCGAGGCGACTTTTGAGCAGGCGCGATAAGAAGCTAGCGCGCGAGCGAGCCCATCTGCGCGAGTTTCGCGTTTCGCGGGCGCTTAAGGCGCGCTTTAAAAAGCGCGGCAGATTTTGCATCTCGCACAAAAGCGCGGAAGGCAAAACGATCGTCGCCGTGGGTTTTGCGAGGCAAAAGTTCGGGCTCGATCTTGAAATTTTAAAACCGCGGGATTTTGCTGCAGCGAGCGAGTTTTGTTTCAACGCCTTTGAGCGCGAGCTTTTAGCGGCAGCAGACGAGAGCGAAAAGGCGCTCGTTTTTTATAAAATTTACACAATCAAAGAGGCGCTGATTAAGGCGCGAAGCCTGGGTTTTTACGCGCTTGCTCGCGTGGGGCTGGCGCGCGGCGCAGATGGAGAGGCTTTGGCACTTGATGAGCGCGGCAGGGCGTGGCCCTACAAGAGCTATATTTTGGAGGGCGAAATTTTGATTTCGCTCGTTTTTAGGGAGAATTTTTGAGACCTGTTTATCATTTTTACGCTATTTCTAAAACGGCTTTCATTCTGCTTTGCGCCGCGTTTTTTATAGGCGGATGTGCGCGCAAGGCGCCCGAGCAAATAGCGGAATTTAGCCAAAAGCAGTTCATCCTAACTGATCCTAACGGCGTAAAAAGCAGAGCCCTGATCTCAAAAATTTCACCCACAAGCGGCGAGGAGAGCCGCTACAAGCTCGTCTGGCTCGATATGCTAGGCGCGCCGATCGCACGTAAAATTTTATCGATCACGGGCGGTGAGGCTAAATTTCGCAACGACGGCTTCCTGCCGCCCGATTCGCAAAGCGAGCGAGTATTCTTAGCCCTGCTTGAGAATGCGGATAAAGCGAATTTCACCATAAACGCAAAGGGGCGCCGATATGACGCAGTATCTAAGTAGCCCCGGGCTCATCTGTGCGGGCGCAAACAGCGCCGCAGAGCTTTTTAGCGCGCTGTGCGAAAAAAGATCCGCGCTGCAAAAGCTTAGCGTCTGCGGTAAAAATTTCATCTTCGGGCGCGTGGATACGCCGCTGCCGCAGATCAAAGATCGCGCCTACGCCACGCGCACGAACGCTCTGGCGCTTTATGCCTGCCTCGGCGTGCAGGGGCAGATCGAGCAAGCCGTGCAAAAATTCGGCGCGCACCGCGTAGGCGTGGTGTTTGCGACCACCAACACCGGCGTGCAAGAAAACTATGCGGAATTTTTCGCCTGCGGCAAAGACGCAGGAAATTTTATCTCGCAAGACGGCGAAAATCCCGCTCCGTGCAGTGAAATTTCTACTGCAAACGGCGAAAATTTCGCCAAAAATTCGAAAGCCGCAAACGATAAATTTAAAAACTTCTGCTTCGAGCGCAACTCCCACGCAAACCCCGCAAATTTTATCCGCGAACGCTTCGGACTAAAATCCGTCGCGATCGGAGTTTCGAGCGCCTGCACCAGCGGAAACAAAGCTCTGATAGAAGCTTCGCGCCTCATCTGCGCGGGACTTTGCGACGCGGTCGTATTCGGCGGCGCCGACGCATTAGACGAGCTCACGCTGCAGGGATTTAGCGCGCTTGAAATTTTAAGCGAGCAGCCGCTAAAGCCGTTTTCAGAGGCGCGATCAGGCACAAATCTAGGCGAGGGAGCCTGCGCATTCGTGCTTTCGCGCGAGTGCATAAGCGATGTTGCGCTTTTGGCTCACGCCGCAAACTCCGACGCCTACCACATCACCAAGCCCGATCCCGGCGCGCGCATGCAGATCAAAGCGATCAAAACCGCGCTAAAATCGGCGCAGCTACAAAGCGTGGACTACGTCAATCTGCACGGCACCGGCACTGCGGCCAACGACGCGATGGAGGCCTTAGCTATGAGCACCGCCCTACCCTTAGCGCCCGCAAGCTCGTCCAAATGGGCGACCGGACACACCCTGGGCGCAGCGGGAGCGATCGAGCTTGCCGTGTGCTACGAGGCGATCAAACAAGGCGTGATCCCGCCAAATTTTACAAACGATAAAATTTGGCGCGGCTCGGAGGCTGAAATTTTTCGTGGCGCGCAGGCGCGGCACGGCTCGAACGATGAAATTTTAAACAGCGCAAGCGATCAAATTTTATGCAGCTCGGGCAGTGAAATTCTGCAAAACGCGCAGAGTGAAATTTCAAAAAGCAGCGCGGATGAAATTTTGGCTGCGTCTAAAGCTTTGCAAGGCGCGGACGATAAAATTTTAAAAAGCGACGCGGATCAAACTTCGCAAACGAGCGAAATTCCAGCGGCGCTATCTAAATTTAATCTCGCGTGCGAAGCAAAAAAAGCGCGCGTAGATACCGCGATGAATCTAAATTTTGCTTTCGGCGGCGACAACGCCGTAACCATAATAGGACGAGTATGAGAGCCTCTAGCATCCTACCGCAGAGCGGATATATGGTCTTCGCGGATGAAATTTTAGAGATTAGCGACGGGTATGCGAGCTGCGCGTTTAGCGTTAAAGAGGACTCGCCGTTTACCGAAGACGGCGAGCTCGGCAGCTACGCGTATATGGAGATTATGGCGCAGTGCATCGGCGTGTATTCGGGCTACAGAAACGACGGCGAGGCGAGGCTTGGGTTTTTGCTGGGAGTGCGAAACCTGGATATTTCGCGCGCAAGCTTAAAATTGGGCGAGCGCGTGATTACGACGGCGAAGCAGAGCGTGGGCGACGGCGAGGGGCTATATATCTTCGATTGCGAGATCCGCTGCGGCGGCGAACATATCGCAAGCGCCACGCTTAGCGTAATGCGCGCGAGCGACGAAATGATAAAGAGTATAAATGGCTAAGAGAATTTTAATTACCGGAGCAAGCGGCGGTATCGGCGAGGCGTGCGCGTTAAATTTAGCGCAAAAGGGCTATGGCTTGGCGTTAAACGGGCGTAATGAAGCGAAGCTAAAAAACGTAGCGAAACGCTGCTTGGACGCAGGTGCGGCGGAAGTTCAAATTTTAAAATTTGACGTCGCAGACACTGCCGCGGCGCAGGAGCGTATCGAAGCAGACATAGAGGCAAACGGCGCATACTGGGGCATCGTGCTAAACGCGGGCATTACGCGAGACAACTCCTTCGTGTGGTTTGAGCGCGAGGATTGGCAAAGCGTGATAGATACGAATTTAGGCGGGTTTTATAACGTCCTAAAGCCCGCACTGATGCCGATGATCCGCGCCAAAAAGGGCGGGCGTATCGTCGTGATGAGCTCGGTTAGCGGAATTGCCGGCAACCGCGGCCAGAGCAACTACGCCGCTAGCAAAGGAGGCCTAATCGCCGCGGCAAAATCGCTAGCGATAGAACTTGCAAGCCGCAAGATCACGGTAAACGTCGTAGCTCCTGGGCTCATCAAAACGGCGATGAGCGAAGGTATAAACGAAGCCGCAAGCGAGCAAATTTTAAGCGCGATTCCGCTAGGGCGCATCGGCGAGCCGAGCGAGGTGGCGCATTTGGTGGAGTTTTTACTAAGCGAAAATTCCGCATATATCACAAAAGAGGTTATTAAAATAGACGGTGGATTATGTTAAATAGAGTAGTTATTACGGGTTTTGGCAACGTCTGTGCATTCGGGCGGGACTGGGCGAGCATCAAGCAGAATTTGGCGCAGCAAAAAAGCGCCGTAGTTTATATGAGCGAATGGGATATTTTCGGCGAGGAGCTAAACACTAGGCTTGGCGCGCCGATACCAAACTACGCGCCGCCTGCGCACTGGAGCCGCAAAGATACCCGCTCGATGGGCAAGGTAGCGATGCTTGGCGTAGATGCCGCGGGTAAAGCTCTGGCGGATGCTAGGCTTTTAGAGGATGAGCGCATAAAGGACGGTCGTATGGGCGTCGCGGCGGGTAGCTGTAGCGGCGATGCAAAGGCTACTGGCGAAGTCGTAGATATTTTGCACGGCAAGGATAGCACCTTCAACGCCAACTCCTACGTCAAGATGATGCCCCACACCGTCGCTGCGAATATCGCGATCTACTACGGACTAAAAGGCAGACTCATCCCCACCGGCTCTGCGTGCACGAGCGCGTCTCAAGCGATCGGATACTCATACGAAGCGATAAAATTTGGCCTGATAGATATGATGCTGGCAGGCGGCGCAGACGAGCTGCACCCAAGCCAGGCGTTCGTATTTGACAAGCTCTACGCGACAAGCTGTAAAAACGACACCCCTACCCTCAGCCCCGCGCCGTTTGATATAGCGCGCGACGGGCTGGTTTTGGGCGAAGGCGGCGCCATATTCGTGCTGGAAAGCCTCAGAAGCGCACTTGCGCGCGGCGCTAAAATTTACGCCGAGATAGTGGGCTTCGGCACGACCTGCGACGGCACGCATATCACCCGCCCACAGAGCGAAACTATGCGCGCGGCGATGCAGTTGGCGCTCAAAGACGCCGCCATTTCGCCGGATCTCATCGGGCACGTAAACGCCCACGCCACGGCGACCAGACAGGGCGATATCGCAGAATCTACGGCGACGCATGAAATTTTCGGCTCGCAGACGCCCGTGAGCTCTTACAAGGGCTATTTAGGTCATACTTTGGGCGCGTGCGGAGCACTGGAGAGCTTCATCTCGGTGATGATGATGAACGAGGGGCTGTTCTATCCGAATCTAAATTTACAAGCTATCGATCCGGAATGTGCGCCGCTTAGATACCTCACGCAGCCGCAGGAGATAAAGACGAATTACGTCATGAATAATAACTTCGCTTTCGGCGGCGTAAACACCTCTTTGATTTTTAAAAAATTTATCGACTAAAGGAGAGAAAATGAAAAAATTTCTATTTTTCGCAGTTGCGGCGCTTTTCGTCGCTAATGCGGCTTATGCCAAAAACGACATCGTGCGCTTCCCTATCGCCGCGGCACTCGCAGAGCCCGACGCTAAAGCCAAGCTTGATCCGAACATAAAATTCTACTTCGGCAACAAATCCGCAGGCAGAAAGATCACGCAGCAGCTAAGCTCGAATAAAAAAGCAAACGGCGTCGGCAAGAGCGATCAAGCCGCATGCAACCGCGCGTTTTTATCGGCGCTACTTAGCTTTCAAGATCGCGCCAAAAAAGAGGGCGGCAACAAGGTCGTCAATATCACGAGCTACTATTACAAAAACGTTTTCGTGAGCGACAAAGAGTTTGAATGCGGCGTAGGCTCGATAATGAGCGGCGTCACGCTAAGAGGCTATATTGCAAAATAAACTAAGCTTCGGCGTAGCTTACGCAAGCGCGATAATTTCGGGCGAGCCGGCGGAATTTTATAAAAATTTCGCCGCTTGCTTGGACGGAATTTCTGAAGTAAATTTAGGCGGAAATTCCGATCTCGCTTGTGATGCAAATCAAAATTTTACGTATGATTTAGCGTTAAATTCTACGCAAGATTTTACAAATATTCCAGGTTGCGAGCAGAATTCTACAAATCTCGCAAATTTTGCAGCGTGCGAAAATGGTGAAAGCGTGGGGCGCGACCTTGCCGCAGAAGGTCTTTATAAAAATTATGCCAAGCTCGACTCGGAGCGGAGATTAGATAGTGAAGCGAACGGGTCTAAATTTAGCGTCTCGCGAGATTTCGATTGCAGCTCTGAGGAGACGGCGGAGATTTATAAAAATTTCGTCGCCTGCGAGGATGAAGCTTTACAAAAAAGCTCTGGAGAAAATTCAGAAATTTCTACCCACGCTCGCTTAAAAGAGGAAATTTTAGCCTTGGAGCCTTTAAAGAAAAAGCCGGCTCTTGAGCACATTCCGCCGTTACAGCGCCGCCGCTTGGGGCTCGGGGCAAAACTTTGCATCTCGCTTTTAGGCGAAATTTCTCAAAACGCGCCGCAGAGCTTAGCCGATAAGAGCTCCTTAAATTCCGTTCCGCAAAATTTAGATTTGGATAAAAACCACGCCGCTGTGCAAAACCCACCGCCGCAGGATTTTGCAAATGAAAATTCTTTAAATTTTATGCCGCAAAATTTAGATTCGGCGCCGCAGGATTTTGCAAATGAAAATTCCTTAAATTTCGCGAGGCAAAATTCCAAAACAAACGAAAGCTCGGGAGCCTGCGATCATGCGATGCAAAGCTCCGCAACGCAGCGCGAAAGGATGCCGCTCGTCTTTTGCTCGCGCCTAGGCGAGATCAACCGCTGTTTTAGCCTGCTCGGCTCGATGGACGAAAGCATCTCGCCTTCGAGCTTTTGCGTCAGCGTACTCAACGCGATCGCGGCGCAAAATGCGATTTTTACGCAAAACCATGCCGAAATTTCGACGATCTCCGCGGCGTGCGCGCTCGAAAACGGCGCAATAATCGCGGCTGCAAGGCTGAAAGAAAGCGCAGGGGAGTTCGGCTCCGCGCAGGACGCAAACGAAGCAGGCAAAAACGGCGAATGCAAGTCGGATAACGATAAAATCGCCCTGCTCTGCTATTTTGAGGAGGTAAATAACGATTATCTGAAGCGCTGCGACTTCGCCTGTGCCCTACTTCTGGTGCTTCAGCGCGGAGATGACGTGCAGATCGAAATTTCGCCGCACGTTGCGGACGCGACGGCGCAGAGCCTAGAGCCGCAAAATCCGAAACCGCGAGCCGAGAATGAAATTTTACGAAGTTTTAAAGAGGGCGGCAAAATCCCGCTAGATACCGCGGTGGAATTTTTAGCTAAAATCCTCTCCGGCAAGCGCGAATGGCGCAGCAGCGACGGGGTTTTGGACTATCTTTGGCGCGCCAAAGATCCAGCCAAAATCGCAGCTTTTTTAAGGCAAGATCGTGAGCACTAAAATAGTAAAATTTTATCGCATGAGCAAGCGCAGCGAGACGAGCAAATTTGATCAAAATCTCAGGCTACGCGGAGCCGCAAAGGCGCGAACGACGAGCTTTAAATTTAGCCGCTCCGCCAAACGCGGATATAGTGAAAGTTTTAAATTTAGCCGCGCCATCAAACACGAGCTCGCCCAAACGGCGCATCTTAAAAGCACGCCGAAAGGGCGCGCGCCGTGCGCCCCCAAATCGCGTTGCAGTAAGGCGCGCTACGAAAATACGCCGCCGAGGCATACGCAACGAACCCAAAAAAATCCACCTAAACGGTGCGAGTTGCGAGCTATAAAAATTTTACTGCAGCGGCGCGTAGAAAACACCGCACAATTCCGCTATAAAAACAGGTGCGGCGAGCCGAAACAGTACGCGCGGCGGGCTGTAAATTTTATAAATTTAGCAGAACAAAGTTTGCGCTACGAGTTTAAATTTAGCCGCGCGATGAACCGAGTAGCCGCTCGGGCAAGATGCGCACGGCAAGGCGGTTGCGATGAATTTTAAATTTAACTGCGCCGCGAGCTATAAATTTAACCAGACGGCGCGTCGTATGGCGGCGTCAAAACACCGCATATGGCGCTTCGCAGAAATTCTATCGCAATGGCGCGCGTGGCAAACCGCTGAAATTCTACCGCAACGATATGTGCAGCAAAAGATAGAAGCTCCATCGCAGCAATACGCACGACGAAGCGTGCGGCAAGCTACGGAAATTTCACCAAGGCAGCACATGCCGCAAACGGTAAGAATTCTACAAAAATGCAGTTTGCCGTGCGCCGCAAAAATTCCATCGTTTCGGCATATGCACGGCGCCGAGATCGACTCCGCTCAGACCATGAAAATTCTATTGCTTCGGCACACATCGCAAGGCGAAATATCGCGCGCAGAAAATCGCGAAAACTACGCTGCGATGCGGCAGGCGGCAAGCCGTAGAAATTTTATCGAGATCGCGCGCATGATGAGCCATCAAATCCCCGCCGAGAACCACAAAATCATCGCCGAAAGCTGTAAAATTCTCATCGAGAGGCATAAAATCCCCGCCGAAAGAGGCGTCGCGCGATGAAGCAGTTAAATCCGCTAAGGCGCAAGCTTAAACAGATCGGCATCGCGTTATCCTTCGCAAGCTTCGGCGCGCTGTGTATGTTAGGCAACCTACTCTTCCTCCCCGTAGCGCTACTACGGCTAAACCGAATAGAGGTCGTGCGAAATTTCGTGCGCGATTTCATAATGATCTCGTGGCGCATATTTTTGCTGCTCGCGCGACTTTACGGCAGCATCGGCGTGAGCTGGCGCTACACGCTCCCGCCTAGCGGCGCTCTCATCATCGCAAACCACCCTAGCCTGCTCGACGTGGTGATCTTTTTAGCTCACGTGCGACGCGCAAACTGCGTAGTCAAGGAAAGCCTGTGCAAAAACCCTTTCCTCTCCGCCGCCATCGCAGCTGCGGGCTACATCCCAAACACCGGCTCGGAAGCGATGATAGATGCGTGCCGAAGCGCCCTTGCGCGAGGAGAAAGCCTAATCATCTTCCCCGAGGGCACGCGCACCGCGGATCGCATCGCCATGCACAAAGCGGCGTTTTACATCGCGATAAATTTCGCAAAAAGCATAAACTGCGTCGCGATAAAAATGGATCCTAAAAGCCTAAAAAAAGGACAAGTATGGTACGATACGCCCGAGGTTCGGATGAAATACGACCTCTACGAGCTGTGCGCGCTGGATCTAACGGGCTTTGAGCCGGATCGCCCAAACCCGATCCGAGTGCGCAAACTCTACGAAAAAATATCAAATCTATATGAAAAGGAGAAGCTGTGAACGAAGAAATTTTGGAGCTTAAGGAGCTGATCATTTCGGGGCTGAACCTCGAAGACGTAGCGCCGGGCGACATAAATGACGATGAGCCGCTTTTTGGCGACGGGCTCGGGCTCGATTCGGTCGATGCGCTGGAGCTCGGGCTTTTGGTGCAGAAAAAATACGGCATCGTGCTTAACTCAAAAACCCAAAATTTAAAGCAAATTTTCTCATCCGTTGCGTCTTTGGCGCAATACATCGCCGAAAATAGGAGTAAAAATGAGTAAAGATGAAATTTTTGAAATTTTAAAAAAGGCGCTCGTGGAACTCTTCGAGATCGACGAGAGCAAGGTTGTGCCTGAGGCTAAAATTTACGAGGATCTGCAGATCGACAGCATCGACGCGATCGATCTGGTCGATTACGTCAAGAAAAACACGGGCTATAAGCTGATGCCCGATGATTTTAAAAACATACAAACCCTTGGCGACATCGTGGATGCCGTAGCGGCGAAGCTCGATCAAGGCGCGAGCGTGGAAACTACGGGCGGCGAGAGTTAAATTTCGCCGTGCGGCGCGGCAAGATCGCGTGCGTTGCGGTTTGGCAGTTTACTTTGCGGCGGCACAGAGGCGGCGATTGACTTGATAGATAAAACATACGGCAGCGTTTGTTTGACGACGCATGTTGAATTGATAATGTGCGGCACATATTATCAAAGGTGCGCGACGAGCGGCGAACGTTTTATTGAAAGAGTGTGGGGCGAGCGGCTTTTGCAGGCTTAGCGGTTAAGCGACATAGCGCAAAGCTCGCTTATTTGCCGCTTTTGAGCTAGCATGCAAAGCGCTTTGTAGATCAAAATTTTAAAATTTTAATCCGCGAGCTTGAGTGAAATTTTGAAATTTTAAAGGCGTTGTTTCTTTTGAGACCGTCGTTTTCGTAAAATTTCAAAATTTTAAAATTTCGGCTAAATTTGATTTAGCGGATCTGATCGCAAGTGCGGCGCCGCGAGTTAAATTAAGGCGCAGCTAAATTTAAAAGCGGCGCTGCCAGAATTACAATGCGGCGAGCAAGGCTAAATTTAAATTTTAAAAGCATAGCGCCTAAAATTTGAACGCCGAAGCTAAATTTAAAATATCGAAGCGCGGTAATAATCGCGCCGATCGCGCCTGCGGCAAGAGCCTAACCGCCGTAACAAAAACCAAAACCACCGCAACAAAGCCTAGCCGGCCGCGGTAAAACAAAATTGCCGCGGCAAAAAACCAAGCCCTCGCGGCTAAATTTAAGGATTACAAAGATTGCGACGAACGATATTTTTAAAAACAGCTACCATAATTTTAAGCGTGTTTTACCCTTTCGGCCTCTATTTTTTGCACGGCGGCGCGCGGGTCTGCTTGCTCGCGGCTATGAGCGCGCTATGGGGCGCGCGAGCTGTTTTTGAAAGTAAAGATCGCGCTATTAAGGGCGCGAGCGCGGCATTTTTTGCGCTGTGCGCTATATTTGGCAGCGGAGCGCTTGCGTATCTGTATCCACTCATAATAAATTTCTCGCTCGCGGCGCTTTTTGCGCTCAGCCTAAGATCGACGCCCGCGATCACGCGCCTAGCGCTTTTGAAGCGGCCAGGTCTCAACGAGCACGGCCGCGCCTACACGCGCAAGCTGACCGAAATTTGGCTCGGATTTTTCGTGCTAAACGGCCTACTTAGCGCGGCGCTGCTGTTACCGCGAGATAAAATTTATTGGAGCGTTTATTGCGGCGCGATCTCATACGTCCTCATCGGCGCGCTGATCGGCGGCGAGATGATTTTTAGGAAATTTTATGTTAAAAAATTTGATTAGTTATTTGAGGCCTTACGAGCGCGAAATCCTTGCCGCGGCGGCTCTTGCGCGCGATTTGGCGGAAACTCGGTGCAAGCAGAGCGAAGCGGCAAGCTTAAAAGGCGCGGATAAACTCCGAAGCAGCGCGGCAAGCGCAAATTTAAAAGGCGCGGAAAATTCCAGTAGAAGCGCAAATCTCAATGATGCGAAAAATTCTATCGACGGCGCAGGTGCCGCGCGCGCCCTGCAAGCGGCGCAGACGCAAGAGCAAAAAAACGCGCCGATGATCGAAATTTACGGCGAAGACGCGGCAGAGTTCATTGCGTTTTTTTTCGGCGCGCTGATTGCGGGCTTTGCGCCCGTGCTGCTGCGAGAGCCCAAATTTAGCGGCGAATTTCATCTCGGCGGCGACGTGAAAATTCTAAATCTCGCCGCAGCACAAAATTTAGACGAATTCTGCTCCCATGATTTAGAAAACATTTCGCCGCACGATACCGAAAAATCTGCGCCTAAAATTTCATCTAAAAACGCGCCGCAAAATCACGCGCCGTGCGAGCAAGAGGCTGTCTCTTTGCATCTGCTGCGCGCCGATCAAAAATTTTATATCAAAACTTCGGGCTCTACGGGCGAGGCGAAAAATATCGAAAAAAGCCTGCGCGATATGGTTTTGGAGGCGGAATTTTTGGTAGAACGATTCGGTCTTTGCGCAAGCGATCGATTTTTATCTGGCGTCTCGCACCAAAATATGTTCGGGCTCACCTTTAGCATCTTCGTGCCGCTGCTTTGCGGCTCACGCACGCAAAAAGGCGGGCTAAACTACCCTGAAATCATCCTCGCAGCCGATCTTGCAGGCGCCGTGCTGATCAGCTCGCCCACGGTGCTAGGTACGCTGTGCGAGCACGCAGATGCTGCAAACATAGCACCTTTGAGCACCATTTTTAGCGCGGGTGCGCCGCTAAGTCCTGCGATCCGAGATAGGTTGGCGGCGCTTAGCAGTGCCCGAATCATCGATATTTACGGCTCCAGCGAAACTGGCGTGATCGCCTCCAACGAGGGCGCGGGGCTTAAGAAATTCGCTCCCGTTAGCGTGCAGATCCGCACGGATATCGATAGCGGCGGTACGGCAAAACGCGAGGGCGAGCTCTTTGATCCTGCGGCAAGCTCTTGCGGCGAAAATTCTATGGCAGAGCCTAAAACGCGCTGTGCGGACGGGCAAAATACAGACGGGCAAGACACAAACCGCTTGGGCGAGCAGGCGTCTAAATTTAGTGCAGACGCTGGCGATAAAACCGCAGCCAGCCAGAAAAACAGCTCCGCACCGAGCTCCGCGACGAAACACGACGATAAATTTGCGCAGGCAGAGGGGCTTTGCGATAAATTTGGGGCAAAGCAGCCCGCCGACAAATTTTCGCAAACGGGCGAGTTTACGATCAGCTCTCCTTGGTGCGAGCGCTTTGAAAGCCGCGATTTCGGCTATGTGCGCGCAGACGAGATCACGCTTTTGGGGCGCGGCGACCGCACCGTCAAAATCAACGAAAACCGCGTGAGCCTCGATCTGCTCGAAGCCAAACTCCGCTCGCACGAATTTATCGGCGAGTGCAGGATCGATCTACACCCGCAGCGCGACCGCGCCGTAGCTCTTATCAAGCTTAGCGAGCGCGGCGAGCAGGCGTTTCGCGCAGGCGGCAAAAAGGGCGTCACGGATGAATTAAAGGCCTTTTTGAAGCCCGAATTCGGCGCGATTTTGCGCTACTTCAAAATCGCGAACAAGCTGCCTTTTAACGAGCAGGGCAAGCTAAGCAAAAAGGACTTTTTAAGCGCCCTACAGCGTTACGAGGTGCCGGTTTTTGAGCGGAGCGCGGAGAATGAGTTTTGCGCGAAGGTGCGTGCAAGCGATTTTTATTTCGACGGACACTTTGCGCGATTTCCGCTAGTGCCCGCGTTTATGCAGCTTCGCTTCGTATTGATCTGCGCAAAAGCCCTCGGCTACGAGCTGGACGGCACGCAAAAGATAGAAAATTTAAAATTTAAAAATTTCATCCGCCCGGGCGATGAAATTTTAATCAAAATCACCGAGGCAAGCGGCAAACTCCGCTTTGAAATTTCAAACGACAAGGTCTGCGCCAGTGGAAGAATTTACCTTTAAGCCCGCGTTTTTGCTGCCCTACTTCAACCACCCCGCGCGTATCGCCGAGCTCGTGCACGCCCTGGCGCCCATCGCGCCCGTGCTGATCGTGGACGACGGCAGCGACGAAGCGAGCAAAAGCGCGCTAAAGGGGCTTGCGGCTCAAATTTACACCCGCGCGCAAAACGGCGGCAAAGGCGCTGCCGTGTGCGACGGACTGGCGTGGGCGAAGGAGCTTGGATTTACGCATGCCTTTCAGATCGATGCGGATTTTCAGCACGACGTAAGCAGATGCGAGGAGTTTTTGACGTTTGCGGCGCGGCAGCCCGCCGCGCTGATCTGCGCTGCGCCAGTGTATGACGAAAGCGCGCCCAGATCCCGCTTGCACGGACGCAAGATAATGAATTTTTGGTGCGTGATAAATACCCTCTCGCACCGCATAAAAGACGCGATGTGCGGCTTCAGAATCTACCCGCTAGAGGGGATCGTGCCGCTTCTTCCCCGCACCAAAAGCCGCAGAATGAGCTTTGATGCCGAAATTTTAATCCTGGCCGTGCGCGCGGGGCTAGAGATAAAATGGCTCGATCTAGCGGTACGCTACGAAGCGGGCGGAGTAAGCCACTTCGCGCCGTTTCGGGATAATTTCGGAATTTCGCTGATGCACGCGAGGCTATTTTGCGGACTTCCGCTTTGGCTTGCAAAAAGAGCACTTCGCCGCTTTAGCTCGCTTTTTAGCGACGATGGCGGGCATAATGACGCGATAAGGCCGCGCAACATGATCGGTGCGGTGAAAAAGCACGATCGAGGCGCCGTAGAAAATAGCCGCGATATGGGGGCGCAAAATGATCTCGTCGCTGCACGAGAGCTGAAGGCTAAGAGCGCATATAGCGAGCCTTCCGTGCAAAAAGGTGCAAAGAGCGCTCCCGCCGCCGCAGAAGAAAGCCCTTGTGCCGTAAAAGATCTCGATTCAAGCACGACGGAAAATAGCCGCGACGAGAGGGAACGAGAGGATACCAACACTGCGCAAAAGCTCATAGCAAAAAGTGGGCGCGAAACGACCGGCAGCGGTACGCAGGCTAAACACTGGAGCGAAAACAACGAAAAGGCGGGCGCGGCGCTTTTAAATTTAACCCGCTTCATCACGCTTCACACGCCTGATTTTTGTATGCGAGGCACCGCGCTTTGCATCTCGGCGATCTATTTTGCGCTGCTTAAAAACGAGCGGCGCGCAATCGGGGAGTTTTTGCGGCGCGCGCTTGATCGCGAGCCCAAGATACGCGAAATTTACGCGAATTTTTATAAATTTTCCCTCAGTCTGTGCGAAAAAATCGCGGTTTGGAACGGCAAGATCGCGCTGGATCAAATTCGCGTACAAAGCGGTATGAAGGAGCTTTTAAGCGACGGAACGGGCAAAATTTTAATCACTTCTCACTTCGGCAACACCGAGATCGCGCGCGCCCTTTCGGCAAGCACGGCGGGGATAAAAATCAACGTGCTGATCTTTCGCAAGCACAGCGAAAATTTTATGAAATTTATCGAAAAAATGGGCGGCGGCGTGAAAATTCTATACGTCGGCGAGCTCGGTATCGGCGAGATGCTGCAAATCAAAGAGCTGCTGCAAAACGGCGAACATATCGCGGTAATGGGCGATCGCATGCCGGTGGGCTCGGATAAATTTCAAAGCGAGGATTTTTTAGGGCGCAGCGCGAACTTCCCGATCGGCGGCTATCTGCTCGCAAAAATTTTGGACGCGCCGCTATTTAGCCTATGGTGCTACGAGGGGCGCGAAGGGCGTGAGCTACGACTGCAGCCGCTACCTGCGCCGCTAAAGAGCCGCGATAAGGCGCGATCGGTCGCTCCGCCGCTTAAATGCTACGTGCGGCAGCTCGAGCTTTATGCCAAAGAATTTCCTTCTCAATGGTATAATTTCTTTGATTTTTGGGCGCAAGGGAAAAATGCGAACGATATAGAGCGCGACGGCGCGCAAAATTTCGACGAGACGGGTTCAAACGCTGCGTCAAATTTAAATGGCGCAGCGGATTTAAATGACACGGCGAGTTCAAGTACGGCGTCAAATTTAAAAAGTACGGCGGGCTCGGATACTGCGCTAAATTTAGATAATTCAAATTTGAGCGCTGCAAAATCCGCCGCGCAAGACGAAAAATTTCATAGCGGAGAGAGGAATGAAAGAGTATAAATTTCGCGCCAGATTTTACGACGCCGATCCGATGGGCGTGATGTGGCACGGCAACTACGTAAAGCTCTGCGAGGACGCTAGATGCGAGTTTTGGCGCGAGGCGGGCTACACATATATGCAGATGAGAGATGATGGATTTATATATCCCATTATCAAAATGGAGTTTAAATTTATCGCTCCGATACTTTTTGACGACGAGGTTACGGTGAGCATCGAGCTGCTTGAGTGCGACACGATAATAAAATTTTCATACCGAATCAAAAGCCCGTTGGGCGCGCTATTGGCCAAGGCAACTACGTCGCAAGCCGCGGTGGAGCTTGATTCCAAAAGGACGCTGTATGAGATACCGCCGCAACTAAGGGCGTGCGCGGATAAAATTTTAGCAAAGAAAAATTCCGCGAGTAAAATTTCGGTGGCAGATAAAATTTCAGCAGCAGATAAAATTTCATCGGCAAGCAAATCCGCGCCAGAGCGAGACCGCTCTCAAAACGCCGCGGCGAATGAAATTTTGTCTAGCGATAACGAGCAGTGAAATTTAGCGAGCATAAAAATTTAAAGGACTACGATGAAAATTTTAGCTTTATTTTTAGCGATTTTGGGACTTGCGAGCGCGCTTGAAGTAAGCGATCTGGCACTTAAGACCGACAATATCGGCGGCAAATTTAGCGAAACGCTCAGCATAGAGGGCTTTGCCGAGCCCGTGCGAAGCAGCGGCGAGTTTAGGATCAAAGGCGGCGAGCTGTTTTGGACGACGCTAAAGCCGGTGCGAAGCGAGCTGAAAATCGGCGCGGACGGCGTTTTTGAGCGCAGCGGCACGGCGTGGGTCAAAAGCGCCGATTCGCTTTTTGATAAGGACACCTTTTTGGCGATCTCGCGCCTGGACGTAGCGCGACTTAGCAAAAATTTCTCGATCGCGCTAAGCGGCAGCAAAGATGCGTGGCGCGCCGAACTAAGCCCAAAAGGGATGCTACAAAATATCTTTAAAAATATCGTGATCGAGGGCGGCGCCTACGTCAGGGTGCTGCGAATTAGCAGCGCTAACGGCGACGTGAGCGAAAACGTATTTTCAGGCGTCGTGAGCTTAGATGAGTAAGAGCGCGATCCTAGCGGCATTCGGCGCGGCATTCATCGCGCTTTGCGCCTTTATAGCGTTAAATTTAAACCGCGTAAATTCCGATTTTTACGAGCTAAGCGGCATCGAAATTTCGGGCGCGCAGAAACAGAGCGTCGAGGATTTCAACCGCGAGATTGCGCGGCAAATCATCGTCGCAAGTGCGGAGAGAGCGAACTTTGACGCGTTCATTGCAGATATGCAAAAAAGCGGGCTTTTTGAGAGCATAATCTATGAAGTAAAGGACGCGAGCGTGTATCAGAGCGAGCTTGCGCGCTTTGCGCCCGCGATGCTAGACGATGCGAGCGTAGAGCTTTTAAAAAGCGATCCGCAGGCTTTTTTTGAGCGTAGCGCGCGTGAGCTTTACTCAAAATTTCGCCCGCTTGGCCTCTCACAGGATTTTTTCTCGCTCAGCCTTCACTCGCGCCTTAGCTCTCGCGGCGCTATCAGACTTGATCCTGCGCAAAACCGCTTCATCGCGACCATTGACGGCGCGCCGCACTACTTCGCTACGGCCAAACTCGCTCCGAAAGCAAACGACGACGCGCTTAGCACTCTGGTGCACGAAGCGCAAAAGAGCGAAATTTTAATCTCCGGCACCGCCCTTTTTAGCGCATTGGGCAAAAGCGCGGGCGTGCGCGAAAGCTCCGTCGCGGGCGCCGTTTCGCTTAGCCTGTGTGCGGCGCTGCTGCTGGCGGCATTTTCGCGCGCACGGATCTTCTGTCTGCTACTGCCCGCGCTTTTCGGGCTTGCCTGCGGCGTAGCGGCTACGATGGCGATCCGCGGCTCGATCCACATCCTAAGCGCCGTGGTTTCGACGAGCCTAATCGGGCTGATGCTGGATTACGCGGTGCACTGGCTGGGCGCAAACATCGCGCGCAAAATCGAGGCTCGCTCGATAAAAAGCATGCGAAACATCCTACTTCTAGGGTTTTTCATCACGGCCGGAGGCTACTTCGTATTTTTATTTAGCCCGTTTTTTTTGCTAAAAGAGATCGCGATCTTTGCCATAGCCGCACTTGCGGGGGCATTTTGCTTTAGCTACTTCGCCCTGCCGCTACTTCTTGAAGGAGCGGAATTTCGCCCCGCCCCGCTCTTTGCAAAAGCTCTTGAACTCTACGCAAAGGCGCTTTGCAAGATAAGCTTAAGCTTTAAAGCGCTCGCCATCATTTGCGCGGCGCTGCTTGCGTTTTTGTATTTTAAAATGGAGCTTAAGGACGACGTCAGCGAATACGCGAGCTTGGATAAAAACCTAATCGCGATGAGCGCCAAGCTCGCAAGCATCGGAGGCTCCAGCTTCGATCTGATCGTGGGCAATGATGCAAGCGCGGTAGCCAAAGAGGCCGTAGCGCGCGGTCTTGCGGACTCCTACACTGGTGCGCCGATTTTGGATCCCGCTACGCAGAGCTTTATCAAGCAAGCCTTTGCAAACTACGATAGAAGTGCGTTTTTACATCTCGGGCTTAGCCGTGAGCTCGTGGACGCAAACTTTGCTAAGATCGCAGATGCGCCCATTTTAAGCTACGAGCAGGCTAGAAGCTCCGTCCTTTTTGCCGCGATGCCGAGTATCGATCCGCATATCGCTTTTTTGCGCGGCGTGCGCGATAAAGCGGCCGTAAGCGAGCTTGCCGCGCAGATGGGCGCGCTGCATCTAAATATGCGAAGCGCCGTAAGCGAGGCGTTTTCGCAGATCAAAATCAACGCCTTGTATCTAAAATGCGCCGCGTACGCCCTTGCGTTCGCACTATTGTGGGCGTTTTTCGGCGCGCGGACGGCGTGGCTGATCGTCATCTGCGTTTTTGCGACAAATTTAGCCGTGCTTGCCCTGCTTAGCGTATTCGGCGTGAGCGTGAATATATTTGCGATCTTTGCGCTGATCCTATCAGGCGCCGTGGGGATCGACTATATGATCTTTGCAAACAACGACAAGATGACACTTAGCGATAAAATTTTCGGCATCACACTCGCGTCTCTTACCAGCATTATCTCCTTTTTCACGCTCGCTTTCAGCTCCACCAAGGCCGTGGCGCTGTTTGGGCTCTGCGTCAGCCTCAATATCGCGCTAGCGGCGATCTTGGCGCAAGTTTTAGCAGCGAGCAAGAAAAACTAATCAAGCGAAAGTCAAAGGGCCGAAAGTACTAAATAGACGCTATTTGCGTCGCTTGCAGATAAAATTTTATAAAAGAGCGCGCCGTAAATTTACGTAGCCTCGGCGAATAAAAATTTAGCCTAGCGCGCCGCAAGATAAAATTTAGTCTGCATGTGCAAGATAAAATTTAACCGATTGGGGCGCAAGATAAAATTTGAGATGAAATTTCGACCAAGCAAGCTGCGAACCGAAATTTAAAAAACAAGGTTGCGGGATAAATTTTAAAAGCCGATCTTTGGCGCAGCGTCTCGAAGCATGCTATTAAATTTAAACCTATGCAGTGCATTTTTAAATTTAACCTTGCGGCGCGTTATTAAATTTAAATCTGCGCGCCGATCCGCCCTACGCGTCGCTTTTGCCTGCTTTTATCATCTTTATAAATTCCTTTGCGAGCTTGGAAGGTTTTTTATACACGACCGAAAACGACACGTCCAAAAGCGGCTCATCCGCGACGTCAAAGAGCGTGATGTAGTCTTTTTGCGTCTCAAAAATGTACCGCGCGAAGCTGAAGCTGACGCAAAGCCCCGCCGCGACCATCGCGTTAGCCACGTACAGATAGGAGGTGTCGCAGAAAATTTGAGGCGTAAAGCCCGCATTTTCGAATATTTTTTTAAAGTTCGACTCGCTTTTTAAAATTTTACTGCTGATTGCAAATTTATCGGATTTGAACTCGCTAAGTGCGATTTTAGGGTATTTCTCGGTAGAATTTATGCTCGCTCGCGAAACGGCAGGATGAGAGGAGCAGACGCTTAGAAGCAGCCTGCGCTTTTTTATAAACTCGCACTCAAGCCCCTCTGCAGCAAGCTCGCCGAAGTGCGCGGCATAGATGACATCAAGCTCGCCGCTTTTTAGCATCTCGATGAGCGCGGGCTCGGAGTGAGCGTGCACGACCCTGATATCGGCTTTGGAAAACCTGCTGTAAAACATCGCGATGATCTTTTCGATAAATTTAAAGCTGGTCGAGGTCGCGCCGATTACGAGCTTGCCCGTCTTAATCGACGAAAGCCCGCGGATTTCGTTATTTAGCTCCTTATTGAGCCTAAGCATATTTTTCGCTCTGGCGATGTAAATTTCGCCCGCGTATGTAAGTTCAAGGCCGTTTTTCCTATCGAAAATTTCGATCCCGAGCTCCTTTTCCAAAAGCATAATGCTCTTAGAAAGCGACGGCTGGGCGATGCCAAGCTCGCTCGCCGCTTTTGTAAAGCTTTTAAGCTCCGAAATTTTTACCGCAAATTCCATATGTCGCAGGCTCATTTTTTGCCCCTTCGGTTGAAATTTTATAGCCTTTAGCTATTAAATTATATACCAAATAACATTTGACTTACATAAAGATTTAATATAAAATTACGACATTAATCTTTAAGATTAAAAAATCTCTAAGTAAAGGGGCAATATGGAGAGACGCGATATACTGAAAATGGGTATGGTAGGCGCCGGCGCACTCGCACTTAGCGCGGTAAATGTGCAAGCAAGCGCAGTGGACGCAAAGGACGTCAAATTTGACGAAGAGTGGGACGTTATCATCATCGGTAGCGGGTTTGCGGGACTTGCGGCGGGCTTAAAAGCAGCCGAGAAAGGCAACAAAGTCTTGATTCTCGAAAAGATGGGCCGCATCGGCGGAAACTCCGTCATCAACGGCGGCGGTATGAGCGTGCCGATGAACCCCGTGCAGGAAAAAACGGGCGTTAAAGACAGCAAAGAGCTATTTATGAACGACTGCTTAAAGGCGGGTCTTGGCATCAACCATCCAGAGCTTTTGGGCACCCTAGCCGATCGCGGCTTGGACGCATTTAAATTCCTCGTCGATAGCGGCGTGCAATTTAAGATGGATCACTGCGCCCACTTCGGCGGGCACAGCGTCGCGCGCTCGATGCTAACTACAAATGATAGCGGCTCTGGCTACATCCAGCCTATGCTTGAAAAATTTGAAGCGCTAAAAGATAAGGGCTGCGAGCTTCGCCGCCGCGCAAAATTTGACGATTTCGTAATGGACGAAGGTCGCGTAGCGGGCGTCGTGATCCGCGAGGAGTATAAATTTGATCCGAATCTTTACAGCGACGATCTTGAAAACACCAGCGGTACAAAAAAGACGCTCAAAGCCAAAAAAGGCGTAGTGCTCGCAGCGGGCGGATTTTGCCGCGATAAAATTTTCCGCAAACTTCAAGATCCGCGCATTCCCGATGACGTCGATAGCACAAATCACGCGGGAGCTACCGCGGGCGCGCTACTAAAAGCCTTTGAGATCGGCGCGTATCCGGTGCAGGTCGATTGGATCCAGTTCGGTCCGTGGGCGAGCCCCGATGAGAAGGGCTTCGGTACCGCTCCGATCCTAACTCAGCAAGGCACCTTTAAATACGGTATCGCCGTGGACGTGCGCACGGGCAAGCGTTTTATGAACGAGCTTGCAGATCGCAAGACTCGTGCGGATGCGGAATTTAAAATTTTACGCGAGGATCCGAAAGCCTATCCGATAACCTTCGCCGATACTAAAATGGCGTTTAAAGACCTAAGCGAAGAGATTATTTCTAAAGGCATGGCAGGCGGTAAGGTAGTGGGCGAATGCGCGAGCCTAGATGAGATCGCCAGTAAATACGGCGTGCCTGCGGATGCCTTAAAAGAGAGCGTCAAAAAATACAACGAAGGCGTTAAGGCGAAAAAAGACGAATTCGGCAAGCAAGAAAGCGCGCTTAGCGAGATCAACGAAGCGGGACCTTTCTACGTCATCCGCCTATCGCCGAAGCCTCACCACACGATGGGCGGTCTAAAGATCAACGAAAAAGCGGAGGTAATCTCTTCTAAAACCAATAAGCCGATCCCGGGGCTTTGGGCTGCGGGCGAGATCACCGGCGGAACTCACGGAGCAAGCCGCTTAGGCACCGTCGCGATCACCGACTGCATAGTTTTCGGAATGATCGCGGGCGAGCAGATCGCCTAACTAGGCCCGAGCGCAAGCTCTTTAAAGCCTTGCCGGGTTAGCGAAAGCGGGCCCGCAAGGCACTTCTACAAAAGGTTGTAAATGAAAAATTTCAGTTTTACGGCATTAATTTTGTGCTGTATCATCGCGACTTTGTTCGGCGCGCCGTCTGCCAACGACGCCAACGCCACGGACATAGTCGTTTCAGATGAGCTTCGGGCAAAATACAAAATCAAACCTCATCACGAGCATTTGTCGTTTGACTGCGTCGATTGCCACATAAATCAAGGAAGCGATCCGTCTAAATTTAAAAGCATCGGCGACAAGGGCTGTATCAGCTGCCACGGCGATAAAAAGCAGCTCGCTTTGAGGCTTAAATTTATGGATACGCTTAAGGCTAATCCGCATAACTCCGTCCACGACGGTCCTACGCTATACTGCGACGAATGCCACAACGAGCACAAGGCATCTACGAATATGTGTACCGAATGCCACGAGCACGAAGTGCCGCAATGGATGGGGGTGACACCATGAGAATTTCTAAAAAATTACTAGCGCTTATCATCTTAATAAGCGGCATTATAGGGTTTTTCGTCGTCGTGCCGGTGCACTACGCGCTTGAGCAAACAAGCACCGATAAATTTTGCGACGTCTGCCACGAGATGGATCCGATGGTGATCGCCTATCAAGACGACGTCCACTCGGGCAAGGGCAAAACGGGCGTCAAAGCCCAATGCGTCGACTGCCACCTACCGCACGACAATATCGTAAAATACGTCTATCAAAAGGCCAAAAACGGCGTGCTGGAGGGCTACTCGCACTTCTTTGACGAGCCTGAGAAATACGACTGGAGCGCAAGGCGCAAAAACCGAGAGCATTATGTGTTTGACAACGGCTGCACGAGTTGCCACGCTACCGTGATCGACAGCAAGATCACCTCCGAGCAGGCGCAGCGCATGCACGCGCACTACAAAAAGCTCCTAGGCACCGAGCGCGAGCTTAAATGCGCGAGCTGCCATGTAAGCGCGGGCCACGGCATCGGGCTTCGCAACTACCTAGAGTACTGGCGACCGACGTATAAAATTTACGAAAAAAAGATGATGGAGGAGAAGATCAAAGCAAAGAAGGGATTTTTCGGCGACGAGTATAAACCGAGTGCCGAAGAGCAGGCGTTTATGGACGCTTCTAGCGCGAAGAAATAACACCTTGAGATTATAAGCGCTTCAATTCACGCTTTAATTCACATTCCGCCGCGGGTTAAATTTAAAACTCAAATTTAGGGCTTCGATTTAATCCGCGGCGATTAAATTTAGCGAAGTTAAATTTATCTCGCTTTTATTCCGCTTGATCTGCAAGTAAAATTTTATCTTTTTTCATCTCTTTTACGCTTTACGAACGAGCTTTAAAATTTATCAAATTTAAAATTTTACTAGAAGGCAGCTGTGCAAAAATCATTGCTTTTTTTTGATATCTTAGCCCGTATACTAGGGCGCAGTCAACGCCTGCTATATTAAGGGCTTAAAGACAAACATCAGTTTGCCGATGTCAGATATACAGTGCGCTTATTCTACGAAATGCTGCTGAAATTTTACTAGATTAAATAGCTGCGTTAAATTTAATAGTAAGGCTTTATAATTTTAAAATTTCACGGAGCAGATCGGCAAATTTAAAATTTCATCTCTCTAGGTTTCGCCGAATCTATCATTTAAATTTATCGTCTAAATTTTATCCTTGTTTCATTAAATTTAAGAGTCCGTGTAAATTTAGAGAGTTTGGATTGAAGCATTTAGCAAGCAAGGGCTCGCTTGATGATACGGATGATAAAGAATAAATTTTTCGGGTTTAAACGCCCTTTTTTGCGTCATATATGAGGCAAAATAATACGGATGAGAAAGAGCAGAAAATACTCCGCTCTTTAAAATTTTAGTTGCCGCTTAGATCAAATTTATACGCAGCCTGCAACCATATCTCGTTCTCGTCGAACTTTCTATTTACGCCGCTAGCGTAGTGGTCGCTTCTTTCAAGCGCAGTGTAGGTTACGCCCAAGCTTAGCCCCTTAACGGCCTTAGGAGCGTAGTTTGCCGTTACCGCCCAGCCCTCTACGTCCATGCTGGTGCCGACCTTTTGGCCCGCAGCCCCGCTAGCATTGATATTATTCGTGCCGCCTACTCTATCCTGATCGCCCTTTACGTAGTGCAGCGCGGTTTTGAAGCCGTCCAAGCCGATAGCGCCAAAGTTGTAATCAAGCACGACCTTGTGCGTATCCATACCCGCGTATCCTGTGAATACGAACGGACCTCTGATAGGCAGAGCAGTGTATGATCCCGGGCCGTTGCCGACGCCCAAAATAACGGCATCGTCATCGCTAACGGTCGTATAGGCATACGATAGGCCGAATCCGAAAAACTCGCTAACCGAGACTCTTGCACCGAACATATCGCCATCAAGCCTTCTTGGCTCCAGCCCTCCGTCTACGCGCGAGCCTTTGTAGTTAAGATCAAATCCCAGCTTTAAAATTTCGCCTACGGGCACTTTTACATTCGCCTCGGCAAGATACAAGCTAACGTCGCCGTCTTTTAGCGCGTTAGCCGGTTTAACGTCCGTTACCGCTGCGTAAGCGCCGGTTAAAGTAGTATAAGGCAAGGATTTGTTTTGAACATATGCGGAGAAGATATTTTCAAATTTTACGGCGACCGGACCGGTCATATTACCCAGAATCACTCTATCTTTAAACAAAGGAGCCTTTCCTTCGCCGGCCGGAGCGC
Organism: uncultured Campylobacter sp.; assembly: GCF_938030785.1. Lineage (GTDB taxonomy): Bacteria > Campylobacterota > Campylobacteria > Campylobacterales > Campylobacteraceae > Campylobacter_B. The sequence continues at coordinate 26,584 of NZ_CALHIK010000069.1, forward strand.
CCATAGCGGTTTTGCTCCTGCCTTGGAATTTATAAAACCATCCGCCCCACAATGTAGTATCTGGGATATCTTTATTGGATATCGCTACGCCCTCGAAAGCCTCTTTAAACGCCCTTGTATAGTTGCCAGCAACGAGCGGAGTAACGACATATTGTCTACCCGCCTTTATATCGGTATTTCCTATGCCGTATCCTAGGTATAATTCCGATAATACCGCACCTTTAGTATACCACTCCTTATCGTAGGCGATCTTATTGCTTGAGCCTACGTGATACGGCATCAACCAGCCCTGTCCGGTAAGCCCTATTCTAAAGCCGTAAAGAGGATCGGTGACATATCCAAGCTCAAGACCCACGCCGAATGCCTCGTAGTCGTTATCGCCCGTAGCGGCTTCGCCTCTATTATCTACGGTTTTATTGGCGTAAGTGGTCTTTACCGTTCCGCCAAACTTACCGTTAGTGATCGCCTCGGCTACGCTATCCGCCGCGCTTAGCGAGGACACCGCGCATGCGCAAACCGCCACAGCTAAACTTAGTTTGATGAGTTTCATTCGAAATCTCCTTTCATTAAAATAGAATTTAAATCGAAATTTTAATCTTGTATCAATATTTTTGAAATGAATTATATCATATTTACATCTCTACTCTAAAATTTCGACATTACTAAACCTATAATCGTAATTATGACACTCACCCAAATAGAAGCATTTACTATAAACCAAAGTACGCATTCGACATAGTGATATATTATTTTTGCCCTATTTGAGATTTTATATTCCTCATAAGGTTGCTTTATATTCGGCTTATCGGCAAGCATCTCTCTAAAAGCGCCAAAAAGAAATATCCACTCTAAATGCTTCTCAGAACAAGCCTGCAAGCTCCTTATACTCATCAACATAGCCAATACAAATAATCCCATATCTATATTAAAAATTTTTAACCCATATTCTTACATCTCTTTCCTTACGTATTAAAAATTTTAGAGCTATGGTTTATCAGACTCAAAGTCAAACTCTCCTTGTCGAAAGCAACACCTCCAAATTTATCAATAATCTCTTGATTTTGTCTGATCGATATGGTCATGCTGCCATTGTCTAATATATAATATCTTTCTATTTTAAAAAGCTTTAGAATTTGAAATATTAAAACAAAAGACATATTTATTAGCATAGCCGGTATATAGACTAAAGTATCAGCTATTTTTTCTGATATTTTCATATTAGACTTATTACCAATTTTTTCGCCGAATCTAGGCATATATGAGTATGTAATTTTTGTTTTTTCATCAACTCCAAATTCTAAAATTTTACAATTACCGGTAAAGTCTACATAATCGCATTCAATTCTTTTATTAAAAATTCTAATTTGTAAGTTATTTACCAGCATACCTCTTACCATTGCCAAATCTTTAAAAATTGAACCAAAAAATACACATATGCAAAGCGCTAACTCGCTTTTTCTAAGGGCATTATTAAAAAGGCTTTCTATAGGAAAAATACATCTAATAGCGAAGATTGACGCTAATATTAAAAAGAAAATTCTTATAGCCAATTCGCTTTTTAACAAATAGTCATTTTTTACTATTATCGGCTCCTTATCGTAGTCCCTCATGAAATCCCCATTTTTATAAAAAATATTCTGGCGCATTTTATCCGTTTCATTCTTACGGTATATTTAAAATTTAAAACCGCTTTGCTCTATCCAATTTTAGGGTCTTTTGCTACTCTAAATTTTAAAATTTCAGACTTACGGAAGCGGATAAATTTTAAAATTTTAAACCCGCAAAGGCTTGCTAAATTTTAAAATTTAAAGCAAGCAAAGCATGGACAGAATTCTAAAATTTTATAATTCTAAAATTCTATCCTACTTCGCCTTCTTTGCGCTGTCTTTGCTAGTAGTTGCGTTGGCGTCGATATAGCCCATCTGGGCGAGTTTTTCGTAGATTTGCATTATCACAGGTCCTGCCGCGCTTCCGCCTCCGCCGCCGTGTTCGACGAGCACTGTTACGGCGTATTGCGGCTTGTCGTACGGTCCAAAGCTAGTCATCCAGGCGTGCGAGCGGTGGAAGTAGTCCATATCGGCCTCTTTCATTCGCTTTTTGGTGGTCTGCGAGATGCCTACGACCTGCGCGGTGCCGGTCTTGACCGCTAGAGGCACTACTGCGGTATGGATGAGCTTGTAGGCGGTGCCTCCGTCCGGGTTGTTACCGACCTCATACATCCCGCGTCGCACGAGGGGTAGCTGCGCCTTTTCTTTCGGCGTGAAAAGCTCGGTAGGGGTAAATTCCACCAGCTTACCGTCGATGCTTTTTAAAAAATGCGGCGTGATAGCCTTGCCCGAGGCGATCTGCGCGGTGTTTTTCGCCACCTGCATAGGGGTGACGAGCACGTCGCCCTGGCCGATCGAGGCATTGACCGTCTCGCCCTGATACCACGGGCGCTTAAATTTCTGCATTTTCCAGGCCTTATTAGGCATCGTGCCTACAAACTCATTGGGCAGATCGACGCCCGTTTTGCTACCGAAACCCAGACGCTGCAGATACGCGGACATATAGTCGATCCCCACTAGCAGCGAGCCTTCGTAAAAATACACGTCGCAGCTGCCTTTAATCGCCTCTACTAGGCTCACGCGGCCGTGACCCCAGCTCTTCCAGCAGCGAAATTTACGCCCCCCTAGCTCTATCGCGCCGCTGCAAAACACGCTCCAGTTTTCGTTGATCTTACCGCTGTTTAAAAAGCTCATCCCTACAGCCATCTTGATGACCGAGCCCGGCGGATAGAGGCCGTTTACGAGCTTATTCGTAAACGGATGGCGCGGATCTTTTATCAGCTCGTCCCACTGCGCCTGCGAAATTCCGCCCACGAAGGTGTTTAGATCGTACTCTGGGAAGCTGCCCGCCGCGATAATAGCGCCGTCGCGCAGATCCATCACGATCGCTACGCCGTCTTTATCTTTAAAAATTTCCTCGAGGTATTTTTGCAGCTCAAGATCGATGGTAAGCGAAATTTCGCTGCTGCTAGGCTCTTGCATCGAGATCTCCTCTACGACCTGATTTAGCGCCGTAACCTTCGTCTTGCGCTCGCCCTTGCTGCCCTGCAAAAGCTCGTTATAATACCCCTCGACGCCGCTTCTGCCATTGTATCCGGTAAGCGCGCTTAGAGGGTTGTTTTGGATATCTTTTTTATTGGCGCGGCCGACGTAGCCGATGATGTGCGAAGCAAGCGCGCCGTAAGGGTAGAAGCGCTGTGAAGCGGGCGAAATTTTGATATTTTCGTGTAGGCTCAAGCTCGCGAAATGCTCTATCGTGGCGTTGTAGTCCAAAAACGGCACGACTTCGATAAAGTCTTGATTGTAAGCGGAATTCGCGTCCTTGTAGCTCTTGCTCATCGCGGTGACGTTGAGATCTTTGAAGTAGCGCGAGATATTATTCAGCTCGCTTTGCAGCGCGGCGTCTTTTAGGTGCGGCGCGATGGATAGCGAAAAGCCGAGATTATTTATCGCGAGCGGGCGGCCTTTGGCGTCTAAAATTTGACCGCGCACCGGCGGGATGTATTCGGTAGAGATGACATTGTTTTTGGCGACCTGCTCGTAGAATTCGTTTGATTTGATCGAAAGATAATAAATTCTAACCAAAAGCATGCTAAAAAATAGTATCACAAATACAAATACAAACTTCAGCCTCATACCAGCCGCCCCTTAAAAAAGAGCAGAGCAAGCAAAATTTCAATCACGATGTAATTTAAATACTCGCCGCTTAGGGGCAGATACTCGCTCTTTTTGATCGCAGAGATCGCGTTGCTCACCACAAAGACCAAAACATAGCTAATCATCACGTAAAAGCAGATCAAAAAATTTCTAAATTTAATATATTTAAATGAGTTTTCATAGACCACGAAATAAAATATACAATACGCGATAGCCACGCTAAATAGGTTAAATCCGTGGATCTGCTCGGCGCAAAACAGATAAAAAATAGAGAAAAACCAGGTAAAGCCGAACTTTTTAAATTTCACGTCGTTTTCGTATTTTTGCACCACCATCGCCGTGAAAAAAAATCCGATCAGCGGCGGCAGCCCCCTATATACCGCACTTAAAAGCAGGTAAAAAAGAACTCCCGCGCTAAAAAGCGTGTCCGCTATAACGTATATATAAGTGCGATTTCGTTGCATACCGGAAACTTTTTGCATTTAATACAATCGGCCCAAATTTTTTGCGCGGGCAGCTCGTCTTTTGGGATTTCGGTAAAACCCAGACGCTCGAAAAATTCCTTTTGATAGGTGAGCGTAAATACGCTTTTTAGCCCGTAAAATTTCGCTTCACCGAGCAGCTCGTTTACGATAGCTCTGGCAATGCCCCGCCTGCGAAACTGCGGAGCGACGATGAGCGAGCGCACCTCGGCAAGATCCGCGTTAAAAATTTTAAGCGAAGCAAAGCCCGCTAAAATTGCGGCTTCTTTTAGACACCGCGATTCGCAAGGCTGCGAATATTCGGTCTGAGAAACTCTCGCTTCTTGCGAATATTCGCTCCGTAAAATTTGCTCTTTGCCCGCTTGTGCGCGACCCATTTGAGATATGGCTTGCGCTGCGCTATTTCGTGGCGCGCTATTTTGAGACGTATCTCGTTGCGACGCGAAATTGCCGGCGGCATCTTCGGCGGAATTTTCGGAAGTAATTTCGGCAAAATTTTCGGCGGAGCTTTGGATTAAATTTAAATCCGAGCCGTGCGCTAAATTTAAATCAGAATTCTCGGCTAAATTTAAATCGGAATTTTGTTTAGAATCAAAACTCAAATTTTCCTTGGAATCAAAACTCCTATCCGCCTTAGAATCACAACCGAACGCCAGCACGTATGAGCGGATATTTGATGCGATCTCATCGCTTTCAAGCGGCAAGATCACGCCGTTTTGAACCTCCTCTTTTACGAGCTCTTGCATACGCGAAATGTCGCAAAGGCGCGCTTTTTTTAGCCGTATCATCTAAAATTTTCCCTAATCTTCGCGCAATTTTCGCGGTGCATTTTATATCCGCTAAATTTAATTATTTTGAAATTCTGCGCCGCGAAATTTTGAGTATTTAAATTTAGAAATTTCATAATCCAAACGCCCTGCGCACGATGATCTCGCGCGCTTTTTGCAGCCCGCCGCCCTTTAGCGTAGAGACCAAAATCGCCTGCGGATCGTGCCTCAAAAGCTTTGCGCGCTCGCTTTGGTTGAGCTTGTCGGCTTTGGTGTAGAGCCTCACGACCTTTTGATCGCCGCGCAGAAAACTAGCGAGATAGTTTTGCAAATTTTTATCTATCGCAAGATCAAACTGCCTCGCGTCGATGAGATGGACGAAAAGCTTGATATTTAGGCGTTCTTTGATAAATTCGTCGAGATTTTTTTGCCAGATATAATGCAGTTTTTTAGAAACCTTAGCGTATCCAAACCCCGGCAGATCCACGAAGATCAAAGAGATATTTTCCCCCAAGCTAGCAAGATCCGAAAAGGCGGGGTTGCCCGCTAAGCTTAGCGCGGATCTACCTGTAAAATTTAATTCGGAGTTTTGCGCGGAATTCGGCGCGAAACCCGCCGCAAGATCTGTCTCGCGATCCGATCTAAAATCCGCCGAGGCGCTTTTTAAATTTAAAACGAAATCTTGCTTTAAATTTCGCTCAGACGCCGCAGCCGCCGCGTGATCTTGCGCGCAATTTGCAGCCGAGCTTAAAGCCTCTTTGCTCACTAGATCGGGCGATGTTTCATTTTGCAAGCCGTCCGCGCTTGCGGCAAGCTTTTGTTTAAATTTAACTTCGAAAAAATTTATCAGCTGCGTTTTACCCGGCGTCGAGCTTGATTTAGCTAGATTTTTGCGCCCGGTAAGCGCGTTTATCAGGCTGCTTTTGCCGACGTTGGAACGCCCCAAAAACGCCACTTCGCTCATCGCAAACTCGGGCGCACCCGCGATATTTGCGGCGGAGGTGATAAACTGCGCACTGCTAGGATAGATCATTTGTTTTGATCTTCGACCTGAAAGATCAGACGCACGGGCTTTTTCTCGCCGCCGCCGCTTTTTACTTCGTAAGTACCCTTTTGGCGATTTACGATGATCTTATCGCCGTAAACCTCCTTTTTGGTCTCGGCCTCGTGCAGATAGGCGTTGTTTTCGAGCATGTAGGCCTCTATGGTCGGATCATAGGTCAGCACGCCGCCCTTGCCGTCGTAATGCTTCTGATTGAGCAAAATTTTAAAATTTGCATTTCCCGTCGCGACGTATTTGGTAGGCTGGCGCTTGGCGTCGAAGTAGATCGTCACTTTATCGGAATTTAGCGTATCATAAGCGCCCTTTTTGATGCGAACGTTGCCCGTCAGCACGCTGATCTGCTTGATCTCGTCGGCGAAAAAATTATCCGCCGTGACCTCGACCTGCTCCTGCGCGGCACTAAGAGTAGTCGCGCTAAAGCCCGCAATTAGCGCAGATGCGAGTATTAGTTTGTGGAGTTTTGATCTTTTATTAAATACCATGCGTGGATTCCTTTTGAGTTTGTTTGTTTGGTTTTAGTATCGTAGCTGATGCTTGCGCCCGTGATGCGGTCGCCGCCTTGGCGCAGCACGTACGGCACGTCGGAGCGGACGATCTTGCTGCTCGTATCGTAGATGATCTCTTGCGCAGTGTAATCAAAGCCTCTGCTATTTACATAGTGCGCGTCGCCGTTAAATTTTATCAGCTTGCCTGCGCGCGTCGCGGTCTTTGAAACCAAAGTGTGATTCATATCCGCACCAATCTCCTCGGCTTTAAAATTTACAAACTCGTCGCGATCCTTATAGCGAGTGCCGCCGTCCGCGGTAAATTTAGCATCCACGCGCTCGCCGATCTGATAATCGACGATCTTTTTCATCTCCATATTCGCAATGCTTAGATCCTGCCTAAACATATCGCTAAAATATGGCGTCTGCACGCTTAAAAACACCATCGCGACGCAAAAGATCGCAATCGCGACGTAGAAAATCTTTATCACCATCGCTCGGTCCTCTTTGATCTGCGCGGAATTTCGCCTCTTGCAGGCATTCTCACGCGCGCTTGCGAAACTACAGCCATTTGCTATTCCACTCTTCGCGCATGCCGTTTTTATCGACGAGCATTTCGATCATCTCGCGCACCGCGCCGCAGCCGCCGTTTTTGCTTAGCGCGACGTCCGCTTTTAGCGAGCTTAGCGCATCGGCGGGCTTGAAGCTGATCGCGACCGCATTTAAAAGCTTAGCATCGTTTATATCATCGCCGATCGCAGCGGCCTCATCGAAGCTTAGGTTAAAATTTTTTAAAATTTGCTCCGCCCTTGAGAGCTTGTCTTTTTCGCCTTGAAAGAGCGTATCGATCTTTAGCTCGCGCGCGCGGTTTGCGACGATTTGCGAGCTTTTGCCAGTGATGATCGCGACCTTTAGCCCCAGCCGCTGCCACTCCTGGATGCCGAACCCGTCTTTTACGTTAAATTTCTTCATCTCTTCGCCGCCGTTTGAATGGTACAGCCCGCCGTCGCTAAGGCAGCCATCTACGTCTAAAAATATGATCTTTATCACTTTGTTTTCCGTTTTTTGAAATTTTATGATTTTAACGAAATTTGGCTGAATTTTTGGCAAACGCCGTATAAATTTAAGCTGCGATCTTAGCCCTTAATCGGCACGTAGCCGCTATTTTGAAATCTTTGCATAATGCAGACATGTCAAAGTGTATCGTCGAATCTCAAACACTCGACTCGGTTAAATTTGCGTTTTATTCGGCCGTAAGACTGTGTAATGAAAGCCAATATAACACGACCGCAACGACGATTGCTACGACTACAGTAATGGCGAGATTTCTTGCCCTACACCTCGTTCTGTCTTTAATAAATTGAATCAAATTTGAGATAAAAACTATAATCGGGGTCATAAATACAACCGCCCTCATGACTTTAAGAATGATTTGTTCGTAATCTATAGAAGCAGGACTAAATATAAGCATAAATAAAGCTCCAGTGGGCGATAGAAGTGCACACAACGTCGCACCGTATATAATTAAAGATAGGATCCCGGCGATGGTTAAATCCATTTCCAGCCTCTGCCGATCTGCACCGCTATAGCTAGAGCGAAGCCCAAATATACAAACGATAACGCAAAGAAGCGGCGCTACATAGATAAATATACAAAAATTATCAAAGCAAAACGATAAAAAATCCATACATTTCCTTTCTTGCTACGCCAATGCGATTTGGTGTACAAATTTTATTTTACAAGCGGTAATTTTAAAAGCCGCAAACTAACTAAAATCACAACTGCCACGATCGGTGCCAATTTAACCTCTAATCGGCACGTAGCCGCTATTTTCGATGATACTTTGCCCCTGCGGCGAAAGGATCCAATCTATCAAGATGCGGATATTTTCGTTTTTGTTGTTTTCATCGTAAACCGCGTAAATTTCGGCTACGAGCGGGTATTTGCGGCTAGCGATATTTTCTTTGTTCGGATACGCGCCGTTTAGGCTAAGCATCTTCACGCCGCCGTTTTGCACGATCCCCTCGACGTAATAGCGAAACGAAAAGCCGATCGCACTGCCGAAAAAGCCCGTGATCTTGCGCTTAGGCTGCGTCTCGCCCATAAATTTTAAAAACGCGCTCTGGCTGCCGCTGCCTACGTTTCGCTGCACGGCATCTATTCGCATGCGCTCGCCGCCGAGCTGCGACCAGTCGCTATATTGCCCCGAATAAATTCCTCGCACCTGATCCACAGTTAAATTCGATACTTTATTATTTGTATTTACGATAAAGACGAACGCCTCCAGCCCGATCGGCACGAAGCGTAAATTTGCGCCCTTTTCTCGCGCGTAATCAAGCTGCTGCTTTGAAGGGGCGGCGACAAAGATCAGATCCGCCTCGCCATCGCTTATAGCCTTGTACGCGCCGCGAGTGTTGTTAAATTTAAGCCTACTAGCATTCGTGAAATTTTACCCGTCAAATTCCACGCTGTCCTTAGGATAGCTCGCCGCGACGAATGCCGAAAATACCGGATATAGCGCGGCTGCGCCGTCGATTATCGGCAGATCGCCGCTAAGTTTTAAGCCAGAGCTGGCGCGCACGATCTGCGAGCCCTGCTCAAACGGCAGAAATTTATGCAGCTCGATCGATTTAGCTTGCATCTCGGCGCTGCTTTGATTTACGTATCGCTTCACGACGAGGCTGTAAAACGCAAAATCGAAAGCCGCAAAGCTAAGCAGCAGCAAAATGGCGATAATTGCACGCTTCATCTTAGTTTCCGTTTGCGATATAGGAGATGATTGAGCATTTGCTCTGAAGATACAGCGCCGCCCCCATCAGTGCGCAAACGCTGATCGCCCACGCCGTAATTATTACGGCGATCGTTTTTTGAAAAATTTCATCGCTCATTTTATGCCTCACATATGCGCAAGCGCACGGTCAAGTAGCCATAAAAAGCCGGCTAAGACTGCCGAAAAAATTATGAATAAAAACGCGGAGAGGATCAGGAGATTTCTAATCTTTCTGCGGCGCTCGGGCGCGCTTTTAGCAGATTTAATAAATTTTACCAAATACACGATGAGGAAAATAAACGAAATTATCGGCAGCGCGATCAAAACCGAGATCGAGATAAATAGATCCGGCAGCCACTCAAAATATACCAGCGGAGTAAGGGTGCATAAAAACGCAACCGTCGAAATGATTAGAAATTTTCTATCTCTTTTATGGCGCTCCGGCTCGTCTTTTGATCTGATAAATTTAATCAAACACACGATAAGCCAAACAAAGCAGATCAAAAACAGCACATTTAAAATCTCCATAAGCGATCCGAAATTATTCATCTTTTACCTTTAAATTTTAATATGCAAAGCGGCATTTTAGCGCTCAGGCAGTGCGAAATTTCATATAGCATAGTTCGCGGCTCGCGCGGCGGGCGCAAATGCGCCGCCAGCATAAGCGATCTTAATAAAGCGGCGTGCTTTGCTCGAGCAATGGCGAAATTTTGCAAATTTCAAGCGGCGGCGAGAGTAAAATTTCAAACGCCGATAAAATTACAAAACCGCGAATTGCTAATGTTGCTAAATTTGGCGCGCATTTGCCGCTATAAAACGCCCTTAGTGCTAGGCACGCCGGCGCGCTCGTTGATACTTATCGCGCGGCGGAATGCGACGGCAAACGCCTTAAACGCGGCCTCTGAAACGTGGTGGAGATTTTCGCCGCGGATCTGGCTTAGATGCAGCGTTAAATTTGCGTTGAAAGCCAAAGCGCGGAAAAATTCTTCCACGAGCTCGGCGTCAAATTCGCCGATCTTACCGCGCTTTAGGCTCGGGCAATCAAATACCAAAAACGCGCGGTTGGAAAAATCAAGCGCGGCGCTTACGGCGGCTTCGTCCATCACGACGACGCTATCGCCGAAGCGTTCGATGTTTTGCGCGGGATAGATCGCCTCTTTGATCGCGCTTCCGAGCACGATGCCGCAGTCCTCGACGCTGTGGTGAAAATCAACCTGTAAATCGCCCTCGCAGCGCAAGCTCAGATCGATCCACGCGTGCTTGGCAAACGCGCTAAGCATATGATCGAAAAAACCGATGCCCGTTTGTATCTGCGCCGCGCCGCGCCCGTAAAGCTCCAGCTCAAGCTCGATTTTAGTCTCTTTCGTAGCCCTATTTTTGCTTATCATCGCGCAATCCTTAAAACTAAATTTTGTTTGAAATCTATCTAAATTTCACTAAATTTTGGTTAAAATTTCGGCCAGCTTTTCGGAATTTACGCTGCCGATCTGGCGCAGGTTCGCAATCTCGGCGCCCTCTTTAAAAAACAGAATCGTAGGCGGACCGAATACGTTGAAATGCGCTTTTATCGCCCTATTTTGCTCGCTATCTTCGCTAAGATCGATCTTTAAAAGGCTAAATTTATCAAGAGTGCCCGCAAGAGCGGGATCTGCGAACGCTCGCTCGCTCTGCTCGCAATTTTTACACCAGCTAGCCCAAAAATCCACTATCACGGGCTTTTTGGAATTTTCTATTTCGCCGCGCAGCTGCGCCAGATCGTGCACAAACGAAAAATGCGCGCCGCTTAAATTTTTAGCGCGAGAAATTTCACCCGCTTGCAAGCTCTCGCCGCCGGGGCCCTCCTCGAAATATCTCGCGCTTTGCGGGATTAGATTACCAAGCGGTCTGGAAAAATCTTTCGCGCCGCTGGCAAAGCCTGCGAGTAGCAGCGCCGAATATAGCGCGATTATAAGAGCCAAAGCGCGCTTTATCCCGCCCGCGCCGCCGTCAAACAGCCCTAAAAATCCTGCAAAGATCGCGCCTAAAACTGCGTAAATCAGCAGGCTTAAATTTTCGCCGATGAGCGCGCGCGAAATCCACACTGCCGTAAAAAGCAACAAAAAGCCGAAAATTTTAGGCACCGCCTCCATCCAAGCTCCGGGCCTAGGCAGTGCGCCGCCGAGCCCTACCACAAGCAGTAGCGCGCCGCTTCCGAGCCCCAGCGCAAAAAGAGCCGCCGCACCCAGCAGAACGTCGCCGCTGCCCGCGATGTAAACGAGCGCGCCTGCAAGCGGAGCGGAGATGCATGGCGATACGACGAGCGCCGAGATAAGCCCCATCGAAAAAACTCCGATCAGGCCGCCAGCATTTTCGCTTTTGCTATTTAAGAAGCTTTGAAAGCGCGCAGGCAGGCGGATCTCGTAAAATCCAAACATAGAAAACGCGAGCGCAGCGAATATGAGCGAGGTTAGGATCAGTGCGGGCGGAGTTTGCAGCAGGCCCTGTAAATTTTGCCCGAAAACCGCCACGAAAGCTCCTAAAATCGCATACGAGCTCGCCATCCCGAAAATATACGCGAGGCTTACGGCGAGGCTTTTTTTCGCGCTCGGCTTCGAGGAAGTTTTCGCCACGATGATCGACGAGAGGATCGGGATGAGCGGATAGACGCAAGGACTTAGCGAGAGCAGCACGCCGTAGCCGAAAAACAGCGCGATCGCCGCGATGAAGCTCTTGCCGCCGAGAATATTTAAAATTTTATCCTGCTCGGAGATGGAATTTACGCCGCGAGAAGTTTTTTGCGCGGAGGTTTCGTCGGAATTTACCGCAGCGTTTCCCGCCGAGCTTGCCGCGGAATTTCCCGCCGCGTGCGAGCTTACCTCAGAATTTGCCGCGGCGCCCGAGGCTGCGGTATTACTTTCAAAATTTAAATTCCCGCTCTGTGCGCTGTACGTGTCAGAAATATGCGCGGAATTTGCGCCTTTTCGATATCTTTTCAGCTCAGAGTTTGAAATTTTACCGATCTCATAGCCCTCCGCCGCACGCTTGAAGCTAAAGCCGAACTGCTGCGGCTGGTAGCAAAAACCCGATTTCGTGCAGCCCAGAAAATCGCCGTTAAGCACAAAATCATCGCTGTTCGGGGCATTTGCGAGCACGAGGCCTAAAGGCACGGCGATACTAAATTTGCCCTCGTAAATTTTATAATCTTTGTATTCGGTCGCGGCGGGCAGATTTATTAAATTCGTCACCTCCGCACTACCGATGAAAATTTTTATCTCGTTTTGATAGAGATAGATTCCGTCTGCGATATCAAAGCTTAGCGTTACGCTATCGCTTTGCGCCGTCGCGTCAAGCTTGAACGCGTCGGAAGGTTTTAAGGGCTCGGCACCTAAACCCAAGAGAAAAAATGCTACCAAAATCAGCGATCTGATCAAATTTTATCCTTTGAAATTTTTTCCTACATTCTAACGTAATAAGTATGAATTTATAGTGTAATCTAAAGAAGTTTTTTGTAAAATTCCTTAAAATTTTTAGGAGGCGATATGAGCAAAGAGATCAAAACCGAAACGGGCGAAATAGCGCTGAAAGAGATAGAATTTAAAAGCTCAAAGTATGAAAAAATCTCGTTCAAAGACTACGAAACGCTGCTTGAGAGATACCAGATCGAGCTTTTGAAGCTGCAAAAATTCGTAAAAGAAAAGGGGCTAAAAATTTTGATTTTGATGGAGGGGCGCGACGCGGCGGGCAAAGGCGGCACGATCAAGCGGTTATGCGAGCATCTAAACCCGCGCGGATGCCGCATTGTAGCGCTCGAAAAGCCAAGCAACGTCGAAAAGACGCAGTGGTACTTCCAGCGCTACGTCGCGCACCTACCCAGCGGCGGCGAGATCACGATATTTGACCGCAGCTGGTACAACCGCGCGATGGTCGAGCCGGTGATGGGCTTTTGCACCCACGCCGAGCATAAAGATTTCCTGCGCCAGGTGCCTAAATTTGAGGAGCTTTTGGTAAGTGCGGGGGTAATTTTGTTTAAATTTTACTTCTCAGTCTCCAAAGAGGAGCAAAAAAGGCGCTTTGAATCGCGCCGTACCGACCCGCTGAAGCAATACAAGCTTTCGCCGGTGGATGCGAGATCGCAGGAGCTGTGGAATCAATACACGCTCGCAAAATACTCGATGCTGCTCGCTTCAAATACCGAGTTTGCGCCGTGGACGATCCTTGATAGCAATGACAAAAAGATCGCGCGACTAAACGCCTTTCGCTGCATCCTCTCACGCATAGACTATCCCGAAAAGATCGATGCGAAAGAGCTTGCGGTGGATCCAAACCTCGTGCGAAACGGCGCCAGGGAGATAGTGCTAATGGAGGATAGCCAAAAAAGCGAGGCTTGGCGCAAGCTGGAAAGCCCCTCTCGCAAGAACAAGAAGGATAAGAAAAAGGGTTAAATTTTAAGAATTTGACGGAATTTACGATGCGGACCCAGCTTGGATTTGATTAAGGCGAGTTCTTGGAAAATATTTGGTGCAGTAAAAGTAGTGCGGGTCTTATTTTGCTTTAACCAAAGCTTCCGCGGCTCGGCTACATTTGCTTTTGATTAAAGTCCTAGTTTGCCGCCTCCTTTCATTAAAACTCTCGCTTGCACTTCTCCTGCTTTTTAATTAAAACTTGCAATTAAATTTTATTTCATCCGCTTCGCTAGCGCGCCAAATTTTATATCAAAATTTTAAAGACTACCGATAAAATTTTAAAAGCGATCAGGGTTAAATTTTAAGATCGTATATGCCGAGGTATAAAATTTAGAATCAAACCCAGCCGGTACCCGAGAAGCAGAAAGGCAAATCAAGATTTTAAAACGGGGGCTTGGCGACATTCATTCAAGCCTTATATCAAAGAATGCCACACACAGTCGCAGCGCAAGAAAGAGGCACTGGTGCTACGAGCGCGATCTGTATTTGCCGCTGGGAAACATAACAATATGCTCCCGAATGGCGCTCATTTTTTAAAATTTTTAAAAAATTTCTTCAAAAGCGCCTTGTAAAAGATCGCGAATTTCGACTCTTTTTTCTCATAAATCACGCGAAAGACGCCCTGTAGATCCAGCTTTTCTTGCAAAGTAATGTTTTGCACTCTACTCTCCTATAAGTTTTTTTATCTTATGCAGTACAAACGCAGCGTCGTCGCTATCGAGCTCGCACAACATCTGGCATATCGCGGTCGCGGCCTGCGGCTTGGTCGTGCCCAAGCGCCAGTCCTGATACGTCCGCATCGACACGCCTAACCTCTGCGCCATTGCGGCATGGGAGATCTTTTTGCCGTTGTTTTTGGCTTCGACGGCATTGTGCAAAATGTTGAATATATCGCTCGTTTCTAACATATGAAAATTATACAAATTTATTCGTTAATTATACATAAAATCGTATAAAATGAATAAAAATCGTGTTATTCATAAGTAAAAATAGCAAAACACTTCGTTTATCCGTGTGAATTATACAGAATACTGCATAAAATAAACATAAAATTTTATAAAATTTTGCAGGTATGGGGTGGAGGAAAAATATAGATTTGGAATGGGATTAGACTTGAAATTTAAACTTATAAAATAGTGGATTTTTAAAAATTTATAGAAATATCAAACAAGAAAGCTGAAATTTCCAAGGATTAAATAAAATTGATTGATAAAATAGCGTAAAAGCCAGGCGAAGAATAGTAAAACGAACCGGCATAACCACCGGTCCGTTTTAGCTTTTTAAATTTTGATTTTAAAAGCCCTACTCGCCTTTAAAACATAATCTCAAACCCTGCATTGATAGCTCCGCCTCTTGTTTTGCCTAC
>NZ_CALHIK010000070.1 GCF_938030785.1 uncultured Campylobacter sp.
TGAACGCGATGAGCAAACGCGTAGAGAGCTGGATCCACACCGATCACGAGACCGATATCGCCAAGCTTGAGGAGAAGGTCGAGCCAGAGGTCGCGCAGGAGGTTTTCGAGCTGGATCGATGCATCGAGTGCGGCATCTGCGTGGCGAGCTGCGGCACCGCGATAATGCGAAAGGATTTCATCGGCGCCGTCGGTATCAACCGTATAGCGCGCTTTCAGATCGATGCGCTGGATAAACGCAGCGACGAGGATTTTTACGAGCTAATCGGCGATGATGACGGAGTATTCGGCTGTATGACGCTGCTAGGCTGCGAGGATAACTGCCCTAAGCACCTTCCGCTTCAAAGCAAAATCGCCTATATCCGCCGCAAGCTTGCCGCTCAGGGCAAATGCGGCTGCGGCAAATAAAATTTAAGCGGGACCCCGCTTTCATCTCGCAAATTTGCGCCCTTTGCGAATTTGCGAGATTTTAAAATTCTACATCGCAAGCTATTTTAAATTTCATAGATTATGAGAACGGCTATACATAAATTTAGTTTATATTAAGACGCAAAGTGATAGTATCTCGCAAATTTATAACGCGGACGAGCATCTGTTAAAAGAGCGCGCAAGCGGAAGCAAAGGAGGCGATCATGGATATCGAAAGATTGCAAAAAAGCGACGACGATATAGTGGATATTATCTACGAAGGCGGAAAGCTGCTTGAATATTTCAAAGATTTGACGCAGGAAGATCCAAAATTTAGATCATATTTTTCAGATTTCGCTATGGCGGGACTGCAGATATTTCGTCTTCACGAAAAATTGCACCAAGATTTTTCGGAGCTGAAAAACTGCAAAAAAGATGAATATAGAAAATGATCAAAAAGGAGCAGACATGGCTATAAAACCGGAAGAGATGCTTAAAAAGAGCGATGAAATCATGCTCCGATTTATCCGTAAAATAGACGCTTCGATCGAGGATTTTGCGGATATGTCGAAGGATGATGCGAAGTTTAAGGAGTACTGCTTAGAGCTTCAAGACGCTAAGGAAAAATTTCTTGAAATTCAAAAAAGACTGCATAGCGAATTTACTAGCCCTTCAGGCCAAAATAACTGCTAAATTTAACGACGTTTAGGCCGCGCCGATTAAATTTTAATTGCTTGAAGGCTTTGTCGTAATTTAAAATTTTATGGCAAAGCCGCTCTTCTGTGATGATCCAACACGCTCAAGGATATTTTCAAAATACGAATTGCGCTTAATTTGCACTATTCGTCGCAGCCTATGCATGAAATTTTAAATTTATCGCGGCCCATAAATGCCCCAAACGCGATCCGCGCCCGATTTACTCACGCCCGCTAAAATTTGAACCTAAAATTCTAAACGACGGGTTTTAATTTACCATAAAATACTACCGACAAAATTTCACGCCTTACCTTCTTAAATCTCGCCCTGCGAATTCCGCCCAAGCGAAATTGCCTTGTGAAATTCCGCCCGTTTATATTCGGCTAAGCTCACACTCGATAGTATTTGTCATTTTATTTGCGGAGGTTGCTTTGAAGGAGATAAAATCCAAGCTCATCATAGCGTGCTTGGTTGTTTCGGCGGGCGTATTTTGCCTAATCGCAGGCGGTGCACTTATGGATAGATCCGAAACTCAGCCCGCGCAAAATTCCACGGCGAGCCGCGTCGCGACCTTCGGCAACTCCTACGATCGGCCGCTAACGGATGAGGATCGCGCTGCACGAGCGAGGTACTGGCACGAAAGGCTGGGCGCCGAGTTAGATTTAGACGAGCGCGTAGTGCAGGGCGATGAGCGAATGGAGTATTTCCGCAAGCTTTTGCACTCCAAGGACACTGCGCGTATTTTAGCATTTATGCAAGAGCAGCGCATTACTGCGGGCGATCCGCTGCATTTTGGCATAACGGCGATAATGTATTCCAGTTTTTACAACGATGCAAACACCACCGAGGAGCTGATCTATCACGGAGCGGATATCAACCGCACGGACGATTTTTCTCATTCGGCGCTGAGCTATGCTATCGAAAATAACTCTACCGCCGCCGTGGAAGTTCTACTTAAGCATGGAGCTAGCTTTTCTAGCGTTAAATATGTTCGTACGCGGCTTGTAACCCCGGGATACCGCGATTCCTATTTGGTCGCCGATACTAGCGATGCACAGGTAAGGGCATATTACGGAACGCCTAAAAGCGAGGGTATTAGCGCGGTATCTGATCCGCTCTATTACGCCGTGGCGGGTGGATTTTTGCAGATGACGGAGCTTATGCTTAGCAGCGGCGTAAGACCTGAGATTACCGCTTGGACGGACGATTATTGTATCGCTTACACCTTCAAACCTCGCAAGGATGAGCGGCAGCCGAACTGCTCCATATATCAGATGCTACCGCAGCGATATGACGCAAGTATGCTAAATTTGCTGCTTAAATACGATTTGGTCGGGCTTCCGGACGATGAGCGTATCCAAAAACAATACGATGATTGCCGCAATGATTTGTATTTGTTGAAAGAGCATAATAAAAGATACCTAGAGCATATGGATAATTATTGTTACGATGAGATTATTTTGAACCAGACCTTATTAGGTAGTTTTAATTATGATATGGTTAGGTTTGATATGACGGAGCAACCAAAGGATTGGGAAAAGAGTGCAATGATGTTCAACGCAGGTTCGCTGCCCGATCTTAATAGATGCGGCTCGGTAACGCCGAATACGGCGCTGCTGGGTATCTACGATACGCTTATAAAGCGCTATTCTGCGATCTGCGGCGATGAGCTTAATGGCGTGGGCGGCTTTGATCTGGATAAATTTTTTAGATATTTGCACTTAGAAGGCTTGGAATTTAATCTTAAAATAGAGTATGAGGGCAAGGTGATAGAGGTGGAGGAGTATGATAAAATTTTAAGGCGCGATGCGTCTAAGCAGCTAGAGCAAGCGGGATCCAAGGCTGCGGATACCGCGTCCGCCCATGAGTAAATTCTATAAAATTTACAGACGCGATTATCGGCTTCGCGGTTGCTATGTATCTTGCAAAATTCTATAAATTACGCCGATTTAAAATTTGCGTCGTTTTGCTTTATAAAATGCATGGAATTTTGTCGCCATGACGCAAGCGGTTTACAAAATTCCGGCACGTATGTAAATTTTAAAAATTCCGAGAGTTGCAGCGCATTAAATCATATAAATTTAGGCGCTAAAACTCTCCTGATATAGACCCCCGCGAAATTCGCCGCTTAAAATTTCGCGCTACAAATTCTTAAATTCTATCTCCAGCTGCTTGCGCCAGTCTTGCAGTGCGCACTTTGCGTCCGCGGCGTATTTTTCGATAAGAGCGTCCGTTTTATTTAGAAACTCAAATAGCTTACCCTCCCACACGGCGGGGTTTAGGTTGCTTTGATGCATCGTTTTTATATAAACCAGCTCCTTGCTAAGAGCCTCAAGCTCGTCTAGATAGCTCTCGCGAGCGCTTTCATTGCGCAGTTCAAGCCGCTTTAGATCTCGTAGTTTGCCCTCCAAAATATCGCAAAATTTCATATACCTTTGCGAGCTAAGCTCGGGATCCGCGGCGTCTGCGCGCGCGGAAGCCTTTTGGACCTGAAAATACACGAGCGCGCCCACCGCAAGGGCGACTGCGAACATCAAAGCGAAATTAGCCATTTTTTCTCCTTAAGCCGTCCAAGCCCACGACCGCGAGCCCGAACCAAATTAGCGAAAAGCTTAAAATTTTGTAAGTCTCAAGCTCCTCGCCGTAGATAAATACGGCGATCAGCATGCTCATGCTAGGGCTGATGTACTGCATAAAGCCGATCGTGGATAACGGCAGATACTGCGTGCTTACGGCGAAGGTAAGCAGCGGCAAAATAGTAATCAGTCCGCTTGCAAACAGCAGCGCGCCGCTTGTGCTAAAGCCGAAGGCGCCGCTTCCTTTCAGCGCGCAGTAGATCAGAAACGCAAGCGCGGGCAGTAGCATCAGCGCCGTCTCGCAAAACAACCCCTCAAAGCTAGGCACGCTTACTTTTTTGCGTATGAGCCCGTAAAATGCAAAGCTAAGCGGTAGCACGAGCGAGATTATAGGAAGCCTACCCAACGCGTAAATTTGCACGCCGATCGCCGCAAAGGCTAGCAGCAGGGAAAGCTTAGCCGCCGCGCTTAGCCGTTCGTGCAGAAACAAAGCGCCCAAAAGCACCGAAAATAGCGGATTTATAAAATATCCGAGGCTGGTGGCTAAAATTTGATCGGAATTTACCGCGTAGATATAAATACCCCAGTTCGTGCTGATAAGTAGT
Source organism: uncultured Campylobacter sp. (assembly GCF_938030785.1). Classification (GTDB taxonomy): domain Bacteria; phylum Campylobacterota; class Campylobacteria; order Campylobacterales; family Campylobacteraceae; genus Campylobacter_B. Next base: position 4,285 of record NZ_CALHIK010000070.1, read on the forward strand.
CCCGTACAAAGCAGCGTAAGGGCGATTTTAGGGGCGCTAAGAAGTCGCGCGACGTTTTTTAAACGGTGCGTAAAGCAGAGAAAAACAAGCAGCAGCACGAAGGACCAAACGATGCGGTGCGCTAAAATTTGCACTGCATCCACGCCCCGTATGAGCTTAAAATATATCGGAAAAACGCCCCACATAAAAAAGGTGGCAAATGCAAGCATCAGTCCCTTCGAGCGGTCGTTTTCCATAAAATTCCTTCCAAATTGCCTAAAGGCGCTATTTTAAGATTTTTTGGGTTAATAAAAGCTTATTTGGGTATAATCGCGGGATTTACGAAATTTAAGGAGGGGCTATGAGCTGGAGTAGGACGTCGTGGAAAGATTATAAAATTTTACAGCAGCCGATTTATCAGGATGAAAGTGCGGTGCAGGCCGCTAAAGAGCGCCTTTACAAGCTGCCGCCGTTAATTTTTGCGGGCGAGGTTCGCAACCTAAAAGCCGAGCTTGCGCGCGCCAGCGAAGGCAAGTCGTTTCTGCTTCAAGGCGGCGATTGCGCGGAGAGCTTTAATGATTTTAGCGCGAATAATATCCGCGATATGTTTAAAGTAATGCTTCAGATGGCGATCATTCTTACCTTTGCGGCGGGCTGCCCCGTCGTTAAGGTAGGCCGTATCGCAGGGCAGTTCGCAAAGCCGCGCAGCAGCGACTTTGAGGAGGTGGGCGGCGTGAGTCTGCCTAGCTACCGCGGCGACATAATCAACGGCTTTGAGTTTAGCGAAGCGGCGCGCAAGCCAGATCCCGCTCGCATGATCGAGGCGTATCATCAAAGCGCTTCGACGCTAAATCTTCTGCGCGCCTTTTCTCGCGGCGGTCTTGCGAACCTGCACGAGGTGCATAAGTGGAATTTAGGCTTTTTGAAAAAGGGCGAGCTGGAGGCTAAATTTAACGAGCTCAGCGATGAAATTTCGCGCACGCTAAAATTTATGGAGGCGTGCGGACTGAGCGCCGCAAATTCTCCGAGCCTTGCCGAGACGGTGCTTTACACCTCGCACGAGGCGCTGCTGCTACACTACGAGGAGTGCCTGACGCGCATCGACAGTACCAGCGGCGATTGGTACGACTGCTCGGCGCACATGCTTTGGATCGGCGAGCGCACGCGCGGCGCGGACGATGCGCACGTGCATTTTTTAAGCGGTATCAAAAACCCTCTCGGCGTCAAGATCGGCCCAAGCGGCACTGCGGATGAAATTTTGCGCCTTTGCGACAAACTCAATCCGCAAAACGAAGCGGGCAGGCTAAACGTCATCATCCGCATGGGCGCGGATAAGATCGGTGCGCGGCTGCCGCAAATTTTGCGCGAGCTAAAGCGTGAGGGCAGGGCGATCCTATACAGCATCGATCCGATGCACGGCAACACCGTCAAGGCCGCGAACGGCTATAAAACGCGCGAATTTTCTAAAATTTTAAGTGAAGTTCAGAGCTTTTTCGAGATCCACGCCGCGGAGGGCACGCATGCGGGCGGCATTCACCTTGAGATGACCGGTCAAAACGTCACCGAGTGCACGGGCGGCTCGTTTAACGTGACGCAAGAGACGCTAAAACAGCGCTACGAAACGCAGTGCGATCCGCGCCTAAACGCAGATCAGGCGCTGGAGCTTGCGTTTTTGCTCGCCGATAATCTAAAAAAGGCGGAGTAGTCCGCCTTTCATTGCGCGTAAAATTCGGTCGAGGCTTGGAATTTTAGTCGTAGTTTGGGGGTATTTTGACGCAAGCTAGCGCCGTGACCGCGCTTTGCGCTTAAAACGCTTGAAATTTAATCGTAGCTTGGCGCGAGCGATTTAAATTTACCCTGCTCTAAATGCGGCGGCTTCGGGCGCAGTCTTAAAGCGGCCGAAATATAGACAATTAAAATTTATACCTCGCGCGAAAACGTAAGCCGCGTAAGCCCGCCGCTAAAATACGTGCAATTGAAAATTTTGCGGCGCCGCGCCGTGATAAAATTCCACTTTGCAGAGACTTGCAAACTTCTTGGCGGCTAAATTTATCCTCACGGGCTTGCTGGCTTAAAATTTTAAATCCGCCCTGCATGGAATTTTAAAATTTGAGCCGCCGTGAAATTTTAAAAATTTAGCGCTAAATTTGCAGCCCGCGGAATTTCATCTTTAAAATTTCGTCGTGTAAATTTTGATCGCTCGCTACTGTGCGCGCCGCTTATCCGTGCACGCTCAAGCTAGCGCCAGACTAAGCGGTAAATGCAGCGACATAAACTCGCCTCCATTTTTTCGCACATAGCAATAGAGAACGCCGCGTTATCTGCGGCATTCGGCATAAGTACGGCAAAAAAGCCTCTTGCTCGAGATGGGCGCGACAAACAGACGCCGCCGCGGCGATGTATGTTCGGTCGGCTCATAAAAATCCTTGATGATACGTGCGTCGGACGAAAGCGGCTTTGCGTCTACTTTAAATTTTAGAGCGCGATTTCGCAGCAAATTTTAAACCGAAAATATATCTTTCTGCTTCTAAAATTCAGGTTGAAATTCTTTGAGTTACGCCGTCGCGTATCGTGACGCTATAAAATTCCGTGCCTCAAATTTAAATCAAAATTCTGCGGCGCAATGAAATTTCAAAATTCTGCCGCGCAAAATTTACGCAAGGTTTTTGCTTGCGCGATCGCGCGATAAAATTCCTAGGACGCGCAACCCGGGCGAGATTTTAAAATTTAAAAATCCCGCGCTCGAGAAAAAAGCGATAAAATTTTTATCGCTTTTTAAAATTTTAGGCTCGTTTTTTGGATTTTTTTAGCACCAGTGCGACTACGGCGATTGCGACGTTTGCGTCGTGCGTTATGCTGAGGCTAGCGGATTTGATATGAAATTTTTTACGGATTTTTTTGCGTATTTTTAGATGCGGCGCGCCCAGAGCGTCTTTGTAAATTTTAGCGTCTTTAAAGCCGAATTCTGCGCCGATGCCGGTGCCTAGCGCCTTGCTAAGCGCCTCTTTGGCGGCATAGACGCCCGCGATACTTTCGTCGCGCAGCGCGGATGAGCGCTCGGATTTTTTCAAAATGCGCTTTAGAAATTTCGCGCCGTATTTTGCGCGCAGCGCCGCGATCCTGCGTACTGCGGTTATGTCCGTGCCGATCTTTATCACGGTCTGGCGCCCCGCGGTTTAAATTTAATCATGATTACAGGCTCTCTTTAATCTCGACGTCGATGATCTTATCGCCCTGCCTGATCGCGTCCAAAACCGCTAGGCTAGGCTGATCCACGATTTGTCCGAACACCGTATGCACACCGTCTAGGTGCGGCTGCGCGCTGTGGCAGACGAAAAACTGACTCCCTCCAGTATCGCGCCCCGCGTGCGCCATCGATAGCGCGCCGCGCACATGCTTGTGCTTTTGGCGGTCGCATTCGCACTTTATGCGCCAGCCCGGGCCTCCCGTGCCGGTGCCGCGCGGACAACCGCCTTGAATTACGAAATTTGGAATTACGCGGTGAAAATTTAGCCCCTTGTAAAACCCGCTGCGCGCGAGGCTAGCGAAATTCGTAACCGCCTGCGGAGCTTCGCCACCGAAAAGCTCCAGCTTCATATCGCCCTTTTCGGTCTTTATCACGGCGTATTTATCGCGCGCCAAAGCCGCCGTGTCGATGTCGTAAATTTTTAAGCTTTCCATTTTTTCTCCTATGCGATATTGGTGTAAACTGCCTGCACGTCGTCGTCATCCTCTAGCCGCTCGAGCAGCGCGTCTATGTCGCCAAGCTGCTCCTCGCTAAACTCGTGCTTTTCGTTGGCGACGAATTTTAAGCTTGCGCTGATGATCTCAAGCCCTATCTTTTCGATACCCTCGTTTAGAGTGCCGAAGCTTTCGTATTCGCCGTAGATTAGTAGCGTCTTTTCGAGCTCGCCTTTATCGTTTTCAAACTCGTTGATCTCAAGCTCGCTAAGACCGAAGTCGATGAGTTCAAGCTCCAGCTCCTCGATGTCGCGGCTCGGCAGCTTGGTCTCAAAAACGGCCTTGTGCGAAAACATAAATTTCAAACTGCCGCTCGGCAAAAACTCGCCCTTGGCTTTATTTAAAATCGACTTTACGTTCGCGACGGTGCGGGTCGGGTTGTCGGTGGCGCATTCGATTATGAGAAGTGCGCCGTGGGGCGCCTTGCCGTCGTAAAAGATCGTTTTGATATCGGCGCTATCCTTGCCGCTTGCGCGCTTGATAGCCGCGTCGATGTTGTCTTTGGGCATATTTTGCGCCTTTGCCGTGGCGATCGCGGCGCGCAGTTTGGAATTCATCAGCGGATCTTCGCCGCCCTCTTTCGCCGCCATCGTTATGGCCTTGCCCAGTTTTGGGAAAAGTTTGCTCATCTTCCCCCATCTAGCTTCTTTTGAAGCGCGTCTGTATTCAAAAGCTCGTCCCATAAAATTCCTTAAAGCTTAAATTTAAAAACGGGTGATTATAACGAAAAACCCTTAAATTTCAGGAGCGGGCGTTGAAATAAAATTTATTAAAAAGTAGTATAAGTTTTGAAATTTTAATCCAAAGGAGAGACCCATGGCTTTGAAACAAAGCGTAAAATTTAAGGCGCAAAATATCCACTGCGAAAACTGCGCGAGGACGATCAAAAACGCGTTAAAGGATGATTTCGGCGAGATTGAGGTGGACGTAGCAAGCGGAGTGGTGAGTTTAAGCTTAGATCCGAGCGACGAGGCTAAATTTAAAGAGGAGATGGACGATTTGGGCTTTAGCATCGCAGAAAAGCTAGCCTGCGCGAACTAACGGATGCCAAGCAAAATCACTCTAAATATCGTCGGGATGAGCTGCGTAAACTGCTCCAATGCGATCGAGCGGGTAAGTCGCAAGATCGAGGGGGTGCAGGAGGCGCACGTAAATTTCGCAAACGGCAGTGGCGAGTTCGTACTTGCTGATCCGGCGCTTGAGGAGACGCTAAAAGCCAAGATCAAAAAGCTGGGCTACGACATCGCCGTGGATTACGAGGATTTGGAGCGCAAAAAGCGGCGCAACCTCAAAGCGGCGCTATTTAGGCTTATTCTCGCTCTCATTTTAGCCGCGGCTGTAATGGCAGTGGAGATGAGCGGTTTTTTAGGCTTCGTCCCAAAGGCGCTACTTTGCGCGGCGATGGCGTGCGTGAGCCTATTTTACTGCGGCAAGAACTTCTTTTATCACGCTTACGGCTCTCTGAAAAACAGAAGCTTTGATATGAACGTGCTCGTGGCGATGGGAAGCTTTTTCGCGTTTGCCTATTCGCTAACGGCCGCGGCGTGGGTCTATACGCACGGCGCGCAGAACGAATTTACCAATCTTTATTTCTCCTCCGCCTCGATGATAATCGCCTTTATCTCGCTCGGTAAATACCTCGAAGAGCGCAGCAAGATGAAGGCGAACGACTATATTAAGGGGCTAATCGATCTAAGCCCCAAAACCGCGCTTTTGATCAAAGACGACGGCACGATAGCCGAAGTGCGCGCAGAAGCGTTAAAGCCGGGCGATAAGGTGCTAGTAAAAAACGGCTCGCGCATCCCATGCGACGGGCTTATCGTCGAGGGCGGCGCGCAGATCGACGCCTCTCTCATCAGCGGCGAGAGCTTGGCAGTTTATAAAGGCGTGGGCGATGAGGTAAACGCAGGCTGTGTCAGCACGGACGGCGTCATCTACGTAAAGGTGACGAAATTTTCGCATCAGACGCTGCTTGCCGAGATTAAAAATCTGCTAAACGAGGCGGGCAACAAAAAGATGCCGATCGCGCGCTTTGCGGATAAAATTTCAAATATCTTCGTGCCCGCGGTGATTTTGATCGCGCTTGCTAGCTTTATAACGTGGATCGCGCTTGACGGACGGCTCCCATACGCCGCATCCGCCGCTATCTGCGTGCTTATCATCTCCTGCCCGTGCGCGCTAGGTCTTGCGACGCCGATCGCGATCGTTTGCGCGATCTCAAACGCTGCAAAGGCTGGAATTTTAATCAAAAATCCCGAAATTTTAGAAATTTTAAAAGGCGCCGACGTCGCGGTTTTCGATAAAACCGGCACGCTTAGCAAGGGCGAAATTTCGGTAAGCTTCAGCGATCTGAGCGCCCAGGATCTCTATGCTTTAGCAAGCGCGCAAAAGCTTAGCGAGCATCCGATCTCAAAGGCGATCGTAAAATTTGCCGAGCTGAAATTCGGCGAAATTTCTAAATTTAACGGCGAGTTCGAAAGCATCGCGGGAAAAGGTATCGTAGCTAAAAATCCCACCGGCGAAATTCTTTGCGGCAGCGCGGGCTTTTTGCGCGAGCGCGGCGTGGATGCGGGCGTCGAAGTAGAAGCGGAGGAGCTTTTAGACAAGGGCTTCGGCGTCGTTTACTGCGCGATAGGCGGCTCATACGCGGGCTTCATCGCATTTAGCGACGAGATCAGAGCCGAAGCGCGCGGCGTCGTGCAGGCGCTGCAAAAAAGCGGCGTAAAAACCGTCATGCTAACGGGCGATAACGCCAAAACGGCAAATTTCGTCGCTCAAAACCTCGGCATCGACGAGGTAAGAAGCGGAGTGCTTCCAAGCGGCAAATATGAGTTCATCAAATCCTTGACCGACGAAGGCAAGCGGGTGCTTTTCGTGGGCGACGGCGTCAATGACGCACCGAGCTTAAAAGCCGCTAGTATCGGCGTCGCGATGAACGGCGGCAGCGACGTAGCCAAGGGCGCGGGCGACGTGATTTTTATAAAAAACGACCTTGAAAGCGTGCTGTATCTATTCCGCCTAGGCGGCGCCGCAATGCGGACGATCAAGCAAAACCTCTTCTGGGCGCTATTTTACAACGCCGTGTGTATCCCGATCGCGGCAGGCGCGCTATATCCAGCGCTCGGCGTGCTTCTAAAGCCGATGTACGGCGCCACGGCGATGTGCTTTAGCTCCGTAACGGTCGTGCTAAATTCCACCAGATTAAAATTTGCTAAATTTTAACGCGGCGAAATTTGCGATAGGCGCGGAATTTTGCGCGGTGAAATTTTAATTCTACTTCGCGAAGAGCGCATAAAATTTTATTCGGCAAGTTAATTGCGCGATCGCGCGCGGAATTCCGCTAGATTTGTACGGCTTGCAAAATTCTATTTTACCGCCAGCCCGCGCATAAATTTAAAATTTTAAAGAAACCCGCCGCCGTGCTCACATAAGCGTCGCCCGTCGCTACGCCGCTAACTATCCGTCGCTTAACGCCACCCGCCGCCGCGCCGCTACGTCGCAAAATTTCAAAAATTTCGCGAAATTCCATAGAGCTTAAAGAAATTTCGTGCAGTCCACCGCCCGCACTAAGTTTTAATAAATAAATTTAAAGGTAAAATAACGCTTCAAATGCAATTCGAGGTAGCGATGCGAAAAATTCTAATGGGTTCGTTTGTTTTTTGCGGCACGCTTTTTGGCGCTTCTTGCGAGCAGATGCAGGAGGATGCGCGCGGATTTTTCGGCGCGAGTTTGAGCGACGAGGAGTTGCTGCAAAGCGATTTTGGCTGTCAAGGCTCGCTGCTTAACGCCCCTTTTTTGCAAAACTTAAGGCAGAGCGCGGCCGAAATCAGAGGCGAAAACGTCGATTGCGTCGGCAATAAAGCCCTGGTCAATGAAAAGAAGTTCGAGCGCGTGCTTGCATTTGCGGGGATGGACGGCGAGGGCTTTTTGAGCTACGCCAAAGAGAAAAACTACGCGCAAACCAGCGAAAAATCGTTTGAAGTTTTAGAATTTTACTCCGAGCGAAAGATCGGAAATTTTATAAATTACCGAAATTTCAAAATCGAGCTCGCAGCGGCGAAGCAGGCGCTAAAAGCACACTTCGCTGCAAGCTTCGATGACGCTAGAGCGGACGAGCTGGCTAGTGCCGTGATCGCCGAGTTTACCTCATACGCCGCAAACGATCGCGAAGTAGGCGCGCGCAGCGAGCTTGAGCTTGCGCTTAAGCAGGGCGTGAGCGCGGATGAATTTAACGCGCTTTTATTTAGCAAAAGTTTCGCCTCGTATGAGCTTGACGATGCCCTTGATTTGGCGCTTTTGCTGGGTTATGATAAGCGCTTTATCTCCACTTTGATCGAGCACGGCGCGCAGGTGAATGCGGGCGAGGAAAACTCGCTGTTTTACGCGATGAGCAGTATCGAAAACGCCAAGTTTATGATCTCGAAAGGTGCGCAGGTAAATTATAAAAATTCCCTCGGCCAAACGCCGATCTTTTACGCCGTAGCGATGAAAAACTACGAGCTCGTGAAGCTGCTTATCTACAACCACGCAAGCGTGAACGTAAGGCAGATAAGCAGCACCGAGATGCAGGCGCTGGCGTCTTTGGGTGGCACCGAGGATACCTGCACCTTTACGTTTGCAGGCGCGGGTGAGACTCTGCTGATGTATGCTGCGCAAAACGGCACCAAGCAGATCGTCGAGCTTTTAGTAAGATCGGGAGCCAACGAAAAGTTAAGCGACGAGGCAGGTCTAAATGTGATGGACTATGCGATTTTAGGGGGCGATGCGCAGACGCAGAGCTATCTGAAATCGATCGGTCTAAAGCCTAGCGAGAGCCTGGACGATGAGGGCTCGGACGGAGAGCCCGCAAAGGAGAATGAGCTTTAATCTAAAGCGCGATCTGCTTGCATGCGGCTTTTAGCGATAAAATTTCGTTTGCGACGAAGTTTAAAACGGACGCTTGTTTTTAAATTTTAAAATTTCAAAATTTTAAAAAGAAGCGGCTTCTGCGCCGCTTGCCGCGTCTTAAAATTTTAAAATTTCAAGGCGGGCAAATTTTACGCCGCTTCGCTTTGAGTTTTAAATTTTAAATTTACGCGGAGCGAATTTGCGTGCTTTAAATTTTAAAATTTAAGGCCTTGCCGCGTGAGATCCGAATCGCCGGATTTAAAATTTAAAGCCCTTTGCGCGCACGAAAGCGGATCTGCGCAAATATGAGATCGGCAGCCGTAGCAGGCGCGAAATTTTAAAGCTTAGTCCAAATGCGGGCTAAGCTTTAAAATTTTATCAACCATATCAAGGATTAAAATGTTAAAAAATTTGCTTATTTTTACGGCGATTTTTTTGCCCGCGCTGGCGCTTGCGGACGTGGAGCCAGCCGTGCGAAACAGCGAGCTTTACGGCGTGCTGACGCTTATCCCGCCGGTTGCGGCGATCGTGCTTGCTTTTATCACCAAAGACGTGATTTTGTCGCTGTTTTTGGGCGTGCTAAGCGGAACCTTTCTTATCGGTATGGTCGATCAAAATATCGCAGCTTCGGCGCTTTTTGCTTTTACCGATCTGTGCTCGCGTATGGTAAAATCGATGGCGGATACGTGGAATGCGGGTATTTTGCTTCAGGTTATGTGTATCGGCGGGCTCATCGCTCTGGTTACCAAAAGCGGCGGTACGAAGGCGCTTGCGCTTTGGCTTAGCAAGCACGCAGACACCCCAGTTTTGGGTCAAATTTATACTTGGCTGATGGGTATCGTGATATTTTTCGACGATTACGCAAACGCGCTGATCGTGGGCCCTATCATGCGACCGCTTATGGATAAATTTAAAATTTCGCGCGCGAAATTCGCCTTCATCATCGACGCGACCGCCGCGCCGATTACCGGCATCGCGGTGATCTCCACCTGGGTCGGAGTCGAAATTTCGGCGATCAAAGAGGCCTACTCACAGATCGGCATAGAAAACATAAACGCCTTCACCGTCTTCGTTGAGACGATCCCGTATAGATTTTATAATATTTTTATGATCTTTTTTGTAGTCGCCACCGCCGTGATGAGCAGGGAGTTTGGCTCGATGTATCGCGCAGAGATCGCATCTCGCGGCGGTAAGAGCGGAGCTGCGGATTTTAAAATCAAAAATTTAGAGGATCAAATTTTCGTACCCAAAGAGGGCGTCGTGCTTCGCAAGATAAACGCGCTGATCCCGCTAGGCGCGATGATCGTTCTTTCAGTCATCGGATTTTATCTAAACGGCTACAGCTCGCTGGAGGGCGAGGCTTTCGAGGCGGTCAAGGCAGCTCCTCTTAGCTTTACTTCGATCCGTACCGCTTTTAGCGCGGCGGACGCCTCGGTCGTGCTGTTTCAATCCGCGCTCTTTTCGTCAATCATCGCCGTCGTTTTGGGGATCGCGCAAAAAATTTACGGCGTCAAAGAGGCGATCGAGGTCTGGGTGGGCGGCTGGAAAAGTATGCTAAATACCGTCATAATCCTGCTTTTTGCGTGGTCGCTTAGCTCGGTTATCAAAGAGCTCGGCACTTCGCGCTACTTGGTCGAGCTTCTAAGCGATGCTACGCCGCGCTTTGCTCTTGCGATCGTGATCTTCGTGCTTAGCTCGTTTATCTCATTTTCCACCGGCACGAGCTTCGGTACTATGGGCATCGTCACCCCTCTGGCCGTACCGTTAGCGCACGCCGTGGGGCAAAAATACGGACTTAGCGGCGAGGAATTTCACGTTTTCATGTGCGTAAACATCAGCGCAGTACTTACGGGGGCGATCTTCGGCGATCACTGCTCGCCGATTTCGGATACGACGATCCTCTCTTCGATGGGCGCAGGCTGCGATCATATCGAGCACGTAAGCACGCAGATGACCTATGCGCTGGTTGTTTGCGGCATCAGTATCGTTTGCGGCTACCTGCCTGCGGGCTTTGGGCTTAGCGTGTGGGGATGTCTGATCTTGGGTATCGCGGCTATCATTCTTTTACTGCGCACGGTTGGTAAAAGAGTGGATGTATGAACTGCGAAAGCTTCGGTAGTTGCGGCAGCTGCACGCTCGGTGAGCCCTATGAGGATCAAATTTCATACAAAAAGCGTCTGATAAGCGATAAGTTCAGAGAATTTTTTGGCGGCGAGTTTGAGTTTTTTGCCTCACAGCCGCAAAATTATCGTATCAGGGCGGAATTTGGCATCTGGCACGATATTTGGCATAGCGTATTTGATCTTGCTTACACGATGGGCGGCGCACGTAGCAAGAAAATTTTAATTAACGAATGCCCCAAGGTAGCGCTTCCTATCGCAAATTTAATGCCGCGGCTGCTAGAGGCGCTTAGGTGGAACGAAGCTTTAAAAGAAAGGCTCTTCGGCGTCGAGTTTATTTCGTGCGCCAGCGGGATTTTGGTGACGCTGCTTTATCACAAGCGCCTGGGCGAGCGCGAGCAGGAGGCGATTTGTGAGCTGGCGGGCAAACTTGACATCAGGGTTATGGCTCGCGCGCGCGGACAGAAGCTGCTAAGCGGCGAGCTAAGCCTCACAGACGAGCTTTGCGTGGACGGGCGAGTTTATAAATTTCGCTTCGGCGAAAACGCCTTCATCCAGCCCAACCGCGGCGTGAACGAAAAGATGATCGCCTGGGCGAGAAGCTGCGTGGACTTCGGCAAAGATGGCGCGAGCGAGGGGTGTAGCGCACAGAATTCCGCCGCTAGGAATTTTACTGAAAAAAATTTTGCCTCGCAGAATTCCGTCGTAAAAAATTCCATAGCAAAGAATTCCGCCGAGCAAAATTCGAGCTGCGAGCAGTTTGCTACGCAAAATTCTATGGATCGAAATTTCGCTTCTAAAAATTCCACCGAATTGGATGCCGCTTGCCAGAATTCTGTTGAAGCAAATTCCGCTTGCGCAGAATGTAGCGGCGAAAATTCCGCGAAATTTAACCGCGCGTCCGCATGCGAGAGCTCTACGGATGAGAATTTCACTCGCAAGGATTTGGACGCACAAAATTCCGCCACGAAAAATTTGGATTGCGAAAAGCAAAGCGTGCAAAATTCAGCCTGCGAAAAACTCATCGCGCAAAATTCGAGCCACGAGCAGTCCGTAGCACAAAATTCGAGCTGCGAAAAATATGCCGTGCGCCTAGAAAGCTCCGCCGCGCGCGATCTGCTGGAGCTGTACTGCGGGCACGGCAACTTCACCATCCCGCTTGCGGCTAAATTTAACCGCGTGCTGGCGAGCGAAATTTCAAAAAACTCGATTGCGAATGCGCGCATAAACTGCGAGCTCAACGGCATTTGCAACGCGCAATTTGTCCGTCTTAGCGCAGATGAGCTGATGAGCGCGTTTGCGCGGCGGCGCGAGTTTGAGCGGCTAAAGGGGATCGATATTTTCGGTTACGATTTTTCGCACGTCTTGATTGATCCGCCGCGAGCGGGGCTGGAGCCTAGCGTGATTGATTTCATAAAAAATTTTCAAAATTTGATCTACATCTCCTGTAACCCGCAGACGCTTTTTGAAAATTTACGCTCGCTTTGCGCTACGCACGAGGTGCAGAGGTTTGCGATCTTCGATCAGTTCGCGCATACGAGCCATATTGAATGCGGCGTGCTGCTGCGGCGTAGGAGCTAGGCGTGAGCCCAGACCGAAGCTGCGGATTTAGGCTGCGCGCGGGATAAAATTTCGCCTAAAATATGTATAATAACAAAATTTAAAATTACGAAAGGAAGTAGATGGTTGATCTAAATAAAATCATCCAAGCAAAGCGCACGATAAACGATTTCGTCTATAAAACGCCCTTTGCTCTGGCGCCGAAGCTAAGTAGAATTTACGGCGCGGAAGTGTATCTCAAAAGCGAGAATTTGCAGCGCACCGGCGCATATAAGATTCGCGGCGCTTACAATAAAATCGCGCATCTTACGGACGAGGAGCGTGCGCACGGCGTCATCTGCGCAAGCGCTGGCAACCACGCTCAAGGCGTAGCGATGAGCGCGCAAAAATTCGGCGTGCGCGCCGTGATCGTAATGCCTGAAGCCACGCCGCTTCTAAAGATCAGCGGCACGAAGGCTCTGGGCGCGGAGATCATTTTGCAGGGCGATAATTTCGACGAGGCGTACGCGTTTGCGCTGGAATATGCGAAGGAGCACAATCTGACGTTCGTGCATCCCTTCAACGACGAGTTCGTCCAGGCGGGCCAAGGCACGATCGCGCTTGAGATGATCGAAGAGGTCGCAGATCTTGAATACATCGTCGTTCCAGTTGGCGGCGGCGGGCTTGCGACGGGGGTTTGCAGCTGCGCCAAGCAGATCAATCCGGACATCAAAATCATCGCCGTAGCCGCCAAGGGCGCGCCTGCGATGCACGATAGCTTCGTCGCGAAAAAGCCGCTAAATTCCGAATCGGTCCGCACCATCGCCGACGGCATTGCGGTGCGGGATACGAGCGAGATCACACTCTCTACGATCATCGAGTGCGTCGATGAGTTCGTACAGGTCGATGACGAGGAGATCGCAAGCGCGATACTCTATCTGCTAGAGCAGCAAAAAATCATCGTCGAGGGCGCGGGCGCGGCGGGTGTAGCGGCGCTAATGAACGCGAAATTTGCATTCCCCGCGGGCGCAAAGATCGGCATCATCCTAAGCGGCGGCAACATCGACGTGCAGATGCTAAACATCATCATCGAAAAAGGTCTTATCAAGTCGCACCGCAAGATGACGATCAACGTCACGCTCGTCGATAAGCCGGGCGCGCTTACGGGGCTTACCGAAATCTTGCGCCGCGCCAATGCAAACATCGTCAAGATCGACTATGACCGCTTCTCGACCAATATCGAGTACGGCGACGCGCAGATCACGATCACGCTTGAGACCAAGGGCAAGGCTCATCAAGAAGACATCGCCTGGGCGCTCAAAAACGCAGGGTATGATTTTAGGGAGATTTTATAAAATTTCGCGGGAGTTTGTAAAATTTGTTTTCGCTCGTGAATTTACCTGAAATTGCCAAATTTACTCGCTTGCATCCTGATCGCGGCTTGCAGCGGGTAAATTTTAAATTTGCCTCCATTTTATATCCGTCGTGCCGAAACACTTTACGCTCTTGATTTTAAATTTTACGTAGAATTTAAAATTCCAAATATGCGGCGCAAGCCGCAGTTTAAATTTAACGCGGACACAGTCCGCCCCGCTAGCGTCGCGCGGGTGGGGGTTGGTAAGGGGGCGGGTGCGCCTAGCAACTCTGAGCGCCGCCCCCTTACGAATATCGCGCATAATGCATCCAAGCGCTAAGTTATATCCATGAAATTTTATAGAAACTTACAAAATAAAATTTTATCGCCAAATTCACAGCCAGTGAAATTTATGCCGTGATTTCTGTTATTCTTGGGGCGGGAAGGGGGCTTGAATTGCGAGGTCACACTTCTCGCAGAGGCGGCGCTGCCTCGCAGCACCGCATTGCTCTGCTCGCCCACAAACCCCGCCCATCCCCTGACGACGATAGCGGTGGGGCGGACTGCGTCCGCGTTAAATTTTATAATTGCGGATCGCTTCTTTAAAATTTCTTTTGCGATTTTGAAATTTCGCGTTGCAAAAATCGTAAAATTTTAATTGCACTACAAATCGGCGCTGTATTTTGCTAAAATACCGATAAAATTTTAAAGGATGAAATTTGGAAAATTTTGCTTTTCTTCTAAATTTAGTAATATTCTGCATCTTGGTTTTTATGTTTTTTAAGATGCGCAAAAGCGGCGAACAAGCGAGCAAGCCGCAGATCGCCACCGACATCACGCGGCTTAAAAGCATCGGCGAGCTGAGCGTTTTTAAAATTTACTCCAAAGAGATCGTCACGCGCAAGCAAAACGTAGGCAGTGGGCTGCTGGGCTCGCTCGTATCGCCGCTGATGACGAAAAAGCAGATCGCCATCATCTTCGAGTTTGAGATCGAGTTCGTTTACGACCTGCTAAGCCCCGACTTTGCGATACTGCCGCAGGGCGAGGATCGCTACGAGATCAAGATGCCGCCGTGCAAATACAAATACTCGATCAAAGATATGAAAATTTACGACGAGAAAAACGCCAAGCTGCTGCCGTTTCTGCTGCCCGATTCGCTAAACGGGCTATTCGGCGCGAGCTTTGACGAGAGTGATAAAAACCGCCTGATTGACGACGCCAAGGACGAGGTCAAGCAGCTCTCGCTAAAAATCATCAACGATCTGGGCGGCAAGATCCACAAATCTGCGACCGACACGCTGGAGGCGATCGCCAAGAGCTTCGGCGCGAAGGAGGTCGGATTTATCTTCCAGGACAAGGCGCTTCAGACGATCGATATAAACTCCAGCGAGATCGCAATCGATAAATCGCTAAAATCGCAGATCGAGAAGTAGATGGAGCTTTTTAAGGCGCTTTTTAAAATTTACTTCGCCCGCATGCTCGCGTTTATGGATGCTTGCGCGAGGGCTTGGCAGCGATTTTATGAACCGATTAGGCTGCGCAAAGAGAAAAAGCGCCTGCGTGCGAAGGGCTATTTTACCGAGGATGCGACGTGGGCGGAGTTTTTCGCGGATTTTAAATTTTGCAAATGCTTTATCATCAAAAAAATCCTCTATCCGAACTTCTACGCGATCAAAAACTCCTCCAAATGGGAGGCGGGCTCAAAGCGAGCTAGTTTTTCGGTGGGCTCGTTTGCATACGACGAGATCGCGTGGGTGTGGGTGCCGCGAGCCTTTGACGGCGGGAGGAAAAACGATTTGGAAAAGCTAAAAAATCTACTACAAAAGATCCCCGCGCTGCGATACGAGCAGAGCGATACGGGGATTAAAATTTTCGGCTACGAGTAAGGTAATTCGGCCGGCGAAAATTTGGTGATGAAATTTGGTGATGCGCTCGCGCCGAGAAATTTCACGCATTCGCTGCGAAATTTCGATACGTTAGCGCCTCGTACATGCACGTTTGCTCGGCGTGAAATTTGCACGCTCTGGGCTGCTGCGAAATTTCGCGCAAATACCCGCTGCATAAATTTGATGCAAAAAGCGGGCTTGCATTTTGCGCGTAAATTCTGCGCGAGCGTGCGTCTGTGCGTGGGATTTGCGCGCGGCAGTTGTTTTTGGTGCGGCGTCTTGCGGATTTAAATTTATGCGCTCAATCGCGTCGTATTTTTGATACGCGGCACGGCACGGAATTTTGCCGTTTAGGAAGCGCGCCGTGCGGCAAATTTCGCAACAGAAAATGTCGCATCAATTTCGCCGCATTCAAATTTCGGCAGGTAAAATTTGCCTTGCGGCATCGTGTCGCGCAAAAATTCGCCGATCGCGGCGCAAAAACAGACGCGCTCAATTTCGCGGTAGAGATTTCGGCGCGGCACAATTTGTAAGCGTAAAATTTACCGCCTGTTTTCATTGCGTTGGCGTGAGCCGACTTGAAGTGCGGCACAATTTGTGGATGCGAGACTGCGCCGCAGCGGTTCCGTCGATGCGGCAGATGTAAATTTAAAAATAAAGAGCAAAAATGGTTCAACTACTACTTGATAAAGCGAGGGCTCTGCTTGCGCCCGCGCCGAAATTTTATTTCGGCCTATGCGGCGCGGTGGGTGTATTTTGGCTCGTCGTCGCGCTTAATTTGATCGTTTGCGCGGCGCGGGCGTATTACTTTTACGGCGTGGAAGATCGCATATTTTCGCGGATCTTTGAGGATTTTTGCTGCATTTTGATCATAAATTTGCTCATCTTTCATCTCTGCTTCGTCGTTTTTAGAAGATTTTTCGGGCTTGCCGCTCTGTTTGTGCTAGCGATCAATACGCTTTGTGCGGCTATCTCGCTCTTTTTGGTCGTTTTTTTTCGACTCCGCTTTTAACGTCGTCGCGCTCGATGCGATAATCCACACCGACGCGAACGAAAGTAAGGAATTCGCCGCGCAATTTCTCAGCGCGGGCGTGATCTGCTCTTTGCTCGCATTCGCGACCGCGACGTTTGTCGCGCTGAAGTTTAAAAAAAAGCTCGTGCAGCGCGAGGCTGCGAGCCGCATTTAGCGTGATCTATCCGATTTGTGTGGTCATTTTTTGCATTTTTACGGCGACCAAAATCGCAAGCGGTGGCGAGCGTTATCGCGCGACGCTCGGCACATACGCTCCGCTTGAGTTCGCGTTCGTCGTAAAAGATTATCTCGGCGATGCAAATTTCCTTGCCGATCTGCAAAGCATCGAGCGTGGCTACGACGAGGCGAAGCGGGCGAATTCCGCGCTTGATTTTAACGCAACGCAGATTAAAAACGTCGTGCTGATTATCGGCGAGAGCCTGCAGCGCGGCCATATGTCGCTTTACGGATACGGCAAAGATACGACGCCTTTGCTAAACGATCTGCAGCGGCGGGGGCTGCTTATTAAATTTAGCGATACTGTTTCGTGCTACGGCGCGACCAATCCCGCGCTGATGCGGATACTTAATTTCAGCGACTACGAAAGCGAGCGCGAAAGGCCGTGGTTTGAGAGCCTTAGCATTATCGATATGTTCGCGCTGAGCGGCTTTCGCACGATGTGGATCAGCAATTAAGAAGCCTTCGGCAAATTTGCCCTTAGCGCAAAAAGTGCCGCCGATCGCGCCGAAAAAAAGCATCTTTCTTTCCACAAGCGATCAGCTCGATAGCATGCGAGTCGCGCACGACGGCGCGCTGCTGCCGATCATCAAAGAGGCGAAAAAATCGCAGCGCGAGCGAAATTTCTACGTCGTGCATCTCATGGGAAATCATATGGACTATAAAAAACGCTATCCCGAGGAATTTGATAAATTTAAAAGCGACGATATCGCCTTACCGTTTACGCAAAAGCAAAAGGTCGCCCTCGCGTGCTGCGATAACAGCGTGCTGTATAACGACTACGTGGTGAATGAAATTCATCGGATGAGGACAGCCTCATCGTCTATCTCAGCGATCACGGAGAGAATATCTATGAGCAAAACGGCCTCATCGGGCACAACATCAATACCCGATTCACCTACGAAATTCCGCTGCTTTTCATCGCTTCAAAAAGCTTTATCGCCGATCATGCGGAGCTTTGGCGGCGCATAGGCGCGGCGAAGGACGAGCCTTTTATGAGCGACGATCTGGCTCACGTGCTCGCCGATATTTTAGGCATAGAGCCGCTGCAGTTTAACGTGCGCAAAAGCCCGCTGCGCGATGAATTTGACGCTTCGCGCAGGCGAATGACGAACGGGGTGGATTACGACGAAAATTTAAAAGGTAGGGGAGGATACGGGCGGTAAACGGCTCCGCGCCGAAATTTAAGGCTTTACGCGCCGTATTGCTTCCGATGCCGTCTACGATCGGGTCGGCTCGAAGCTGCACTTGATTTTGCCGCGAGCGTCAAATTTAACGCCCGTATTTTCGGCGCGAAGCGACCGTCTAACGCAATCGCGCTCGGAAATTTACCAATATCGCGGAGCATTTGCTACGAGCCCGCAGCATCAATTCGGCGTTACCGTTGCGCTGCAAATTTATGCGCCGGCGTGATGCTAAATTCGTTTCTTGAGGATGGGCGATTTTTGCGATTTCACAATGTAAATTGAGCGAAATTTATTGCGTTTGTGCTTTAAATTTACGCCGCAAAACGAATATTTTTTAATGCTACTTTAAAAATTTAATAGTTAATAATTCTTTAATATTGATAGGAGTATAATACATTTCAAATTTTAGCGTGCAAAAGCGTCGCTAAATTGAGTTCGCTTGCCGCTATTTCATCTCGCATTTATGGAGGAGTTCAAAATGCACAGTAAAACTATCGGCGCGAGTTTATCTTTGGCGCTCGCCGGCCAACTTTACGCCATACCCGTTGCGAATCCGCTTACGATCGATAAAACCACGGATTTAAATAATTACGACGTCTATGAAAAAGACGTCGACGACGGAACCCTAACGGTAAAAAATCCGACCGCCGCGCAGATAATTACGCTCGATAGCCAACCGAGCGATAATTCCCCGTTGAATAATATCATCGTAAATAGCGCCACGGCAGCCGATCAGACGCTTAAGGGCAATGCTTTGACGATGAACGGCGGTACGCTCAATAGTATAAACGTAGCTTCCTCGCAGCAGGACGGTACCGTATTTAGCGAAAATACACTGAATCTAAACGGCGGTGAGCTCAGGAAAACGCATCTCGTTGAATCAAACGGTAGAGCTACGGCTACGAAAAATGTCTTAAATTTAAACGGCACTATGATTTATCACGGTCTTTCGGTTGTAGATATCAATGGAGGTGCGGCGAATGAAAATACGCTTAATATCAACGGTACCAAAGGCGAACGTTTAACGACTACCTTTACCACTGCGTATCTCGGCAATAGCGGCACCGCCGATGGTAACGTTTTAAATATCAACGGCGGCACGATCGGCGATTCGTTGAGCGCTATGCGGGCCGCATTTGCATGGGGAAATAGTAAGCTTACGAACAACGTCGTAAATCTCAAAGATGCGGACGATCTTCGCGGTAGGATAGACGTTGCAAATATAATGTGGGCGCACGACGGTGCGGAAGCGAGAGATAATGTGCTTAACGTATATGTCCGCGATAAAGATTGGAGCCGATTGGATCTCTGCGTCGCATTCGGTCGGGAAAACCAAAAATTAAGCGGCAACACTTTCAACGTCTACGGCAAAAACGATACGTTTAAATCGATCGCGGGCTTTGAAAAACTCAATTTCTATCTAGCCGCGGATACCGCAAACGACGAGACGATTTTAAATTTAGTAAGCGGCGAGCTAACCGATATAAGCAAAGCGACTATCGGCGTGGGTATAGCAAACGGAGCGGATAAGCTCAAATCGGGCGATCGCGTAAATCTCATAAAAACCGCAAGCGGGATAAAATTCGGCGATATGGCTAACCGCTCCGAACAGTTAGTTCAAAGCGGGCTTTCGACTGCCTATACATTCGCCTTGCGTAGCGCTAACGACGATAAAGACCTGATCGCCGACGTAACCAAAATCACGATAAATCCCGATCCGCAGCCTCTGCCGAATTCTGATCGAATCGGAGCGAAGCTAATGGCGCAAAATAAAAATACGCTGGAAACCGGCGCCGCGGTGCTAGGCGCGATAAATCAAAGCGACGATATCCTTTCGGGAATAACGGATACCGCAGACGGAACGTTTGCGTATGCGGGAGGTTTTAATATGCGCTACAATTCCGGCTCCTATGTAGAAAACAAAGGTATCTCCGTGCTCGCAGGAGCGATGGGCCGTATTGGGGACGGCGCGAGCCTGGGAGGATACGTAGAAACGGGCGGCGGTAAATATGAGAGCTTCAATGATTTCGCCGTCAAAGGCAGCGGCGATCTCAAATACGCGGGGGCGGGCATTGTGAGCGAATTCGACTTGGCGGAAAATTTCTATGCCAAATCGGGAGCCAAAATCGGTCGCATCAAATCGGACTACGAGGCTTCTCTGGCCTCGGGAAGGGCCGAATACGACGTAACGAGAACCTACTACGGGGCAAATTTAGCCCTCGGCAAGATTTTCGAGCTGAGCGCTAATCTCAATGCGGACGTTTATGTCAAGGGCTTTTATACGCATATCGATTCTAAGAAAACGGAGGTCTTGGGCGAGGGCATCAAGCTGGAGGGTATCGATTCTGTAAGAAGCAGGGCAGGCGCTCGATTTAATTTCGACGTAAGCGATAACGTGGAGCTTTTCGCGGGAGCCGCTTTCGAGCGAGAATTTAAAGGCAAGATCGGCGGCTATAATAGTACCTACGCTATGGATATTGATGCCGCGAGCGTCAAGGGCAATACCGCTATCGGCGAGATCGGCGCGAAGTATTCGAGCGGCAAGCTGGATACTTCCTTGAAACTAGAGGGTTTAAGCGGCAAGAAAGAAGGGATCAACGCGGGATTGCGCTTCGTTTATAAATTTTAAGCGGCTAAAGTATGCTCTAGCCTGCGTCGGTGCAATCAAAGGGCGGGATTGAAATTGAAATCGGAGCTTTTAAATTTAGGTATAAAATCAAATTTTTTAGCTGCATACTATTGAAAAAGATTGGGCTTGCCGAGCGCATCGTCTCGGGAGCGCAAACGACGGATAAAATTTCGTTTGGATACGAGCCGATATGCCTGCAAAAGGCGTATGCATTGAATTTGAAACGCCCGCTTTCATTATGCGCGATGAAGATATTTTAAACTCAAGGCATCGTAACGTCGCGATGTAAATCTCAATAGTCGCATCGTAGTAAAGTTTGCAAACCTTTCGCGGCGCATTTTTCGCTACAATTTACAAAACGGCGTCAAAAAAAAGCGAGCGTCTTTGGCGCAGACGCTCGCTAGGCCCCTGCTACGCCGCGTTTGCAAACGCCGTCGCCGATACGCTCGGGCTGAGCGGTGCGCAACGAGGATTTAAAATTCCAAACTCCGCCTTTGCAAGATGAAATTCCGCGCTTATTTCGTTGCACCGTAAATTTTAAAATGTGCGAAATTGTACCGCTTAGGCGATCGAAAAACAATCGCAATGCGGCGATTCAAATTTAAACCTCTCGCGTAAAATCGTCGCCCTGCGCGCCTAATGCCACAGATCCTGCGAGCTCGCGGAGTTTTTTATATTAAGCCACGCAAGAAGTAGCACTACGGACGCCAACGGCTTTAAGATTAAATTTAGCAGTTCCATGCAATTTATGACGCCCATCGTTATAGCGGCGGGGGCCGGTATTTTGAACATCATGCCGTAGATGATATCTGCGGCGACATCAACGATTAGCAGTGCGGCATATACGGCAAAAAGCCTGCATCCGGTGGCGGCACGCAACTTAAAATTTATAATTATCCAAGCGAGCGTAACCGCAAATATCAAATACGGCACGTATATTTGCAGCCTATTACAATCACATCTTCTAAGTATATAAATGGCTGAAAAATATAGCAGCGCCGCAAGCGCAATGCTGTAGGCGTATTTGAAGATTATAAAAACCTGCGGACCCGTGATATTTTGGATGTTTTTAAGCGCGTGGTAAAGGAATGTGAAGGCAAAAATCCACACTAAGATTTGAGAATCCAAGTACGTGATCTCGCCTTTTATAGAATACGCTATGCTCGCGACCAGTAGGCAGAGCGCGCCGAGCGTGCCTTGCAGCTTCGCTCTTTGAAAATCTTCGTTCATTTTATACCTTTAAATTTTAATGTGCGGCTCGCAGTTTACGTCGTGCAGATGAACAGCGAGCGGTTTTGACGCGGCTGTGTCTTTGCCAAAACAGCGCGAGCAGCGTGAAATTTCATATTTGCAAACGCCCCGGCGCAGACTAAATTTAAACTCCGCGCGGTATAAACGCGAGCAAATTTTATCTCCGCTTAGCTCCATATATCTTTTGCTTTGGCGGAGTTTTTCATGCTAAGCCACGCAAGTAGCAGTACCGCGGGCGCCAAGGGCTCGAAGATTAAATTCGCTAGCGCCATATATTTTACGACGCTAGCCGTTATAAGCTCGGGAGCTAGTACTTGAAGCATGCCATATAGGATGTTTGCGCCGATGCCTGCGATTAGAATAGCGGCATATACGGCGAAAAGTCTGCATCCGGTAGCGGCGCGCAATTTAAAATTTATAATTATCCAAACGACCTTCATCGCAAGCACTAAAAACGGCTCAAATGCTAGCAATTGATCGTGATAGGTTTTGCCGAATAGATAAACGGCTACGTAACCTAGCAGCACTAAAACCGCGATATTGTAGGTATATTTGAAGATCGTAAAGACCTGAGAGCCCGTGATATTTTGGATGTTTGCAAGCGCGTAGTGAAAGAACGTGAAGGCAAAAAGCCACGCTAAGACCCGAGCGATTTCCGAATACGCGACCTCGTCGCTTAGAAGATACGTCGCGCTTGCTATCAATAGGCAGAGCGCGCCGAGCGTGCCTTGCATCTTCGCTCTTTGAAAAGCTTTATTCATTTTATCCCTTTAAATTTTAATGCGCAGCTCGCTACGATGCGAGTGCCGTTTCGATTTATCGCCGCGTGGCTTTAAATTTAGCGTCGCCGCTGCAAATGCTTTAATTTGGCTCCGTCATTGCAAATGTTTCATGCTCGGCGCCGCCGCAAATGTTTAGCATAGCGCAGCTACCGCGAATTTAATTTGCACCGCCACAAATTATTTATACTTGACGCCGCCGCTCGCGCAATACGTTTTGAAAGGAGATTTTACGCAAATTTTGTTTAAAATGGATTTAACTTTCTAAATTTAAAAGCGGCGGCGTAGAATTTGCACTGTGCCTGAAAATTTAAACGCAGCGCGAAAGCAAATGGCGTGAAAATTATGCACCGTGTAAAATTTAAAGGCAGTGAAAATTTATACGCCAATCTGTTTTTAAAAAATTCATAGCGGAGCGATTAAATTTAATCAAGAGAGCGGATTAAATTTAGCGGTTTTCAAAAGTGCAAATTTAGCCGACGGCGGCGCAAATACGCTTTTAAATTTAAAAATCCATCGCCGAGATAAATTTGACTATGCGCGGCGAGTCGCTGCTGAAAAATTCCTCCGCCGTACCGTCAAATTCGATATTGCCGCGCTCTAAAAATAAAATTCGATCCGCGACTTTGCGGGCGAAGTTCATATTATGCGTGACGATGATGAGCGAGTCGCGTTCCTTGCTGAGGCCGCCGATGACCTTCAAAACCTCGGCCTCAAGCTCCGGATCAAGCGCGCTCGTGGGCTCGTCCAAAAGCAAAAAATACGGCTTCATCGCAAGCGCTCGTGCTATCGCCACTCGCTGCGATTGACCGCCCGAGAGCCTGCTTGGATACTCGTGCTCCTTGCCCTTTAGCCCGACCTTTTCAAGTAGCGCCAAAGCCTCAATTTCTACCTGCTCTTTCGGGATTTTTAGCACCTGCACGGGGCCTTCCGTTACGTTTTGTAGAGCCGTTAGGTGCGGAAATAGATTAAAGCTCTGAAAGACCATCCCCGTGTGCTCGCGAAATGGCAGCATATCTTTTTGCGAGATTTTACCGGCGAAGCTTATCTTATCGCCTCCAAGCTCAAGCTCGCCGCCGTCCGGGATCTCGAGTAAATTTATACAACGCAGCAGGGTTGATTTACCAGAGCCCGAGCTTCCTAAAATAACCGTCGTCTGCCCGTCTTTAAATTCTAAATTTAAGCCGTTTAAAACAACGCTGTCGCCGAATTTTTTAGTCAAATTTTTAAATTTTATCATCACACGTACCTTGAAAATCTCTTCTCGAGCCTAGCTTGCAAAAACGTCAAAAACGTGCAGACTATCAAGTAAAAAAGCGCGGCGAGCACGTAAAGCGTGAGCGGATCGAAGGTGCGCGCGGCGATGCGCTGAGCGACCATAAACATATCGACCATCGTAATAGAAGCCGCAAGCGAGGTATCTTTTAGCGTGCTAATAAAGATATTTGAAAGCGGAGGCAGCGAGATGCGCGCGGCTTGCGGAGCGATTATACGGCGTAAAATTTGCGCATAGCTCATACCAAGCGCCGTAGCGGCTTCCCACTGGCCTTTGGGCACCGAAAGCACGGCCGCCCTAACGGCCTCGGAAGCGTAAGCGCCGATATTTAGGCTGAAAGTTATGATCGCCGCGCTCCAAACATCGAGCGTAACGCCCACGATCGGCAGACCGAAATATACGATAAAAAGCTGCACTAAAAGCGGCGTGCCGCGAAATATCCAGATATAAAATTCGCTAAGTTGCTTTAAAATTTTGATATTTGCTATGCGCGCGATCGCCGTTAGCACCGCGATAAGAAGTCCCAGCGAAAAGGAGATCGCCGTAAGAGGCAGCGTCACCTTTATCATCGCTAGCGCCATAGGTTGTAGCGAGCTTAACAAAAGCTCGCTTATACGGTCAAATTCGTTCATCGCCATCTACCGCGAGACATCTTTGCCGAAATACCTGATCGAAATTTCAGCCAGCTTGCCTTCGTTTTTTAGCTCCTCTATCGCCTTGCTGATCTGATCGGCAAGCTCAGTATTGCCTTTTTGCACGATAGGTGCGGTATAGTCGGTATCGCTTCCCTCGGCGGCTATTTTAACCGGAGCGCCAGGGCGCTGCTTGATGAAGTCGTAAAATACGATATTATCGCGCACGACGGTATCTACGCGCTTGCTAACAAGAAGCTCCATACTCTTGCTAAAGCTATCGACCGTGACGTTTTGCGCCCCGTAGCTAGCGGCCACCTTCGCCCAGTTGCTGGTAGCGGAGTCAGCGTTTTTTTTACCTTTTAGATCATCAAAGCTTTTGATATCGTCGTTGTCTTTATGAGTGATGATAGCGCCGTGCACGACCGTATAGGGCTCTGCGTAGTCGTATTTTTTCTTGCGCTCATCGGTAACGCTTACTTGATTAAATACCGCATCGGCCTTACCCGCATCAAATGCCGCAAGCATCGCATCCCACGGAGCGGTTAAGAATTCGATCTTTAAATTTAGCTTCTTAGCGACTTCGCGAGCGATATCTACGTCGTAGCCTACGAGCTCATTTTTATCGTCATAGTATGAAAACGGCGCGTAAGTACCTTCCGTAGCGATTGTTAAAATGCCTTCTTTTATGGTTTTGGCGTTTAAATTTAGCGTAAGAAGTGCACCTAGAGTCAAAATTTTTAGTAGTTTTGAAACCATCTTTTATCCTTTAAATTTAGCTGCTTTTATGCGAGTAAATTTTACTCCGAGATATCTTTACCGAAGTATTTGACCGAAATCTCTTTTAGCTTGCCTTCGCTTTTTAGCTCACTAAGAGCCTTGTTTACGTCGTTTACGAGCTCTTCGTTACCCTTTTTTACGATGGCTGCGGAGTAGATCGGCTCGCTACCGCTAGCGGCTATTTTTAGCGGGGCGTTTGGACGCTGATTTATGTAATCGTAGAAAGTCACGCTGTCATTTATCGTCGCATCCGCACGGCGGCTGATGATGAGCTCCACCCCTTTACTAAAGCCGTCTACGGTGACGATTTGCGCGCCGTATTTTTGCGCGATACCGGCCCAGTTGCTAGTCGCCGAATGCGCGCTCTTCTTGCCTTTTAGATCCTCGAAGCTTTTGATTTCGTTATTGTCTTTGTGCGTGACTAGTGCGGCGTAGGCGACGGTGTAGGGAACGGTGTAATCGTATTTTTTCTTACGCTCGTCCGTGATACTTACTTGATTAAATACTATGTCAGCCTTGCCCGCATCAAATGCCGCAAGCATCGCATCCCACGGAGCTTCGACGAATTCCGCTTTTAAATTTAACTTTTTAGCGACTTCGCGTGCCACTTCTACGTCGTAGCCCGTTAGCGCGTCGTTTTTATCGTGGTATGAGTAGGGCGAATACGTGCCTTCGGTCGCGATTTTCAAAACGCCGTTTTCGAGAGTTTTTGCATTTGCGCCGGTTAAAAGAGCGAGGCTCGCCAAAGCAAGTAGAGAAGATTTTAGTAGTTTTTTCATTTTTTGTCCTTTTTAAATTTATCGTTGGCTATTCATCTAAAAAGGCCCGCGAGTGCGGAGTTGAAATATCTTTTTAAATGTTTAGCGACCTGCTAAGCACTTAAAAAGATATTCGTGCCTAGCGCCCTAGCTTTTTGTTTCGCAACAACACATGTCGCACATATCGTTTTTCATAGCGTACCTTTCGAGTAAAATTTGGCGGTGATTTTATGCAAAAAAAGTTTAAGATAAAATAAATTTATATCAAAATTTCGGATTTAATTTTTAAAAGAAGTGCTAAATTTAAGGCATAAAATTTTACTTTGATATCGATTGAATCGTGGTGCGGGCTAAATTTTAATTTGTCATCCATATTAGATCCGTCGCGCTGGAAGTTAAAATAAAGTCGCCTACGCCTAAAGCGGCATTTCATAGGGCTTATGAAAATTTATTTTGCGTTATTTTTGCTGAAAATATATAATTTAATCCAAAATTTATATACACTTCGCTATTATTTCGTTTTAAATTTCGCGGCCCACTCGTCTAGTGGTTAGGACGCTGGCCTCTCACGCCGGTAACAG
>NZ_CALHIK010000071.1 GCF_938030785.1 uncultured Campylobacter sp.
TGGACGAGCCGCTAAGCGCGCGCGACGATCGGTACGAAGAGCGCGTGGTAAGCGAACAATTCGGGGGAGTGAGCTATTATGAATAGAAATTTTATCTTTAATGCGCGCAAACAGGGAGGTTCCGCACAAAATTTCAAACGTTTTGCCCCCGATTTCGGACGGAATTTTAAAGATTTTATATGGAGCTTAGGAGCCAAGCTCGCGCAAAATTTCAAAATTTCTGCTCTAAATTTTACCCGAAATTTCAAAAATTCCGCTCGCAATTCAGAGGCAGAACCCATGCGAAGCATCAAATATCAAAATTCTGCGCAGGATTTCTGGCAAAACGACAGAAGTGCCGAGCTAAATTCTAAACCGAGCTTTTCGCAAAGCGCTAAAAATTCCGATCGGAATTCCAAAGCTAATTCCACGCAAAACCAAATAGATCCCGTTTCGCCGCAGGAGCTCAAAAATTCCGAGCCGTGGGGGGCGCAGCAGCAAGAGCTAGGCTTTTACGCGCCTAAATTTAAAGATGAGCGCGCGAGAAATTTTTTCTCCCATCCGATGCGCGCCTTCGTTCTTTGCGCCTGCTTTTTTGCGGCGCTGGGCGCGCTTAGCTTTCTAGCACCGGGTGCGCTTGAGATCGATTATGTCGCCGCTCATAAGTTTTACTTTCTGTTTTTGGCGCCTTCGTGCATCTACGCGGCGTTTTTGCTTACCGCACTGCCCGATTGGACGAACTTCGAGGGCTCGCTAAAGCCCGTTTCGCTTGCCTTTGCCGCCTGCCTGATCGCGGCTTTTATCGCGAGCTTTTTAAATTTACGGCTTGCGGCTGCGATCACGGCGCTGTTTTGGGCGATATTTTTCATCTTTGCGGCGCGGCTTTTGTGGCTGGATAAAAACTCGAATAATTTTAGCATCCTGGCGGTCTTAGCGGCGTTTTGCGCCTGCTCTGCGGCCTACGGCGCGAGCGAGGATGAGAAGTTTTTGCTTAGCTTCGTGCATATCAACGTCGCGGCAATCGCCGTCGTAAGCTACCGCATAAGCGTCGTCATCGGCAACGAAGCGCTAAGAGAGGGCGGGCTGAAGGACGCCGTTTTTATTCCAAATTTTATCTACAAAAATTTAGCCGCTTTCCTCGCCTTTTCTTTGGCGCTCGCGACGCCATTTTTAAGCGAGGTGACGTGCGGGTTTATCGCGCTTGGTATCGGGTTTTTGTTTTTGGCGAAACTTCGCGAGCTGCACTATGTCGAAATTCTAAGCCGCCACTATATGGCGTTTTACTACGCGCTACAGGCTGCGTGCGCGGCAGGATACCTGTGGCTGGGCGCGACGCTGATCCACGGGGGATACGCTGCCGCGCCGCTGCACGTCATCGCGATCTGCTATATGTATGGAGCGATACTTTTCGTGGGAATGATCGCCGGACAGCGTCACAGCGGAATTTCGCCGCTAAACTTCCCGCGCCTAAGCCGCACGGCGCTCGTTTTGGCTCTGGGTGCAGGGGGCTTAAGAGCCGTTTGTGCGGGCGAAAGCTTTATTTTATACGTGATGATCCCCTCGGCACTTTTCATCGCCGCAGTCGCGCTATATCTGATAAATTTCGTTCCGATCTTTCTGAAAAATCCTTTCAGCGCGGATCCGGATTGATGCTCATCAAAGCAGGCTTGCTAAATTTTAGCTACAATCGATCAAATTTCATTTCAAGGAGAGCTTATGCAACACATCAAAAATATCGACGCCGCTAAGGCCGTAGAGCTTGCTTCGCTAGTCGAAGTATCCCCTCACAAGGTGATTTCGCGCACCCTCGCGCAAAATCCTGCGCTGAATATGACGCTTTTTGCCTTCGACGGCGGCGAGGAGATCAGCTCGCACAAATCCGACGGCGACGCGTTCGTTTACGTGCTTGAGGGGGAGGGCGATTTCACGATCGACGGGCAGAAGCACCGCGTAAAAGCGGGGCAAAGCATCGTCATGCCTGCGGGTTTGCCGCACGCGATCTTCGCGCCGGTGCCGTTTAAGTGGTTTTTAGTGGTGGTTTTTTAGTCTCTAAGTTTAAGGGCGGGTCGAATTTTAAAATTTAGCCCGCCCGCCGCTTCATAAAATTTTATCCGAAATTTCATTCTTAAGATCGCCTTGTTTGTTCCCGCCTGCTCCCGTTCGCTCTCACAAAATTTTAAAATTCCAAAACGTTTAAATTTTACTTTTACCGCGCCAAAAAATTTCGTCTGTTTTGCAAGCTGTGCGGGAGCTGAAAATAACGCATCGCGTTTGCGCGCTGTGTCTAGCCCCGAAATCGCACGCTTGAGCTCGCATCGCAAGTCAAATCCATAGCTCGCGCATTAAATTTCAAAGCCGCGCCGAGCGCGCAATATATATCGGGCGAGTAGAGCAGACGGGCGCTGTATTAGGGCGACCCTGCCGAGTGCGCAATGCGCGGCCTAGCTCATAGATCGAGAGTTAAATTTAAAGGCCGTGCCCGACGCGAAATGCACGCCAAGCAGGCCTAAATTTTAAAATTTAGCTCCCGCTCGGGGTCAGCTCCTTGATGATGAGCTCGGGCGTGATCGTGCCGCGGAAGTTGTTTTTGCTAA
>NZ_CALHIK010000072.1 GCF_938030785.1 uncultured Campylobacter sp.
CTTCGAATATATCTCGGTGCAAAATTTCTTCCAAAACGACCGTCGCGTAAGAGCCTTTCGGCAGGTAGAAACTGAAGCTAAAATGCGCATTTTGCGCATCATAGGCGTGCTGCACGCGCTCCATAAAGCTCCACGCAAACCTGCGCGAGCCGTTCATCTGCGCCTCAAACTCGCGAGCAGGCGCGAAAATTTCATCTTCAAATCTGCCGCCAAGTCCGCTAGCTCGCAGCTTAGCTCGCCCCGCGATAAGGCCTGCGCTCGTGATTTCTCGCCTCGCAAACCGCTCGCACTCAGCGCCCAGATCGTCACAGCCAAAAAACGCGCCGTGCGGGAAGTGTCCTAAAATTTCGCCTCTTAAAAGTTTAAAAAACTGCGGCTGAGCCGCGATCTCGCGCGCCTCCTCCTTGCTTAGTCCGTAAATTTTAGCAAACTCCCTAAGACTAAATTCCGCCGCAAATTTTGAAATTTCGACCCGCTTGCTAAGCCAGCAGTTAAAAAGCTCGCTCTGATAGGCGCTGATTAAAAAGTCGCGCATTTTGGGGTTTTTAAGCTGCCTCTGTCCTCGCAGCACCTCCTCGCCCTGCGCCGCGTTGTCGCCGAACTTGCCGAAGCGCTGATAGCCGAAATAGTTCGCAAAGCCCTCGCGCCCTAGCGTATCTAGCGCGGCTGCGAGCTTGACGGCGTCGGGCGGCAGGACCTTTTTTAGGCGGATGAAAAAGTCATTGCCCTTAAGATGGCCGATTTTAAGCTTGTTTTTGTGCCTTTGCACGCTTAAAATTTTAAGGCTATCGTGCGAAAATCCACCCAGCGCGGGCTCAAATTTAGCGGGCATACTAACGTGCTGCGTCGTAAGCCCCTGCTTGTCTTTAAGCCCCGCGTAGCCGAACTCGCGCATCTTAGCGCCCGTATGCTCGCTTAAAATCCGCAGTGCCTCGTGCGTGCTGATGCCCTTTTTTTGCAGCAGCAAAATGCAGTGCTCGCCCTCACCGCTAGGCTCGTAAAGCGGTACTTCGCGCACGACGAAATCGCTGGAGTTTTTACTAAAATGCGCATTTATCGGCGCGTGATTTAGGGTGTATAAATTTTTCATAGCCCGCCTTTGCGTTAATCTAAGGCGCAATTTTATAAAATTGAGCCTAAAAAACTCATTATTAAGGCAAATTCTAGTATCATTCGCCATAAAAAAAGGATGAAAAATGCTTCAAATCAGGCTCTTTCGCTTCGACCCGCGCTGCGACGTAGCAAGCTACTTCAAGCCCTATGTTTATGAAAGCGCGCCCTTTGCCGATCTTGCGGCACTGCTTGACGACATTTCTGCGCACGATCCCTATTTTAGCGCGCAGGGAGTGGAATTTGTAAAAATCGGCGGCACCGCAGTGAGCGTAAAAGAGCCGCTAGATACGCTTATAGCGCACTTTGGAAACGAGCTAATCATCTCGCCTCTTAGCGAAAAAGAGGCGATTAAAGATCTGCGCTGCGAGCCGAGGGCGTTTTTGGATAAGCTTAAAGCCTTTGAGAGCATCGCGGACGCCTCTGATTTTGAGTTTTACAAAAGTCTCGCGCCCTATTTTTACTCGACGAAAATCCCCGCATGCTCGCAGGAGTTTCTGGGTAACAGCGCCTTTATCTTCGCGCACCGCCTGATGCAGACGCACCCGAGCGAGCGTATGAGGATTTTGGAGATCATCGAGCCGCAGATGGCGTATTTTACGAAGTGCGACGCCGTGGGGATGGAGTTTGACGACCGCGCGGCATACAGGGCGTTTTGCGATATTTTAAAATACGAGCTAGCGCGCAGTAATAAAATTTTAAGCGCGCAGAGCATGGCGGAATTTGACGCAGCGAGCGCGAAGCACAATTTTAGCGGCTTTAACGTCGCCGTGTGGTACGACGAGGCTGCGGAGGAGCTGGCTAGCAGGCTGGGCGCGCAGATCGTGCACTTTGAGCACGAAGGCGCGCCGCTTGGAGCGCAGATATACGAGCGCGAGCGGGAGTGCGCGCTGCGGCTGGGAGGCGAAATTTTATTTGACGCGTTTGATAGCGGAAGCGATTTTTTGCTAGTAAATTCCAAGCTTGCGCTTGATTTTTTAGACGGCAGAAGCGATGAAATCCAAAGACTTTTCAGTAGAGATCTCGCGGGCTTTTATCTAATTGCGACGGATGAGCTCACCGCTCTAGCTCGCGGCGAGAGGCCCGACTTTTCGGCGCGCAAGCTAAAGCCGACGCTGATTTAAGCGGACGGGGTTTTAAAATTTATCCTATTACGACGGTAAAATTTTAAATCGACTGCATATTGATGATCGGCATAAAGCAAATAGTTTTCTTAATCGCAGGCGGTTTAATCATCTACTATTTCTTTAATTCGG
>NZ_CALHIK010000073.1 GCF_938030785.1 uncultured Campylobacter sp.
CAAATAAGCTAAATTTAGGGCTAATCCCATTTTGGTTTTAGCCCTTTGTTTTATGAAGCGGTTTCGCTCAAAATATCCCTCACGTTTAAATTTAGATCTGCCCCGCAGATCCAAACTATAAAATTTTAATCCTATTGCCCTTTAATTTCACGATCTTTTTGTCGTTTACGAGCTTCGTAATTGCCGAGGAGACGTTTTGGCGAGGTGCTCCAAGTAGGCTTGCCAGCGTCATTATATTAAAGGGAAGCTCCACGATCTTATCGGCGTTTGCGATGCGATTTAAAAAATTTAAAATCCGCGTCCGGATTTTCGCAAAGACGATCTCTTTTATTAAAATCCGCTGCGAGTGGAGGTTTTTAATAAGCGCGTTTATGATCGAGCTTGCAAACTCATCTCCTAGCAGCTCAAAAAGCTCCGAGATATTGATCTGCAGCGTCTCGCAGTCGCTTAAAATTTCAAGGCTCGTATTTTTATCCAAACAGACGTAGGCGCCGCTTTTTACGAAGCTAAAGATAAATTCCTTGCCGTTTTCGTAGCAGTTTAGCTTCGCTCTGCCGCGCAGCAGAATGATAAATTTAAACTTCTGCGCGTAGATCACGTCGCCGCGAGCGTAGCTCTCGCGTCTAAATTTAGCAATACGCTCCCTGCTTAAAAAGTCGAATTTCTCGCTGTAATCGTTATTTAGTCTATCTATCATAGCAGCTCTTTGCATAAAATTTCACGTAAATTTTACTCAAAAAGGATAAATTCGTCGCAATCGCGACAAATTTAAATTTATTTTTGATTTATAATTCGCGTTAAAGACAACCCAGAAAGGATACTTTATGAGGAAAATTTTTATCTCATTTGTCTGTGCGTGTTCGCTTTTCGGCGGCGAGGTGATCTCCAAAACCACGGCGATCTCACAGGACGGAAAAACTATCGGCGAGGTTCAAATTTTAACGCCGATCGAGGTGCTATCAGGCGAGGGCAATATCACCAAGATTAAGATCAAAGGCGTCGTGAGCGAAAACTATCAGCTTCAAATCCAAAAAAATATGAAAGAGGCTGAAATTTACGCGACCTTTGCGAACGAGGCCGAAACAAATTTTAAAAAGGGTAAAAAGCTCGAGGACGATTACGGCGAGATCTGGTATGAGGCCGAGGGGATTTACGAGGTCGGCTCGGATGCTGTAGCCAAGGACGCTAAGGCGCTTTATGCGGAAGCAAAGACGAACTACGAGCAGATTTGCTCGGCATGTCATAGGCTTCACGAGCCGAATAGCTTCACGGCAAATCAGTGGCCTGCGAATCTGCAAGAGATGATCAATGCAAACTACGTAGCGCTCGAGGGCGACGATTTAAATTTGATAATAAAATACCTACAACACAACGCAAAAAAACCTGAATGATAAAGGAGATCAGATGAAAAGGCGAGACTTTTTAAAGGCGGGAATTCTAGGCGCAAGCGCGGCAAGCGCTAGCAGGATCGAGGGGGTTACGCAGACGATTTTCGATAATAAAAAGGTATTCGGCGCGAACAGATTCGGCACTTTTTGGCTAAATTTAAACTCGTCGCAGATCGTTTCGGTAAGCGAATTCGAGGGCGATAAATTTCCAAACACGATGAATTATAGCTTGCCCGATTCCGTGCAGAACGAAAACCGCGTGCTCTATCCGATGGTGCGCAAAAGCTATCTAAAGGCTAAAGGTGCAGCAAAGAGCGAACTGCGCGGCAAAGAGGAGTTCGTGCGCGTTAGTTGGGACGTAGCGCTTGATCTAGCGGCGAAAGCCTTAAAAGAAAATTTCGACAAATACGGCGCCGAGGCGATCTACGGCGAGTGCTACTGGTGGGGCGGCAGCGGCAAGATCGGCTGGGGTCGCACCGTAGCGCACCGAATGCTTAAAATTTTAGGCGGCTACGTAGAGGAAAGCGGCGACTACTCGACCGGCGCTGGGCTCGTTATCATGCCCCACGTGCTGGGCAGTAGCGCCGTTTACGACGCACCTACTACATGGAAAGCGATCGTCAAAAACGCCAAAAACGTTGTATTTTGGGCGACCGATCCTGCGGTAACCAATCAAATTTCATCTATTCCGCCTACGCATGACGGCTATATCGGCATGCAAGAGCTTAAAAAATCGGGCATCAAAACCTACAGCGTAAACGTGATGAGAAACGATACCGCGCGTTACTTCGGCAGCGAAGATATAATCGTGCGCCCAAATACCGATACCGCGCTCATCATCGGCATGTGCCATTATCTGTTTACGAACAACCTCTACGACGAGGAATTTATCAAAAAATACACCGTCGGATTTAATAAATTTAAAGCGTATTTTTTAGGCGAGAGCGATAAAATCGTGAAGGACGCCGCTTGGGCGAGCAAAATTTGCGGGCTCAGCGAGGAGGCTATTGCGAAATTTGCTACGGCGCTTGCAAAGGAGCCGACCACGATCCTTATCGGTCGCGGTTTGCAACGCGCAGATCACGGCGAGCAGCCTTTCTGGGCGCTAGTGGCGCTTAATGCGATGCTGGGATATATCGGCAAGGAGGGTCTCGGCTTTGAATTTAGCCTGGGCTACGGTTCTGCGGGCGCTACGAATAAAGTGGCTCCGATTTTAAAGGGACTTAGCACGCGCATAGATGAAAAATACGAAAACACGGGCTCTGCGCCTTGGAAAAACGCGAAAAACATCACCATCCCGTCCTCTCGCAGCATCGAGGCGCTGGAGCATCCGGGTAAGCAGATCGATTATGACGGCACCAAGATCAAGCTGCCGCATATGAGAGTCGCATATATGGCGTGCGGATCGATGTTTACGCGCCATCAAGACGTGAATAATATTGTGAGGCAGTGGCGTAAATTTGACACCGTCATCACCGCCGAGCCTTACTGGACGAGTACGGCGAAGCTTAGCGACATCGTGCTTCCCGTCGCGATCGAGGTCGAGCGTAACGACATCAACCAAACGGGCGCTACGGGCGAATATATAGTCGCTTACAGACCTGCAATCGAGCCGATGGGCGAGAGTAAGAGCGACTTTTGGATCTGCGAGCAGATCTGCAAGCGCTGGGGATATGGCGAGGTCTTTAGCGAGGGCAAGGACGAGCTAGGCTGGATGAAGGAATTCTACGCCGATGCCGTAGAGCAAGCCAAAGGTCTAAATATAACGATGCCTAGCTTTGAGGAATTTTACGACAAAGGCTTCGTGCGCTTTGAAAAGGACGACGAGAGCAGCGCACTATACACGCGCCTTGCGGCATTTCGCGAAAATCCCGCCAAAAACCGCCTCGGCACGCCGTCGGGTAAGATCGAGCTTTACTCGCCCGTAATCGCTAAGATGGGCTATGCCGACTGCCCGCCGATGCCTACTTGGATCGAGCCTAAGGAGTGGCTAGGCGATACGAAAAAGACGGCGAAGT
This sequence comes from uncultured Campylobacter sp., assembly GCF_938030785.1. GTDB lineage: Bacteria > Campylobacterota > Campylobacteria > Campylobacterales > Campylobacteraceae > Campylobacter_B. Next base: position 3,407 of record NZ_CALHIK010000073.1, read on the forward strand.
ATCCGATCCACATCGTAAGCCCGCACTCTCGCTACCGCCTGCACAGCCAGCTAAACAACTCGATCATCAGAAATTTTGCCGAGGTTAGCGGCAGAGAG
>NZ_CALHIK010000074.1 GCF_938030785.1 uncultured Campylobacter sp.
TGATCCAAAACGCGCAGAGCGAGCAGGAGCTTGAAATTTTGCTTCCGCGCAAACGCATCGCGCAGGAGCGGCGCAAGGAGGGCGAGGGCGAACAGGACGTGCAGAACTTCTATCTGGGCGATTTTAAAATCAGCGTCGGTAAAAACGAGCGCGGTAACGTCCGCCTGCTTAAAAACAGCAGCAAGGAGGACTTTTGGTTTCATCTCAAAGACGTTCCTAGCGCGCACGTAATCGTAAAGACGAACAAGCAGAACCTAAGCGAGGAGGCGGTGCAGATGGCCGCTAAAATTTGCGTAAATTTCAGCGTCAAAGAGAGTGGAAAATATCTCGTCGATTACACCAAGCGCCGAAACGTAAAGATCAACGAAGGCGCCTTCGTAAACTACGTAAATTTCAAAACGATCAGCGTTTTAAAGCCGCAATAAGCGAGCTTGATGTATAATTCACAAAATAAATTTTAAGGAAATTTTATGAAGCAAAGAATAATCACGGCAGGAATTTTACTCGCCGTATTTTTAGCTCTAATTCTAATAAACGCCAGGTGGCTAAATTTCGCCGTATTTGCGCTGATACTCGTGCTTGCGTTTTACGAAAGCCTGAAGCTTTGGATGCTGGAGGATGAAGGCAAGAAATGGCTGGCGCTCGCGCTTGCGTTTTTTGCGCTGCTGCCGTTTACGCAGACCGACGAGCCCTTCGTCTCGGCGCTAAAGGTTAGCATCCTAGCGATCCTGTGCGTCGCCTCGGTAGTAGCCTTTACCAAAGGTCCTAGCCTAAAGATTGCGCTTCCTTTCATCTACCCCGTAACGCCGATCTTTTTGATGTGGGCGGTTTACGATGATTTGGGAGTCTTTCACTTTGTCTGGCTGATCTTCATCGTCATCGCCAGCGACAGCGGCGCGTATTTTATCGGTAGAGCCTTCGGCAAAACTCCGCTAAGCGCTAGCTCGCCGAATAAAACCGTAGAGGGGGTGCTAGGCGGTCTTGCGCTTGCGCTCATCGTAAGCTTTCTTTACGCGCGCATCTTTACCAATCTGCCGTCGCTCGAAATTTTAAGCAAAACCATCGTAATCGTCATCTTTAGCGTGCTGGGCGATCTATTTGAAAGCTACCTAAAGCGCGCGGCGGGTCTTAAAGATAGCGGCGCGCTCTTTCCGGGACACGGCGGGATTTTAGACCGCATCGACGGCTATATGTTCGGCGCGATCGCGATGGCGATAGTCTATTCATGGTAGTTTTAGGCTCCACGGGCTCTATCGGCACAAACACCCTAGACGTAGCCGCGCGCAGCGGCAGTATGATCGAAGCGCTTAGCTGCGGGCGCAATATCAAGCTTTTAAACGAACAGATCGCAAAATTTCACCCTCGTCTCGTCTGTATCGCGGACGCGCAGCAAAAAAGCGAGGTAGATCACGAGCGGGTATTTTGCGGCGCGGATGGAATTTTGCAGATGCTTGCGGAGTGCAAAAGCACGACCGTGGTAAACGCTCTCGTAGGCTTTGCTGGCATGATGCCCAGCCTAAAAACCCAAGAGCTCGGCAAAAGGCTCTGTCTAGCTAACAAAGAAAGCTTGGTCGTCGGCGGGAAATTTCTGCAAACGGATAAAATTTACCCGATCGACAGCGAGCATTTCGGACTGAAATTTTTGCTCAGCAATGCCAAAATCCCCGTTTCTCGCCTAATCATCACGGCTAGCGGAGGTGCGTTTTACGATGTGCCGTTAACGCAGCTGGGCTCGCTCACGCCGCAAAACGCCCTAAAGCACCCCAACTGGAAGATGGGCGCGAAGATCACGATCGACAGCGCCACGATGGCGAATAAGCTCTTTGAGGTGATCGAGGCGTTTTGGCTCTACGGCACGCGCGAGATCGATGCGCTCATCGAACGCACCTCGCAGATCCACGCGCTAGTCGAATTCGTAGACGGCTCTACGACGGCGCACATTAGCAGGGCCGATATGCGCCTAGCTATCGCGCACGCGATGTTTGGCGGCGACGTACGGGAGCAGATCACCGCGCCCGTGGATCTGTGCGCTCTGCGACCGATAGAGCTTAAACCGATCGACGAGATGAAATTTCAAATCTTTACCCTCAAAGACGCGCTGCTAGCGAACCCCGATCTAGGCGTCGTCATCAACGCCGCGAACGAAGCGGGCGTAAATGCGTTTTTGCAGCAGCGCTGCCGCTTCACCGACATTGCGCGCGTCGTGCTGAAGTGCGCGGAGAAATTTAACTCGCCTAGCGTAACGGATGCGGACGCGCTTACGGCGGTGGACGCGAGCGTGCGAGCGTATGCAAACGAACTGCTGAAATTTAACGGCGAGCTTTAAGCCTAGCTTTGCCTGCTTAAATTTAGAGTTTAAATTTAAGCTATCTTGCCGCAAGCGGTGAAATTTAGGATCAAAAATTGTTAGACGTACAAACTATCGTAAATTTGGAAAAAGAGCGCCGCAAGCTGCTGCAAAGCCGCATAAAATGGAAAATAATAAGCCTGCTTAAAGCCTGCGCGATATTTATCCCTGCGGTTTTCCTAATGAGGTATATGGCTAGCGAAGAGGGTACGCCTTTGGGGATGCCGTATCTTTTATTTGGTCTGGGCATAGCGCTATATTTTACTTATAAGCTATTTTACGAAAAAACCTACAAAGTCAAAACGCGAGAATTCGCGCTGCAATACAAAGCCCTCTACATAGCACCCTACGTCGAAAGTCTAGGATATAAATACAACAGATTCGGCGCCGTAACTCAAGAGCAAGATATCCTGCAAAGCGGGCTTTTTAATCAATATGCAAATTCTGGCGGAGATGATTTGATATACGGAAGCATAGACGGCGTGGACTTTAGCTTCTGCGATATTTGGATGTCTAAAGAGACTATAGATGATAGCTTTTTCACTTTGATTTATGAAAAGAAGGAAGTGGAGATATTTCAAGGTCTTTTTTTCGCAGCCGATTTTCATAAAAAGATCAGATCCGACATTTTTATTCTTCCAAGACAAATAAAGCTACCGCACGGCGTCTTGGAAAGCGGTGCAAAATCTTGCAATATGGATAACGCGAAATTTAATAGATCTTTTGCTGTATATGCAAAAGACGCGGTCGCCGCTGCGTATGTGCTAACGCCGGCGCTGATGGAGAAAATTTTATTTTTGAAAACGCTTGCGAAATCGGAGATCGCGCTTAGCTTCAGAAAAAGCAAAATTTATATAAAAATCCCTCGCGGATACGATAGCTTTGAGCCCGATCTAAATAGGCCAATACGCGGTGATAAGCTCGCGAGCAAGATACAAATCGATCTGGACGCGATGCTGCAAATCGTAAAAATTCTAAAACTGAATGAGAAAATTTGGACGTCTTAACGGGCGCAAGGCAGAGCGAGGCAAGGCGAGTAGATGAAACGAGACGAGGCGAAGCAAGGCAGGCGGGGCAAAACGAGGCATGGTGGGGCGAACAAACGGAGCGTGCGGTTCGCGCAAGGAGCTGCAAAATTTAGCGACATCCAAGCGAAACACACCAAAATCGCGCCATATCTGGCGTAAATTTAGGCTGCGCCGCAAGTTTGCGCCATTAAATTTTACGCGGATTTTGGAAAGATCATGAAATTTCGCGCGGAGTTTCGGCATGGGGATTTTGGCAAAATAGTGGAATTTCGCGTAGAATTTCGACGGGATTTTACGTCGCGGCGAAATCTTGTATAGAATTTCAGCAAGGATAAGATGCTAAAATTTCGGCGGAATTTTACGAAAAGTTAAAATTCGCTTGCTATTGAGAGATTTTTTTGATATACTGCCGTTTCTTTTTTGGCCCCGTAACTCAGTTGGTAGAGTGTCACCTTGACATGGTGGAAGTCGTTGGTTCGAGTCCAATCGGGACCACCATTTAAGCTATTTTCATTTTTGCGCACAACACCTGTCTTAAATTTAGTTATTCCGACCCCTTTCATTTTTATTTTAGATATAATTTTTCCAAAATACTATGAGATCGGCTAACCGATCGATGAGGTAAATTCTATCGGCAACCGATTAAATTTAGAAAGGAGTATCGGCGATATATGGGACAGTATGTTATAAAAACATTAGACTATTGCGCAGAAAAGGGACTGCAGCTACAATGGGAAATGGACTTCGCGATCTCCGTCAATGCTCCAGGAAACGAAGTTACTATAAGGGCGAATAAAAGCGGGCTTATATCTCTTGCCAGACATTTGCTTACTTTAGCGCAAGATTCTGCGCCGAAACATTCGCATATACATCTGGATGAGTATAATTCGCTTGAGGAGGGCTCGGCGGAACTTATATTGGAGAAAATATGAACACGAACAGCTTCAATGTAGATGGAAAAAGTTATTATACTCCGCAATCAAAGGGATTGGGATCATACTCGACGGCACTCGATGAATAACGGCATAGTGCGCAAAAGGAGAATAAATCAGTGCTACCGAATAAAATTTATATAAAAGAGGATCCTCTAACTATCGATGAGGAACTTATGGGGCATGAGTATCATAAATTAGATATTAAAATTCTAGAAGACAAAAAGCTTGTGGTATTGGGTTTTACTACGAATTTGGCTATGTATTATTTCGCAAAAAACATTTTAACATCATCGTATAATGAAAGGGTCTCATACCTAGAGCTTTTCCCTTATGAATATTGGGTGGGAGGAGCGCGATTTGCAAAAAATAGCGTTCAATTATGTATAGATATAAAGGAATTGATCAAAATGGACGAAGCGGAGTGCTGCATAGCGGACGATATGGACAGGTATAAATTTGAGCTGGATTTTAAAACATTCTACCAAAGCGTTACATTTTATTTCCCTAGTACGAAGGATTATATAAATTTCGCCAAATACCTGCTAAGTATGAGTATCTACAATAGAAAAAATAGGGTAAAATTTTATAGTGAAGATTATACGTTGATTTTGCAATATTCCAGGTTTGTTATATGAGAAATTTCGAACTATCAAAAATAAAATTTCTCTCATAGAGCTAAAATTTAAGGATCGGACGGTATGGCGCAAAACACGATGAGCAAAGCAGATCATAAGGAAAAGGAGCAGCGCAATGCTAGATAGAATTGCCGCTTTTTTGACAGGCATAATGTGCTTCTTATATCTTATAAATTTTACGGTACATAAACATGTAAAGATAGGCGAGAAATATATTAAATTTGATGATGCAGGTAGTTTGTGGATATTGCCCGCAATCGTATTTTAATAGCGGGTATTTACGGCTTTTATTTCGCCTTTCGCTCTGAAAAGAGCATAAAAAGATACCCGGAGTATATGTGGTGTGCAGACTGCGGTAAATTTTACCGATACGAGGACGTCAAAAACACGGATCAAATTTGCCCAGACTGCGGCAAAAAGCTTACGGAGTATAATGACGGCGACTACTGGCGAAGAAACGCTCCTCATCAAGGCGTTAAACCCCCGAAGATCAAAAAGCGCAAATTTAAAAAGCGATGAAATTTGATTTATTATAGAGGAATGTATAAAAATGCTAAATAGAATTTTTGCATTAATCGGCTTTTTTGCTTTTTTCGTATGGGGACTGGCAGCCGTTCTATTGGGGGAAGTTGATATAAAACCCTATTTTATGGCATCGGCAAAATTTGATAGTATATATCTGCGTATAATAATTGGAATTTTATGCTTTGCGGCGTGCGTTTTCTTTTTATATCTCGCATTTCGCTCCGAAAAAAGCATAAAATATTATCCTAAATTTATGCGCTGCAAAGGGTGTCTTAAATTTTATAATTTCTCGGACGTTAAAGATAGGAGTGTTTGCCCTAAGTGCGGAGGCGAACTGCAAGATTATGCCGAGGTAGAAAAATCGGATCAAATAGAAAAGAATAAAAAGCTTGAAAAATATTTTAAATTTGAAAAAGAATGGCTAAAGAGGGTGCAAAATCGGCGCGACGAGGAATAAAATATTCAAAAGATAGACACAATTAAGGTATAAAATTTTAAAATTGCGTATGTATTTGCAAGGAATATTATAAGGCGTTATAAATAGAATTCCGATAAAGGAGGTAAAATAAGATGAGAATTTTGACATTAGTATTAGCCATAATTTGCATAGCAATATTTAGCGGCTGCAAGGATCTTTTGTTAACCAACCATTTTATTACTTATGGGAACGGGGGCGGCTATGTCAGTACCTGCGAAACATTTTTTAGCGATTATCCTATAGGTGTCGAAAAACTTTATGAATTAAAGAGTAGAAATGATTTAAAAGCTCCGATATATATAATAAAAGATAGAAATTTTACGATAGCAGATGTTAGAAAAGGAATATTTGGCGTCGTTCCTATCGAAAGCTGTAACGATAAATGGTGTAAAATTTACTATCCTTGCAGCGAAACGGAGTATTTCGTAAAAAAAGACGATATAGTAAAAAGAAAGTACTAGCCGTCAGGCGGAAAGATACTTGGCGCGGATTTTAAAATTTCAATACGCGCAGAGTATCCAAGCGAGCATAACGTAAATTTAAGCGGGTTGAGAAAGCAAATAAAACAAAAAAGGTTAAAAAATGAAAAGCATAAAAGGTATTTTCCGTTATCTTTTTCCGGTAAGAGATGGACGGGAACTCTATGGACTTAAAATTCCAAAAGGGCAAAGCGATCGTTTTGGAAAAGAATTTATATTCGAGCCTGAATTGATTGCGAAATCGGACGCGCAAAAACTAGATCTAAAAATAGATCCAAAGCTTTTAAGAGATAAGCGAATTAAATTTCATATACGCGATATGTATTATAAGACATATTATGAGATAACATCTTTCGGTATCGATGAGAGCTACGCCGATTCTCGGCAAATAGATTTTGATTTAGAAGATATAAAACAAATCGTAAAATCGGATGAAGACGATCCCTACTATGTATATAGCTATAGCCTAAACATAGAGCAGATGAGATCTTTTGGATGCATCGATATGGTTAAGCCCGGTTTTTCATACTTCTTCGAATCCACTGCTGTCCACGAAAGAATAATCAAAGCTCCAAATAGTGGCGATAAAAATATAAAAGGCTGCTATATAAATGTCTTTGATAGCGATAAGGACGCCTTTTACGTGGCGTTATTGGACGTTAAGCTGCCTTTTAGCGAAGTTGCGAAAATAGTCGCTCCGCTGAGCGTAGAGGCAAATATCCACTATTCTTATAGCCTCTGTGAAGAGCAGATTATAAAATTGGGATTTCCTGAAATTTTAAAAGAAAACGACGGCAAAATCGACGCTCAAATATCGGTAGAGATAGTATAATTTAAAATTTAGCCGTTAATGGGTAATTATAGAGGTTCGGTGGGCTGTAAATTTATGAGGAGCGCAAATCAAGCTAGGCAAATTTCTTTTGATTATTTTCCAGGCCGATTTTTTGCGTGCTTGATGATTTTGCCAGCTAGCGATTCAGTCCGTCTTTATTATCCATACCGGCTCCTTTAAATTTCGCGCGTTATCTAAATTTACGCAGCGTCTTTGCCGTCGCAAGAGGAGTTTAAATTTAATCCGCAAAATTTTAAATTCTCATTTTATAAATAAATTTGATAAAATTTCGCCGTTTCTTGACGACAATCAAGTTATTCTTCTAAATATAATCTTAAAATTACTAACTAAATTTTTTTATAAAGGATCTTCTATGAGCGACAATCTAGAGATGTTCTGTCATCAGTGCCAAATGAGCGTACCCGAGGGCTGCGGCGCAAAGGGCCAAAGCAAAGGCACCTGCGGCAAAAATTCCACATTAAGCCTGCTTCAAGACACTATGGTTTTCGGACTTAAGGGGCTTAGCGCCTACCGCCACCACGCGCACGAGCTCGGCGCCGATACTAGCGCGGTCGATACCATTATGGCGGACACGCTGTATTTCACGCTGACGAACTCAAATTTTAACTTTGACGAGCATATCGCGCAGCTGATGGCCGTCGGAAGCGCGGGCGTGCAGATGATGGATATCTTAAGCGAGGCGCATACCGCAAAATTCGGCGTACCGACCCCGGTTAAAGTTAGCCAAAACAAGGTCGAGGGGAAGGCGATTTTGGTTAGCGGCCATAACCTGCACGCTCTTGAGGTGCTACTAAAAGTGACCGAGGGCAAGGGCATCAATATCTACACACACTCCGAGATGCTTCCTGCGCACGGCTATCCGCAGCTTCGCAAGTATCCGCACCTAAAGGGCAACGTCGGCAAGGCGTGGTTCGATCAGACCAAGCTTTTTAACGAATTTAAAGGCGCGATTTTGATGACCACCAACTGCATCGTGCCGCTTCGCTCGTCCTGTAGCTACGCGGACAGGCTGTTTGGCTACTCTATCGCGGGCACCGACGGGATCAAACATATCCAAAACGACGATTTTACGCCGCTCATCGAGTGCGCGCTTGCATGCGGCGACGTGAGTATGGACAGCGACGAGAGCTTGGTGACGGGCGGGCACTACAAGACGATTTTGAGCCTCGCGCCGCAAATTTTAGACGCGATCAAATCTGGCAAAATCCGCCGCTTTTTCGTCATCGCAGGCTGCGATGCGCCGGGCAAGGGACGCGAGTATTACCGCGAGCTAGCGCTCAGCCTGCCGAAAGACTGCGTGGTTTTGACCTCCAGCTGCGGTAAATTCCGCTTCAACGACGTGGATTTTGGAACCGTGCCCGGCACCGAGCTTCCGCGCTATATCGATCTAGGTCAGTGCAACGATAGCAACGGCGCGGTCAAGATCGCTCTGGCGCTTAGCGAGGCTACGGGCATCGCGGTAAACGATCTGCCGGTCTCGATCGTGCTGATGTGGATGGAGCAAAAGGCGGTCATCATCCTACTTGCGCTGTTTAGCCTAGGCGTCAAGAACATCAACGTAGGACCTACCGTGCCTGAGTTTTTCAACGACGAAATTTTGGGCTTTTTGGTGCAAAATTTCGGCCTTCGCCTAATCAGCGGCGACGCGCAGGCTGATTTGAAATACTTCCTGGGCGAATAAGCGTCGCTTGGGCAATCTTTACGGGCGCGCGAACGCTGCATGAAACAGCGCGCAGAATTTCTCGCGTGCCCGTAAATCCGCTCGCGCCCGCTAAATTTTAAATTTTCGGCGGGGCGGTAAATTTTATAAAATTTCAAAATTTTATCACGGCGCGGATTAAATTTTCCGCGCCTCAAAAACCGAGCCAAGATCGATCTTGCCTGCTTTTCGCTTCTTTAAATTTAGACTCTATCGCGCATTTTAACGAAATTCATCTTTATTCATCGCAGCTTCATTTATGAATTTTATAATGCACTCATCCAAACGAAAGTTGGAAATCAAAACAAAAGGATCAGAAATGACAAAGTTATTAGGCGCAGCGGTTTTAGCGGCGGTTTTAGGTGCGACGAGCTTGCAGGCTATCACGTCCAAGGAGGCTTTAAACATCGCGGAGAAAAATTTCCCTGGCTCAAAGATCAAGGATATATCAATGGATGTTAAAAAGGGGGCGACTTTTTATGAGATAGAGTCTTTTAAAGACAATCAAAAACAAGAGATCAAAATCGACGCCGCAAGCGGCCGGATCGTAAAACAAGAGGTTAAAAACAAAAATTTATATTGCCAAACGAGGCGATAGACTTTTCAAAGTTCGCTCTTAGCATCGACGAGGCCGCAGATAAGGCGCTAGCGCTTGAGGCTGGCTGGAGCCTTGATGAGGCCGATCTTGATAATAAAAACGGCACTTGGATCTACGAGGTCGAGCTTAAAAAAGGCATGAGCGAGAAAAAGGTGATAATAAACGCTCAAACAGGCGAAATTATCGGCAACTACACGAAGTGATTTTATGCGCCCGAGTAGCTTCGGGCGCCGAAATTTAGGCAAAGGAAAAGATATGAGCAAAAACAGGGATCAAAATTTAGACGATAAAACTAGCGGGCGAAATTCGGAGGAAAATTTGAGCGCGAATTTTAACGAAAACGCGGATGAAAATTTAAACGCAAACGTCGGTGTAAATTTAGACGATAGCGCGAGCGTGGCGAGCAAAAGCACTCTAAATTTAGATGAAAACGGCGAGGAAAGCACGGTTGAAAATCTAAACCGAATTTTAGATGAAAGCGCCGAGCGAAATTCCGGCGAAAGCGGGGCGGAGCAGGGCTACGAAAATTTAGATCAAAACGCGAGCAAGGTAGGCGAAAGCGCGGAAAAAATATGCGTGGGCGCTCCGAAATGCAAAGCGCAAAATTTATTTAAAAAAGCGCTCGAAATTTCGCTGCAAAGCGCAGCCAGCGCACTAGTTTGTGCCGGCAGGGCGGGGCTGTGGCTATTGGACGCCGCAAGCGAGCTAAAAGACGAAGCGCAAAAAGCGCAGCTTTCAAAAATAAACGAGGAGCAGGCGAAATTTGACGGTGCGCAGATCATCTCGCGCGCCATTATCAAGGAGATCGTCGCAAACCGCCTAAAAACGGACGCAAGCGGGATAGAATTCGGCCAAATTTATCTAGTCAAAAGACATGCTTCGGGCTTGCGGGGCGACGAGTATTTTTATGAAGCAAAGGCCAAATCTAACGGCTTTTCGTATGATTTTAAGATCGCGGCGAGGGGCGGCGAAATTTTAAAGCTGAAAATCAAAAGTTAAATTTGATAAAATAGCGGGCAAAATTTAAAAAGGGCAAAGATGAAAATTTTAGTCGTCGAAGATGAAATTGACCTAAACAACGTGATCGTAAAACACCTCAAAAAAGACGGATATAGCGTCGATAGCGCGTTTAACGGCGAGGAGGCGATGGACTTTACCGCCGTGGCGCGCTACAATCTCATCGTGCTTGATATTATGATGCCCGTGATGGACGGACTTACGTTTTTGCAAAAATCGCGCGCCGCAAAGCTCGCGACACCCGTGCTGATACTGACGGCAAAGGATGAGGTGGACGACGTCGTAAAGGGGCTCGATGCGGGTGCGGACGATTATTTGGTTAAGCCCTTTGATTTTAAGGAGCTGCTGGCTAGAGCGCGCACGCTCATTCGCCGAAACAGCGGCAGCGCCGCCAATGAAATTTACGCAGGCGAGCTAAAGATCGACCTTTCTAAAAAATCGGTCGAACTTGGCGGACAAAACATCGAGCTAACGGGCAAAGAGTATGAAATTTTAGAGTTTTTAATGCTAAATAAGGGCAGAATTTTAACCCGCGATCAGATCAAGGAGCACGTCTGGGACTTCGACTACACGGGCGGCTCAAACGTCATCGACGTGCTCGTAAAAAATATAAGAAAGAAGCTCGGCGAATGCGAAGTGATCCAGACTAAAAGAGGGCTCGGCTATGTTATTAAGGATTAAGCGGATCCTCGCAAACATACCCATTACGGCGCGCGTGACGCTTTGGTATTCGTTTTTTATCCTCGTTATCGTAGCGGCTTTAATTGCTATTTCGGCGGTCGCGGCGGATGAAATTTTTGAGGACGTAAGTCAAAAAAAGCTAGCCAAATCGGTCGCCAAAATCGCTAGCGATATGGAAGAATTTGAGCCCTACGACGATGGGATATTTTTTATAAAATACAGCGCAAATGGCGAGCTAACGGGCGGCCTGGCGCCTAAAAATTTTGAAACTTCGCTTAAAATGGACGGCGGCGAAGTGCGGCTTTATGAAAACGGCGAAAACCGCTTTTACTACTACGACGCCGCGACCGAGAATCGGGGGGTCTGGATCAGAGGCGTGATAAGCGCGGATGGGTTTTTTAAAAAAGAGGGGCTGTTTTTGCTCGCTTTGGCCCTGCTCGTGCCGATCCTCTTCGCCTTCGTGCTTTACGGAGGCTACAAGACGATAAAAAATGCGATGAAACCGGTCTCCGCGATGTCTAAAACCGCCCTTGAAATCGGCGCTAGCAAGGATTTTTCAAAGCGAATAGAGCTGCCTACGGGCAAAGACGAGCTGCACGCGCTTGCGAGCGTGTTTAACTCTATGCTGGATTCCCTCGAAAAGGTCTATCAAAACGAAAAGCAGCTCACCTCCGATGTCTCCCACGAGCTGCGCACGCCGGTGTCCGTCATCATAGCCGAGAGCGACTATACCGCAAGCTATGCGCAAAATTTAAACGAAGCCAAGGAGTCGCTGGATGTCATCGCCAGGCAGTCAAAAAAGATCGCCTCGCTGATAGATCAAATTTTGGAGCTTTCGAGGCTGGAATCGGGCAGAAATTTAACGCTAAAGCGCGTGAGTTTAAGCTCTATTTTGCAAAATCTCGCGAAGGACTATGAAAAACTGGCTGAGCTCAAAGGGATAAAATTTGGCTACGATATAGCGCCAAGCGTTGAAATTTGGGGCGATGAGCTTATGATCTTGCGGCTAGCGGATAACTTTTTAAGCAACGCGCTAAAATTTACCGCTAGCAAGATCGAGTTAAGTCTAAGCGCAACCAAAACGCACGCGCTACTATCCGTAAAAGACGATGGCGCTGGCATTTCGCAAAAAGAAAGCGAGTTAATCTGGAATAAATTTTATCAAGCCGAGGGTTCAAGAAATAAAAGCTTAAACGCGGGCAGCGGCCTTGGGCTGGCAATCGCTGCAAATATCGCTAAAATTCACGGCGCGAAGCTCGGCGTAAAAAGCGGCGAGATCGATGGCGCGGGCAGCGAATTTTGGGCGGAATTTGAGCTTTTGAAATAAATTTCGCTAAATCGCGAGAAATAAAAGCAAAGTAATCGGCGTAAATCCAAATTTACGATGCTTTGCGATGAAATTTTAAAATTTCATCGCGCTAAAAGTAGTCCGATCAATCGGCAAGCTTTTTTAATATCTCGTATCTTTTGCAGAATCTTTGCAAAACATTTTTTTCGGGGTTAAATAGATCTTCTTCATTTTTACCTAATTCGCAGGACTTTTTGTAGTATTGTACCGCACTTGCTTTATCACCGCTTTCTTCAAGAATTACTGCGAGATTTCCGCACCCGCCCCAATTTTCCGCATTACAAGCCTTTTTGTAATACTCTATAGCTCTTATTTTATCTACCTTTACCCCTTTGCCGTATTGATACATAAAGCCCAGGTTACTGCAGGCTTCCATCTCTCCGCCTTTACAAGCTTTATTAAATAGCTTCATAGCTTTTTTATAATCTGCTTTTACCCCTTCTTCGCGGACATACATAGCTCCTATTTCCAAGCAAGCTGCATATAGGTTTCCATCGCAAGCTTTTTTAAAGTAATAAAGCGTTTTGTTATAATCCCTATCGGACGCGCTTCCTCCGAGTTCAACCGGATGTTCATAAAATATACCGGCCGCTCCGCAAGCTTCAAAATTGCCCGCTTCACATTCTTTCTCGAATTCTTTAATCTCCGATTTCGTTAGTGTTATACCAAAGGATAAAAAAGCCAATGCGCCTACAATCAAAACTATTTTTTTCATCTCTGCTCCTTTGAAATTTTGTGAAAGTATATTCTTTCGCTTTTTAATAAGCGCTGAATATGCCCGTCTTGATGGGCTTGCTAAAATAAGATAGATAAAATGCGTCGGCGCGTGAAGCGGAGCTAAATTTAAATTGCGGGCTAAATTAAAGTGCGGCTTAGACCGCTCTGCGGGCGTTCGGCTCGGCTCTAAAATAGTTAAATTTAGCGCTAGCGTCTGCGGGGGCTTCGGCTACCTGATTTTTGCGCTGCCGAAGCAAAGCCCGTTTTCGTTGCACTGCATATTTTCGATTTGCGGATCCTCGCTTTCGCCGCAAATTTGAATCATTTGATGCGATGCTTCGTCCATTTTAGGCTCGCTGCAATACGAAACGCCGGGCTCTGGATGCTCCGAGTTAGAGCAGCCGCATATAATCAGCGCCGCGCAGACAAACAATAGGACATTTTTCATTCTAAATCCTTTTAAAAAATTCTGTAATTCTATCTTTGCAAAGCTGAAATTTTACGGAATTTAAAGCGTTTCGGATAAATTTAACGCCCCTGCATGCCGAGCTGGGCGGCGAGCGCAGCGATGAAATTTTAAAATTTCATCGCGCCAAAAGTAGCTCGATCAGCAGTTCGATCAACCGGCAAGCTGTTTTAATGCCCTATTTATCGCAGAATTTTTGTATCATTAGGTTGAACGGGTCTTCATTTTTACCCAATTTGCAAGCTTTTTTATAGTATCGCGCCGCTTCTACGTTATAGCCATTTTCTTCAAGACTTTCGGCAAGATTTCCGCATCCTACCGAATCTCCCCCATCGCAAGCCATCTTATAATACCCCATAGCCTTCGCCCTATCAACTCTTACTCCCAGGTTACTTGCGTACATATAACCTAGACCATTGCAGGCGGCCGCAACCCCATTGTCGCAGGCTTTAGTAAATAGCTCCATAGCTTTTTTATAGTCTTTTTCTACCCCTTCGCCTTTAAAATACATCGCTCCTATATTCGAGCAAGCCACATATTCCCTTTCGTCACAAGCTTTTTTATAAAAATAAAGTTTTTTGCCATAGTTTATATCGGATATATCGCCTCCTAGCGCAGCGGGATCTCCATAAAAAAGACCGGCGGCTCCGCAGGCCTTGAAATAGCCCTCTTCGCATTTTTGCTCTAATTCTTTAACCAGCTCTTTCGTAAATATTGTTTTACCGAAAGCCAAAGAGTTTAATAGGGCTAAAGCTAAAATGATTTTTTTCATAATATTTCCTTTAAAATTTTGCGAAAGTATATTCTTTCGTTTTTAATAAGCGCTAAAATTTATAAAATATCCCGTTCGCGAGCAAAGGCTTAAATTTAAAAACACAAGCCCTCTTTAACGTTGATTTAATGCTAAATTTATATAATCTAACATTTGGAGGCGGATAGAGTATGCAAGATTACGAATTATTGGACGTTTTGTCCAATAAAAGGGTTCTTTGCCTAGAGGACGAGCCCGGGATTTTAAAAAATATAACCGAATCGCTACAGCTGTTTTTCGGCGAAGTAGTGGGGGTTAAGGACGGGCTGGAGGCGCTTGATGAGGCGATGAGCGGCTCGTACGACGCGCTGGTTTTTGATATCGGCGTGCCGCATATGGACGGGCTAGAGGTGGTCAAAAAGATCCGTGCTGCTGGCATCTCGGTGCCGATCGTGATACTTTCGAGCCACACCGAGCAGGAGTATCTGTGGCGGGCGGTGGAGCTTAAGATCACTAGGTATCTGCCTAAGCCGTACGACAAAAACGCCTTTATAAAGGCGCTGCAAGACGTCGCTGCGGAGCTGATAAATCACGCGCCGATACTTAGTATAAATGACGAGCTGAAGTATGATTTTGCCAAAAAGATCATCTACGTCAAAGACAGCGCCTGTCATCTTTCCAAAAGCGAGAGCAAGCTTTTGGAATACTTCTTAGCGCGCAAAAATCAAACCATAACCTACGAGCAGCTATTTGACTATATGTGGGAGTTCGAGCAGCCCAGCAAGGAGGCGATCAAGGCGATCGTCAAAGAGCTACGCCGCAAGATCGGCAAGGACGTGATCAAAAATTTATATGCGGTGGGGTATCTCTTTGAAGTATAAATTTAAATTTATCGTAGCGCTTTTCGTGCTGCTATATATCGTAATTACGGCTTTGGTTTTTAACTTCTACCGCGAGCTTGCGCTAAAAGATACGAGGCGCGAGGCGTTTTATATCCTAGATACGATGAATGCGGTGCGCGATTACGTCTCGACCGTGCAGCGCCCGCTAATAAACGAGCTTAAAGAAAAAAAGCTTCTAAGCGAGGATTTTTTCGATCCGAGGCTGATGTCCTCGACCTACATAACGCGCGAAATTTATAAAATTCAGCTCGCCAAAGAAAACATCAACTACGACTACAAGCTCGTCGCTACCGATCCGCTCAATCCCGAGCATGAGGGAAGCGAGTTTGAGAATGAAATTTTAGAGGGCTTTAAAGAAAATAGATACAAAGAATACTCCAGAATCGTCTATGATAAGGGCGGTGCCTCGTATCTTTTGAGCCTGCCGATCACAAACTCCCAGCCCTCCTGTATCGAGTGTCACAACATAAACGCAGCGCCTAAAAAGATGCAAGAGCTCTACGGAGACGTGGGGAATTTCAAAGGCAGCCTAGGCGATACGATCGCGATGATAAGCTTTAAAATTCCGATAAAAAGCGTTTTGCTCTACCACACCAAAGAGTTCGTCGTCAGCGGTCTAAGCGTGCTTGCGGTGTTTTTGATCTGTATATTTTGTATCTATAAAATTCACAAAAAAAACGAGACCTTAAAGATGCAAACTCAGCTTTTGATGATAAATCAAAGCCGCCTCGCGCTCATGGGCGAGATGATCGGCAATATCTCGCACCAGTGGCGCCAGCCGCTATCTCAGATCAGCTCCACGCTCATAAATTTAGAGCTTTACAACGAGCGGGGCAAGCTCTCAAAAGAAAGGCTCGAAGGCGGCATTAGGGACGCGGGCGAGCAGGTGAAATTTATGAGCGATACGATCGAAGATTTTAAAAATTTCTTCAATCCAAACATGCCTAAGAGGGAGTTTAGCGCCGGCGAAGCGATCGAGCAGGCGCGTAAAATTTTAAACGCCTCGCTCAAAAAACATGTCATCGACATAAGCGTGCGGATAGAGGAAAATTTCACCCTTTACGGCAACGTAAACGAGCTCATCCAGGTGCTAATAAACATCATAAATAACGCAAAGGAGGCATTTTTGGACGTGCCGCTTAAACGGCGCGAGATTAAAATTTGCTCGTTTTTAAAGCAGGGCGAGCGAGTAATCACGATCGAAAATAACGCAAGCCGCATCGATGAAGCGCAGATCGGTAAAATTTTTGAGCCGCACTTTACGACAAAACAGCAAGGCAGCGGGCTCGGACTATATATGAGCAAGATGATAATCGAAAAAAACGGAGGGAGCATAAACGCTGCGAATTCCGACGAAGGCGCGATATTTACGATATCTTTTCGTTAAATTTAGACTTTATTAAATTTCTCCCTTTTTTACCCTTTTTTGTTGATATTATTTCAATCGTAGAACTTTGCTAATTTAAAAATTTGATTTTCAAAGGAGGAGCCATGAAAAAATGGAATAAGATGCTACTAGGCGCGCTCGCCTGTATTAGCATTTTTGCCGCAGGAGCCTGTGCCGACGAAGGCATGGGGCATGAGATGGAAATGTCGCAAAAATCGCGCGACGTCATCGCAAATCCTAAGGGCACGTTGCAAAGCAGAGGCGTCATATCCTTGCAGGACTACGTCGTAGAAGAGCAGGAGATGTATGAGTGGCTATTTAAAAACCACCCTATTTTTACCAAATACGGCGGTAAGACAGTCGGCAAGCTCGACGTTCACGACCGAGGTTTGGAGTGGCTTGCGGAAGGTCACGGATTTGACTTTTCAAAAGCGAGCAAAAGAGACGACGGCAAGGGCTATAGCTCTATGATGTATAGAATCCCTGCGGGCTCTTCGCTACAATTTCCGAATAAATTTATAGGTCCGGCAAAATGCGGCGAGTGCCACCCTGCGCAGTACGAGACATGGAGCAGATCGCGCCACGCCACCACTATCCGCTTCCCGGGTGAGCACCCAGAGGTTAATAATAATCTAACCGATCCGGTATTTAGCCCGGATACTGCGTCGATCCTTCCAAAGGGTATTACTCCCGACGTAATCTACGCTACCGTAGGGCACCTAAGAACTAAATTCGGCTACGTAGATGCATGGCTTCTACGTGGAACCTATCACGTAGAGGGCGGCTTGTTGCGAGACGGCACCGGTCAGATCGTAGCGGGCGGTAACCAATTCCAAAGGACTTGGGCGTTAAATTTAGACGACGAGACGGTTAAAAAGATCAAAAAGATCGCTCCGGAATTCCCGGAAACCCTAGCCGACTATGGCGATAACGGCGGCTACGTAAGAGGCCTCGCTTCTTACGCGGCGAAATACAAAAAGTCGATGTTCTTTCAAGCAAACGCATCTTATTGCGAGGTCTGCCATCCGTTTAAATTCGACTTCAAAACCAAGAAGGAATTTTACGCCGCTTTGGGTAATGCAAAAGAGCTTCAAAAGCACACTATCTCCAAAGGCGTAAGCTGTGAGGAGTGTCACGGAGCGGGCGGTCACCTTGACGGCGCTACGAATTTTAGAACTTCAAACTGCGAACGCTGCCACCAAAGATTTAACTATAGCCCTGATTTGGCACGAGCCAATCCGTTAAATAACGGCAAGCCCGATCTATCTCTAAGCTCTAAATTTAAATCTATGGGACCAGGCTGCGGCTCCGAGGGCTCTCAATCTTACTTCACCGCTCACTACGATAAGGGTATGCGCTGCGTAACCTGCCACGATCCGCACGATAATACAGGACCTGTCGTAGGCGATAAGAACGTCAAGGGCGTAAATTACAACTCCGAGCAGGGCTACCTAAGCGCGTTTTACTCAAGACCAAAGATTACGAAAGAGTGCAAGGACTGCCACCAAGAGCAAGCCTACATCGCCGCAAGAGCCGATACGCATAAAGACAACACTTGCGCATCTTGCCATATGCCGTTTATGATGAGCTGCGAGAATTTCTACGCTATTCAGTTCCAAGACAACGCGGGATTCGATACTCAAAGAAGATCGCACATCTGGAAGATCGACATCGATCCTGCCAGAAAATCTCTAGTCGCAGGCGAGGCTGCCAAGGGTCCAAGGGATACAAAAGATTGGCACTTCCAAAGAAATAAAGATGGACGAAATTTCGTCGATCTTATGTGGTCGTGCGCGAGAACTTCGTGGGCGGATAAAGATATGCAAGATACCAAAGGCTGCCACAGCCCTGTCGTTTCCGAGCTAAAAGAGACGCTTCACTTCAAGAACCAAAAGCAGGTTTACGATGAGGTTATGGGCTGGCAAACTCCAATTAAGAGCGATTTCTCGCAAGTTAAGATCGGTATTCAGGGAATTTACTCGATCCTTGAGACCAAAAAGCTTGACTCCAGCGATAAAACTCGCGTTTACGAGCTGATCGAAAAAGCTCAAGACACCGTCGATCTTATCGAAAAAGACGGCTCATGGGGTATGCACGGCTTTAAATATACTAAGCAAAGGCTAGAGGCCGCTAAAGAGTATATTAAAGAGGCTCAAAGAATTCTAAACGCAAACCTATAGCGATAAAGGGGGGGCGGGGCGTCCGCTCCCCTTTAAATTTTAAATTGATGAAGGTAAAATATGCAAAAAACACTCTTTTTAGTACCGCTTTTAGCCGCTAGCCTATCCTTTGGCGCGGATCTTACGCAGAATGATCAGCGCGAGGCTTACGCTATCGGCGCATCTACCGCGAAATACTTGATGAATCAAATTAGCGGACAGGAAAAACTAGGGATAAAAACCGATAAAGATATAGTTATAGAGGGCTTTTTGGATGTTTTTAAAGACGGATCCAAAATAAAAAATGACGAGATAGAAAAGCTTTTAAACGACAGAGCTGCCAAGCTTAATAAAGCAGTCGATGCGATCGCTAAAGCCGAGGTGGAGAAAAATTTAAAAGCAGGCGAGGAATTTATGGCGAAAAACGCCAAAAATCCAAATGTCAAAACTACAAAATCGGGCGTTCAGTATGAAATTTTAAAATCCGCCAAGGGCGACAAACCGAAGCCCGAGAGCATAATCGTGTTAAATTACAAAGCCTATCTACTCGACGGCACCGTGTTTGACGAAACCTATTCGGCGAAGATGCCCGCGCACCTGTCTATGATAAATTTAATCGACGGTCTGCAAGAGGGGCTGCTTATGATGGATACCGGCTCGAAATATAAATTTGTAATCCCTAGCGATCTTGCTTACGGCAACGAGGGGATGGAGAAGATCCCCGGCGGCTCGACGGTCGTTTTCGAAGCGGAGCTGCTAAAGGTTTTAAAACCGGGCGAGCTCGCCGAAGCGGCGAAAAAGCTTAGCGAGAGCGAGGCTAAAAGCTTTCACGACGCGAACAAAACGAAGTAGTTTTGCTTAAATTTAGTCGGAGGAGAATATGCAAAAGCAAAGAAGAAATTTTATAAAATCCGCCGCACTCGGCTCTTTGGGGCTCGGCGCAATTGCCTCAAATTTACTTGCACAAAGCGGCGACGGCGCGGATAAAAGCGCGCAAGACGCAAACGCGAGCGTCAAAAAGCAAGAGCCGAAAAAGCCGCACTACGGTATGATATTCGATCAAAATAAATGCGTCGGCTGCACCGACTGCGAGATCGCCTGCAAAAAGGTAAATTTGGTCCCAAAAGGCCAAATGAGGCTTTTTATCCAGGATAAAACCGATCCGCTAAATTTAAAAGAAAAGCGCTATGTTAGAGTATCTTGTCAGCAGTGCGAGGACGCGCCGTGCGTGAACGTCTGCCCGACAAAAGCCTGCCACAAGGACGAAAAAACGGGCATCACGACGATGAACACCGACGACTGCATCGCCTGTAAATACTGCATCGTCGCCTGTCCTTACGATGTGCGCTTTATAAATCACGAAACAAGAGCCGCAGAGAGCTGCAACTTCTGCTTGGATACGAATTTAAAAGACGGCCACGAGCCCGCCTGCATCGAGGCGTGCAGATACGAGGCGATCGTATTTGGCGATCTAAACGACGAAAGCTCGCACATTAGCAAGCTACTTCGCGTAAAAGACAGCCTGCGAATGCGCCCGGAGTGCGGCACGAAGCCGAGTCTGCGCTATATTCCTGCGGTAAAACTGGGGGTGTGATATGAACGGAGCCATAAATTTCACTGCGACCTTCTCGCACGGCGTGGAGTGGGGCTGGCCAATCGCGGTCTATCTTTTGCTAGCGGGTATGAGCGGCGGCGCTTTGATAGTCGCGATCCTCGTCAAATTTTACAAAAAACAGACCGAGAGCACGCCGCTGTTTAAAGCTGCGTCGCTGCTATCTTTCGTAGCGATCTTACTCGGTATGGTCTGCCTGGTAGCCGATTTGGAGCGGCCGCTTCTTTTTTGGAAAATTTTGATTAATTACAACTTTACCTCGGTTATGTCTGTGGGCGTGGCGGCGCTTTGCGTCTATATTCCGCTTAGCTTCGTAGCCTGCCTTTATGCGTTTGAAGATTGCCTAAGAGAGTTTTTGACGCGCAATCTTAGCTTTTTAAAAGGTCTTTTTGAGCTTATGATGAAAATCGTAAACGCGCTTCGTCCGCTATTTCTTGCGCTCACGCTTGTTTTTGCGGTCGCGATCTGCGCTTACACGGGCTTTTTGATCTCGGTTTTAGTTAGATTTCCTATCCTTAATACAGCCGTTTTACCTGCGCTTTTCGTGGCGTCTGGCTTATCGGCAGGCATCGCGGGATCTAGCCTGATAGCCGCGCTTTTCTTTAAAGCAGACCCGCACGGCGGCGATCTTAAAATTTTACACGCGGTCGAGTGGCCGGTTTTGGCGATGGAAATTTTATTAATCGGCATGATTTTCGTCTCGCTAGTAACGGGCAGCGACGTGCAAAAAGCCGCGAGCGTCGCATTTAGCGAGGGGCTCTACGCTCAGCTGTTTTGGCTAGGCGTCGTAGGCGTTGGTTTTTGCGTACCGCTAGTTTTAAATTTCGCACTGGGTAAAAAGATCGCTCACTCTGCGTTTGCGTTCTACGTCAGCTCGCTTGCCAGCGTGGTCGGAGTATTACTTCTTAGAATGTTTATACTATACGCAGGTCAAACTTACGATATAATAATGTAAAACTGCGGAGGGTTAATGAGCGCACTAAAAATATTAAAATTTTTCATCTCTTATAAATTTGCGCTCTGCCTCCTTTTCATTCTAGCCGCAGGTGCCGGCGTCGCGACCTTTTTAGAGAGCATTTACGATACGCAAACGGCTAAAATTTTAGTCTACGAGGCGCGCTGGTACGAGTGCGTCATGGGCGCGGCGACGCTTAGCCTGCTAGGAATAATCATAAAAACCAAAATGTGGCGCCGCTTCGGCTCTTTCGTTCTGCACGCGGCATTTATCGTTATCTTTATCGGTGCGGCGCTGACGCGTTATTTCGGCACCGAGGGCGTGCTGCACGTAAGGGCGGGCGAGAGCGAAAACGAGATGGTAAGCGTCAAGCCATACTTGCAAATCCGCACGCAAGACGCGCTGTTCGAGCATCCGCTAAATTTAAGCCAAATCGGCGATAACGATTTTAGCTTCACGCAAAGTATAAATTCTAAAAACTTCACCGTCAAATTTGGCTCCTACAAACCCGCGCCCAAAGGCGAGCAGGGAACGCTCGCGGTAAAAGCGGGCTTTGAGGGCGGAAGCGAGCAAGAGGCAGAGCTTCACGGCGGCGCTGGCTGGCTGGGTGAGCCTAAAATTTTAAACTTTGACGGCGAAGAGATAATGCTAAGCTGGGGCTCGAAACTGA
>NZ_CALHIK010000075.1 GCF_938030785.1 uncultured Campylobacter sp.
GATGCGGCGTGCCGGCAAGCGCGGCGGAGCCCAGCGGACAGAGGTTGTTTCGCTCCCGCGAGCTGGCAAAGCGCTCGTAATCGCGACGAAACATAAACGCGTAAGCTAGCAAATGATAGGCAAGGCTCACGGGCTGGGCGTGCTGAAGGTGCGTGTAGCCGGGCATTAGCGTGTCTGTGTGCTCGCTAGCGATATCTCGCAAAGCCTCTACTAGCTCGCGGATTTTTTCAGCGATCGCGGCACCGCTTTTGAGTACATAGAGGCGAAAGTCGAGCGCGACCTGATCGTTTCTGCTGCGCGCAGTGTGTAGCCTACCGCCAAGATCGCTTCCGATGAGCTCGCTTAGGCGCTTTTCGACCGCCATATGGATGTCCTCGTCGGCGGTTTTAAACTCAAATTTACCGCTTTTTATCTCCTCAAACACGGCGTCAAGCCCAGCGACGATCTTTTCACTCTCGTCAGGCTTTAAAATCCCGCAAGCGCCGAGCATCCGAGCGTGCGCCTTGCTGCCTGCGATATCCTCCCGCCAAAGCGCCCTATCAAAGCCGATCGAGGCGTTAAACTCCTCCAAAAGCGCCGAACTCGCCTCGCTAAAGCGCCCCTCCCACATTTTTTTCACGCTCGCTCCTTCGTTTAAATTTTCGGTGATTTTATAAAATTTAAGCTAAAATAGCGCAAAATTTCGACCTTTTGAAAGGAAAAACAATGATAGAGATGTTTTTATGCTCCTATTTTGCGGGCGCGGCGACGCTTTTTGAGGACTATGCGAGGCAAAATATCCGCGCTAAAGAGGTGCTTTTTATCCCG
Organism: uncultured Campylobacter sp.; assembly: GCF_938030785.1. Lineage (GTDB taxonomy): Bacteria > Campylobacterota > Campylobacteria > Campylobacterales > Campylobacteraceae > Campylobacter_B. Next base: position 808 of record NZ_CALHIK010000075.1, read on the forward strand.
ACTGCGGCAAACATAGAGGAGTACCGAGACTACGTGGACGAGGCGAAAGAGGCGTTTGCCAAAATGGGCTTTGAGGTTCAAATTTTAGACGTTTCAAAAGCGAGCGAGGCCGAAGCGAAGGCAAAGATCGGCGCGGCACAGGTGCTTTACGTAAGCGGCGGCAACACATTTTATCTTTTGCGCGAGCTTAAAAAGAAAGGTCTAGCAACCCTCATCGCTAGTCGCGTCCGAAGCGGCGAGCTCATCTACGTGGGCGAGTCGGCGGGCGCGATGATCGCGGCGCCTAGCGTGGAGTACGCGAGCGTGATGGACGATGCGGGCGACTACGGGGCTGCGGCGCAAACGGGGCTTGATCTAGCGAAATTTTACCCCGTGCCGCACTACGGCGAGGAGCCTTTCGTACAAAGCGCGGCCGAAATTTTAAAAATTTACGGCGGCAAGCTAAATTTGACGCCGATAAATAACGCCGAAGCGATCGCGGTGCACGGCGATAAATTTGAAATTTTAGGGCGCGAAACTGCGGCGCGAAAGTAAAATTTACGCTTGCGTTCGCATATAAGGCGCAAGGCAGAATTTAAATTTAGGTGCGGTAAGCCGCTAACGGATAAATTTAATCAAAAGGATCAAAATGAAAATATTACTGATTAACGGCGGAGCACCGTTTAACGGCAAAGGCGGCAAGCTAAGCAAAACCTTGCACGAGCTAGCCAAAAATACGCTGGAAGCCCTAGGACACGAAACGCGCGAAACTACGATACATGAGGGCTAAGACTTAGAGGGCGAGGTGGAGAAATTTCTATGGATGGATGCCGTGATCTGGCAGATGCCCGCGTGGTGGATGGGCGAGCCTTGGGTTGTTAAAAAATATATCGACGAGGTCTTCATGTGCGGTATGGGCAAGATAGTGGCAAACGACGGTCGCCATAGAACAAATCCAAACGACGGATACGGCACCGGCGGGCTGATAAAGGGCAAATCGCACATGCTAAGCGTTACGTGGAATGCGCCGCTTCAGGCATTTGACAAGCCCGAGGATTTTTTCGAGGGCGTGGGCGTGGACGGCGTTTATTTGCATTTTCATAAAGCCAACGAGTTTTTAGGCACGAAAAGGCTGCCTACATTTGTGTGCAACGACGTCATTAAAAATCCCGACATCGAGCGTTTTACGAGGGATTACGAAGCGCATTTAAGAAAGGTTTTCGGCTAGAGAGCGAGAGGCTACCAAGCGATCTTTTTGATGCGGTTTGGCTAACTAGTAAAGCCGGTAAGCCTTTTTGCCCGAAAGTACGGCAAGGCGTTTAGCGCGTTTTGGATGAAATTTAAGCTTAAGGAGCGTTTATGGATTATTTCAAGCCATTTTTCGTAAAGATCGCAGGGCGCGCCAGAGAGGGCGATCACACGAGCGCGCACGACGAGGTGGTGGCGCCCCTGCTTGCGGGCGCGCTGGAGGCATATGTTTATCGAGGGCTTAGCCATGAGACACAAAGCATAAACAGGGCGGGCGAGCTCATCAGCGTCGTGCACGAGCCGCTTGTTTTGGCGAGCTTCGACTTTCTCGTGCGCGAGCGGGGTAAATTTCGCCTCGATCTAGCGCGCGAATGCGTAAATGGCGCCGAGATTTTTTGGAACGCTTGCAGTTTTAGGCGCGGCTCGGTCGTTGTTTTGCTTGATGGCGAGTTTGATCTAGCGCCTATTTTGCGCCGCTGCGCCGAGATAAGCATAGACGAAACGCCAAACATGGGCAACAGCCCAGCAGCGACCAAGCTTGCCAAGCGCGCGATGAGCGAGGGGCGGATCACCGTGCTTTTTTAAGTGCTGGGGGCGGGATAGAGTGGATAGATATCTACGCTCCTGAGGCAGTGCGGGATAAAATTTTAAAGCTTGCGGATGAGATAAACGGGGTCGAAATTTAAAAGCCGAGCTCTGCATTAAATTTCACGCTGGATGGCATTATGCGCCCCTGTGTGCACAGACAAAAGCAGAGGTCGCGAAATAGATTTCGCACCTATCGCCCTCTGCGCCTTGCCAAAAGATAAAACAAAATGATCGCCGCCAAAACCACTGCGATTGCGGCATAAATTTTACCCATGCCGCCGTAGCTTTTGGAGTCGTCGCTTAAATACAAATTTATTACCGCGCCGTTACCCGTTGAAATTTCAAGCTTTGCGCCCTTTACGCCGTTTAGCTTT
>NZ_CALHIK010000076.1 GCF_938030785.1 uncultured Campylobacter sp.
AATAAAATTTTGAAAATATCTATCGTTGTAATATCATGCTACCGCGCTCGATTATGAGGACCGGTGCAATTTAATCAAATTTTAACAAAAGCCAATGCGTAATCGCTCATTTTTCGCAGGCGCTTGATGAGGCGACAAAGGCTGCGTTTGTTAATGCCAAAGAAAAAACAAAAGACGCTCTTGGCAAAGTTGACCTGAGGATAAAAGAGTTGATCTTAAGCGGCGACGATATGACGGCGGTTTGCGATGCGGACATAGCGTTAGAATTTACTAAAAATTTCATAGAGGAATTTGAGAAGGAAACGGACAATAAAAAGCGCGATATAGAGAAAAAACTCACGATGTGCGCGGGGATTGCCTATTGTAACGAAAAATTCCCGTTTCATTATGCGGCAGGTCTAGCTGAGGAGCTTTGCGGTGCCGCAAAAAAGCACAGCAAAGATCGCTACGTAAATGATGCCGAAAAAGACATAGCGCCAAGCTGCTTAATGTTTCATAACGTCCAAAGCTCGAATTTCCAAAGCTGGGATAAATTTATAAAAGATGAACTGACGATCGGGGGCGAAAAAGAAGGGCGCGCGATCGATGGCGAAGACGCTAGCGAAATCAGATACGATTTCGGGCCTTATTATCTGGGCGATACGACCAAGTCGGAAAACGAGCCAAAGGTAGAAAATTTTATAAATTTAACCGAAATGTATCGCGGCGAAAACAGCCCCAAAGGCAAACTGCGAGAGTGGATAAAGGAACTTGGCGTAAACGATAGATTAGCCAAAGTTATGCTAGATAGAATAAATGAGATGTTAGAAAATAGGGGCGAATTTGATAAGGCCCTGAAGGCTCTTTACAGCGAGTTATCGTGCGGAAATTTGATTTTAGAAAAGGACGGGGCGCAAAAAACGCTGATTTACGACGTATTGCAATTTCTGTCCGTTACTTCGGGTACGGAAGATAAAAAAGCGGAGGGCAAAAATGACGATAAATTACGAGCTTAAATTTTTCGACTACTGGCACGTCAGCAGCGGTCTTAGCGGCGGAGCGGCGCTTGACAGCTACGCGGTAAAAGACTCCGCAGGCCTTCCATATGTGCCGGGCAAAACCATAAAAGGACTTGTCCGCGAGGCGGCGGAGATGTTTTGGGATCGGGGCGATATAGATAAGTGCTTTGGTTCTCGAGGCAGTAAAGTAGGGCAAGAAAATAACGACGATACGACGCAGGCACAGTGCTATTTTAGTAGTGCGATCATAGATGAAAAAATAGCTGCCGAAATAACGTCGAATGAATTAGAGAGTAATCTTTTTGAAATCATTTCGGCTACCAAGATCGATGAAAACGGAATAGCGGCAGATAAATCTCTAAGAGATATAGAGGTTGTTCTGCCTATAACTTTGATCGGAAGGATAGAAAATATAGATGATAAATTTGCCCAAAATTTAGTCCGTGCCCTTAAGTCGGTAAAGCGGATGGGGCTAAATCGCAACCGAGGTCTCGGTAGATGTGAATTTAAAGTTAAGGAGCTATGATGAGAGAGCTTAAATTTGAGATAACTTTCAAAAGTCCTATTATCTTGCAGGCGAGCTCCAATACGCAGGGCAAGATGAGCTCGCTTGATTTTATCCCGGGAAGCGCATTTTTGGGTATGGCGGCTAGCAGATACGGCGAATTTAGCGATCCTTTTAAAATCTTTCATAGCGGTGCGGTAAAATTTTGCGACGCTTCGCCGATCAAAGATGGCAAAGAATTTTTTAAGATCCCGCTTTCGTATTTTCACGAGAAGCTTGATGGTAGCAAAATTTATAACCATCATTTACTTTGCAAATATAACGCTAGTGATAGAGATAAATTTGAGGATTTTATCCAGCTAAAACAAATGAGAAACGGCTATATAAATGAAGGAAACGAACAGCTTAGCATGGATCTGGATTTTTCCCAAAAGAGCGCATACGATAAAAGCAAAAGACGCTCTAAGGATAGCCAAATGTACGGCTATGAGGCGTTTAGAGCCGGAATGAAATGGCGATTTAGCGTTAAATTTGAGCCTAGCGTGAGCGAAGACGACATAAACCGCGCAAAAGAAATATTGGAGCATTCAACTAGACTCGGTAAATCGAAGAGTGCGGAGTATGGAGCGGTAGAGATTAAATTTATCGGCGAAAATACGGATAAAATTCAAACCTTTACGCCGCCGGAGAAATATACTTTCGTTTATGCTAAATCCCGCCTCGCGCTTATTGACGAAAACGGCAATCCGAGCTACGACGTAAAATACATTTTGCCAAATTTAGACGCAAATAATGTCGATTACGAAAAGACGCAGATTAGAATTTCAAATTTTACCCCTTATAACGGAGCTCGCGCCACAAGAGATTATGAGCGAGCCTGCATAAATAAAGGTAGCGTGATTGCGCTAAAAGAGCTAACGGGCGAGCAAGTAGCCGAGCTAAAAAACGGTGTCGGAGCGTATCTGAGCGAAGGCTTTGGCGAAGTGCTGATAAACCCGTGGTTTTTAAATGGTGGCGATGTGCAAGAGCGGCCGATAAAATTTCAAGAGAAAGAAGAGGAGAAGCAGGCGCACACAAGTTTGCCGATACAAAGCGATCTGGCTAAATTTTTACAGCAAAAGGAAACTGCCAAGAAGCAAATTCTTGAAACAGCCGAAGAGGTAGCTAAATTTATAGGAGATCATAAAAATAAATTCAACAAAATTTCAAACTCACAGTGGGGTGCGATAAGGGCGCTTTGCAAAACCAAAACGGATCAAAATATTTGCCAAGAAGTTGATGATTTTATATCAAAAGGCGTTATGTCCGAAAGATGGAACGATGAAAAAGAGCAGCTTTTGGAGGCTATTGCAAAAAGTAGAGATCCGCTTAAATTTACCTTGTTCTTATCTATGCAAATGCCAAAAATCACAGGAGAAAAGCAATGAAAAGATTTTTAGTGCACGTCATCATAGAAGCCAAAACTCCGTTAAAAGTTGGCGACGGCAAAAATGATCTATTTTTGGATGCACCGGTGCAAAGAGATTGGAACGGCTTGCCGATGATCTTAGGCACTTAGGTTGCAGGGATTTTGCGCAGGGCGTTTGAAGATAATGCCGACAAGGATGCCGCGAATAAAATTTTTGGAACCAAGCGCGAGGAAAAGGGTCGGGGCGGAAATGGAAAGGAAAGCAAAGACGAAAATAAACAAGAAGACGAAGATTTACTCGGCTCAAGACTAATTATCTCAAACGCTCTGTTGCTCGTCGATAAGAATAACAAGGTTTGCGAAGAGTTGCTTTTGCAAAAGAGCGAGTTTTTGCGCTATTTTGATATTTTGCCGATTAGAGATCACGTTGCCATAGGCGCAAACGGTACGGCAAAAGACGCGGGGAAATTTGACGAAGAAGTCGTATTTAAAGGTACAAGATTTAAATTTTCGCTTGAGTTTGACGGAAGCGAAGATAAATTTAAGAAAATTTTAAATCTGCTTTGCGATCCTACGCTAAGGCTTGGCGGCGGAAGCTCGAAAGGTTTCGGCTCACTTGGAATTTTAGAGATAAAATGGGGTGAGTTTGAGCCGGACAGATACTCTAGCAGTTTAAATTTTAGCTCCGATGAGTTTGTAAAATTTATGCCCGATAGCGCAGCGGACAGTAATTTGAAAAGACATATCAGATACGAACTTAAAATTTTGCCCGATGATTTCTTTATGTTTGGAAGCGGATTCGGCGACAAGGACGCGGATCAAACATCCGTGCTTGAGAGTGCGATCGACTATAAAAAGGAGCGCCTTAGTAAGCGTAAAATTCTAATCCCGGCAAGCTCGGTAAAAGGCGCATTATCGCACCGAACGGCGTTTCATTTTAATAAAATTAATAAACAATTCGGCGAAAAAACCAAGGTCGGCAGCGAAAACGAAGCCGTAAGGGAAATTTTTGGCTATGAAAAGAATAAAAATGATAAAGGCGCCAAAGGCAAAATTTTAATCAGCGATTGCTTTTGGGATTACGACGAAGCAAAAGATACGAAGGTTTTCGAACACGTTAGCATCGACCGCTTCACGGGCGGAGCAATCGATAGCGCTTTGTTTCAAGAAAAAGTGGTCGCAAAAAGAGACGAATTTATAATAGAAATTTTGCTTAAAAATAATGTATCGAAAGATTCGCTAATGGCGTTTGAAATAACTTTAAACGATGTGGTTAAGGGACATTTGCCGCTTGGCGGAGCAACTACCAAAGGGTATGGATTTTTTAAAGGCGAAGTCGTGAAAAATGGTAAAAGACTGGAGCTAACAGATGAGAAAAAATAAAGACGAAATTTTAAAATATGTAAATGAGAATTTAAGGGATTGCGAGGGCTACATTCAGCTAATGGGCAAAAAAATCGACGAGAAGTACCTGTTTTTAGCGGGCGAGCGAACTCCTAGTCTAGGCGAAGACGAGCTAATCTATGAAGCACATTTTTTTAATGTAAATTCTAAAAAAAGCGTTTCCATCCGCCAGATAAACGATGGTTGGTTTGTTGATGAGACGGAGTTAGGGGGCGTAAATTTAGATCCCGAGAAAAATCCTGACGTGCAGGAATTTTATTCTAAATTTAAACCCGATTTTTCTGCCAAATTTAAGGATATCAAAATAAAAATAGCTCAAATTTGGGAAGAGGAAAATGACGAATTTTGCAAAAATTTACCAGTATTAAAACTACAAAAAACAGTATTTGCAGGCTTTGTAAAAGATGAAAAGGATAAAAAATGATAACCGCTCCATATAATTTTGTGCCACTAAACGATAAAATTTTCTACCCGTCTTGGGCTAGCGAGGACGCTCTTAAAAATATCCACGACGTGCCGTTTGAAGACGGCGAGAGCGGAGTTATCGAGCTTGAGATAACGACCAAGAGTCCTATTTTTATAAAAGACAGCAAAAACCCTAGCGAATTTTGTCACTCTATAAATGAAAACGGCGGTAAAGAGTATTACATCCCGGCAACTAGCATAAAAGGCATGATAAGAAACGTGCTTGAGATAATGAGCTTTAGTAAAATTCGCATAGACGAAGGAAAACATAAAAAGTATCTTAGCGTTAGGGATATGACAGATAGAAAAAATTTAGTCGGGCAGGCTGACGGTTGCGGTTTTTTAGTTAAAAATGGTAGTAGTTATATAATAGAAGAATGTATAGATATTCGAACAATAAAATTACATAGCGACGCAAATTATAAAGATATAAAAAAACTAGAAACCGCCAAGGAAAAATATATAAAATTCGGCTTATTAAAAGAGATAAATTTTACTCCTTATAATGAGAAATCAAAAAATAGATCAGGGCAAGATATAACCATTAAACGAGCCAAATTCGATAAGCAAGGAAGAAGTGGTATTTTAGTTTTTACTGGAGATATGGGAAATAAAAAACATGAATTTGTTTTTGCAAAAAATGGTAAAAAGATCCAGTTAGATAAGAGTGTTTTTGAGAATTTTAAAAAAGTTTATTTTGATGATGAAGGATCAATAGATGGTCAATTCTGGGAAAAGCAGTTTAACAAAGGTATGCCGGTACCAGTTTTTTATAACAAGGATAAAATGGCTATCGGCTTAACGCAGCTTTTCAAGCTCGCTTACAAAAAAACTATTTTCGAAGCGGCAAAGCAGGCGAGCGATGATGCGAAATTTGACCTTGCCGAGACGATTTTTGGAACTGTTAGAGGCAATAGGGCTTTAAAGGGTCGTGTATATTTTTCACACTTTAAATCAACAATCGAGAGATTTGAGGGACAAAATACCGATAGAGGTATATTTGGCACACCAAATCCTAGCTATTATCCAAACTACTTAGAACAAAACGGCAGTAAATATATAACACTTATGGACGCAACCGCCAGGATAAGAGGCTATAAACGATATCCTTTGCATGAAGGCGTAGAAAAATTAAGTATTGGAAACGGCAATAAAGATATGATTGTCGAATTTAAACCACTTCCTGCGAATAGCGTTTTCAAGGGCAAAATTGTATTTCATAATCTTAAGAAGGTCGAAATCGGAGCGCTGTTAAGTGCAATAACTTTTCACGGCAGAAGCGATCAATTTATGCACAATATCGGCTTTGCAAAGCCTTACGGTTACGGCAAAATTGATATAAAGCTTACGCCAAAAGTGTTGGATTGTAATCAAGAAGAGTATCTAAAAGAATTTGAAAAGCAAATGAATGAATTTGTACCAAATTGGCTTAATAAAGAACAACTAAAGGAGCTTTGCGCGATGGCAAGCGTGAAGTATAAGCCTACCAAAATTTTACAATATCAGCAACTAGACAATAAGGATTCTGAGTATTTCAAAGTAAAAAATAATCGGCAAGAGAATAACGAATTCTCAGGAGCTAAAAGTTACAATGAGCGCTTAAGTCCATACTCTGGTATGGTTGTGTATTCAAAGCCGCAAAAACCGCTACAAAGCTCTAATGGGCGACATCACGGCAATAATAGAAATAATAGAAGAGATAAAAAATGACCCATTATGAAAAAAGAAATTTTCAAAAAATAGTTGTTTCGCTCTTGGGAAGCTCTCTTTTAGGGTACAGAGCGTTTTTTATCATAGCGG
>NZ_CALHIK010000077.1 GCF_938030785.1 uncultured Campylobacter sp.
CGCGGTTTTGCGCGACGTTTTGCGGATCGTCGCCTACGTGATCCCCTAAATTTAGGCTCGCGTAAGCTCCGACGCTTACGCCTCCTTCGCGCGTGCTAAAGCCAGCTAGCACGCCGTGCCCGTCCAATACAAGCTCAAGATTTTCTCTGCAAATTTCGATTTTAGCCATCGCAAGTTACTTGGCGCCTAATACAGGCTCAAAATTTTATCTATCGCGTCCCACGAAAGCCCCTCTTTTTCGCCCTCGGCGCTCTCATCGCGCGCCGCAACAGTGCCGCGACCGACGAGCTGTCCGCCGGCAAATCCCAGCTGTGCCGCGACGTATCGCGCAAGCAGATCAGTTTCGATATTTACGCGGCGTCCGATTTTGTAGGTTCCAAAGAGTGTATCCTTAAGCGTGAGTGGGATGATCGTAAGGCGAATGGCGCAGCATTGCGCTTCGCTCTTTAGATTTGCGCCCAAGGAGTTTGGATCGCGAACGAAATTTGAGCTGTTAAAATTTTGCCCGTGCGAGCCTTCGTCGCTAAAATTTGAACCGTGCGGGCCTTTGCGGTCTTTGTGAATAAAATTTCCGCTGCCTTCAAGCACTTCGTTTATCGTTAGGCTCACGCCGTCGATCGCCACCGAGCCCTTCGGCGCTAGCAGCGGCGCTATATGCAGCGGTGCGCGGATACAAAAATCGACGCCGCTTGCAAGCTTTGAAATTTTATAAATTTCGCCTACGGCATCGATATGCCCTTGGATCAAATGCCCGTCTATGCGCTCGCCTAGCCGCATCGCAGGCTCGATATGCACAGAGCCGCGCAGGTTTTGTGCGGCGATGATGCGCGCCGTTTCGCTAGAAAGCTGTACCGCAAATCCGTCCGCAAAAAGCCGCGTCACGCTCAGGCACGCGCCGTTTACCGCGACGCTATCGCCGAGCGCGGGGCGGTATCTCGCGCGCAGTCGCAGCGAATCGCCGCTAAAGCTCGCAACCTGCGCGATCTCTCTGATCAGTCCGTTAAACATTATGAGCCTTTGGAATTTTTACGTGATATTAGCGTAGAATTTTAAAATTTAAAGTTAAGCGAGCTCGGCGAGCGCGAAGCCCGCCGAATGAAGTTTGAAATTATTTTTTAGAGACTATGAAATCGGCTAGCGCTTCGATCGATTCGTCGTTAAGTGAAGCGACTTGCCCCTTCATAACGCCCATCATGCCGAATTTTCCCTTGCCGTCACCCAAGGTGCCGTCTTTGTAACCCTTTAGGCTAGCTACGATCTCTTCCTTGCTTAGGGTGTTTAGCGCAGGTACTTTGCCGCCAAGATAAGGCTTCTCGGCGTTGGCTCCGTGACAGGCCACGCATTTTTTATATAGTGTTGCGCCGTCTGCGGCAAACGCTGCCGAACTAAACGCCGCCAATGCAGCGCATGCGATTAAAACTTTTCTCATTTTTCATCCTTTACGATTAAGTTGTGGCGCGCATTATAGTTGAAATTCTTAAATTTGCGTTTAAAAATTTGGATTAATTTCTAGCGAGCGTGAACGCAAAAAACATTCTCGGCAAGCCGCGCGCGGCGGAATTTCAAGGGCCTTGATCAAATTTAAAGCAGGATCGGCAGGCGCAGCTTAAAACATGACGCGAGTTGCGAGGCGCTGCGTTTTAGACGACAGAACCCGCGGCGGTGGAATTTTATTTGATCCGCGAAATTTCGCCGCCTTGCATCTTATAAATTTTATCTGCGGCGCCGAAGTATTTATCATCGTGCGAGATCGCAAATATCGTGTATCCGCGCGATTTCAGCTCGGGCAAAATCCGCTCGTAAAACTCCGTGCGAAACTGCGGATCGAGATCGGCCGCAAATTCATCGAGCATCAAAAATTTTCGCCCGTCCATCAGCACGCTTACGAGCGCCAAACGCTTGCGCTGCCCGCTAGATAGGCTCGTGGTGCTAAATTTAGCCCCCTTTAGCTCAACCTTATCCTGCAGATGCGTAAGCGCCAGCCACTCGCGCGCGATCTCCGCATCGCCCGTAGCGTAGTCGAAGAGATAAAAATCGCTGAAAACCGCGCTTATGTTATTGCTGTAGGCGCGCAGATCGGAGGGTTTAAGGGCCGCGCCGTCGGCTAAAATTTCGCCCATTTGCGGCGTATAAAGACCCGCTAAGATCATAAAAAGCGTCGATTTTCCGCTGCCGTTTTCGCCGATTAAAAACACTGTCTCGCCCGCATTTAGCTGCAAGCTTACCCCTTTGATGCCGAATTTCCCGCCCGGATACGAAAAGCCCACGTCTTTAAGCTCCAAGCTGCGCCATGGCTGCATTTGCACAAGCTCGAAGCCCTGCACGAACGGGTCTAAGTTTAGCTCATTTATCTTTGCGTAGGCGATCTTGGCGCGCAGCACGCTAGGAAGCGAGAATATGAGCATCATCAAAGGCGCGCGCAAAAAAAGCACCGTAAGCGCGATCGTTACGGCGTTTGCAAGCTCCGCTTTGCCGCCGCTGAGCCCAAAATAAAGCACAAAGCCTACGGCGCCTAGCATCATTACGTTCATAAAATTACTCGCAAACGCGCCGTAAACCTCGGCTCGCAGCGAGCTTTGGCGTAAATTTTGCGCGTTGGGCAAAAAATCGTTTTCGTATAGGCTCTTTGCTTTGGCTAGGCTTAGCGACAGCTCCTTGTGCCCCTCGATCGCCGCGGCGTAGTTTTTATACAAAACGTCCTCGTTTTGGCGGTACAGATCGTAATTTTGCATGACCTTTTTCATCAAAAAACGGTTGAATATCATCAGCGCGCCGATCCAGACGAATAAAAACGCAAACATCATAGGCGCGATATATAGCACGTAGATGCCGCAAAACAGCACGATCATCGCGCCCTGGATCAGCTCGGAGATGCGCATAAAGCCTTCGGTTAGGCGCGAAATATCGCTAGAAAGGGACGCAAGCAGGTTCGCCTTCGACGCAGCCTCGATGTGCTCGAACCTCGTATCGATGATCTGCTTGATGATCTTGGTGCGCAGATCGAATACGAAGTCGTTTTCCATCTTGCAAAGCATGATGCGGCTTAGCACCGAAAGTAGCAAAAATAGCGCCAAGAGCGCGAAAAATAGCGCGATGATCCTGCCGCCTCTTTCGGCGCCGTCAAGTAGATATTTATTGATAAAGCTTAAAATTAAGATCCCTGAGCCGCTGTAGATCGCATTTAGCGCGAGCATCGCAAGGATTTGTTTGGTATATTTTTTCATCTTTCGCCCCAACAAAATTTGAGCGCAATTGTGGCAAAATTCGCTTGAAAAAACGGTTAAATTTTAAATCCGTTCTCATTTCGTCGGCTAAATTTCGCCTTAATTTACGCAAAATTTTATCGCGAATCACATCGTTTACGGGGCATGCTGCTATTTATATGTATCACGCGGCGCTAATTTCATCCGCATTCTTATTTTAATTCGCTTCGTTTATATGTAACACTTGCCAATCTCCACTACGTCGATATACCGCCAGATACCCATACATTATACCTCGACGACAGAACGCGCTGTCGTTAAATTTTACCCACGCCAAAATCAAAATTTTAAAATTACTCATCGCCACAGTCTTAACAAGCCGTATAAAATTTAACGCCGCGCATCAACCAAAACGATCACGTTTAAATTTAGACGCCCCCATACCGTACTCTACTAAAATTTTATCTTTTCTACACGACGAAAGAGCCGTTAAATTTTAGCGTGCGTGTGTGAATTCTTCTTCAGCTACCTTATTGTGGCTTCTGCGGAGTGACTAAATATCTAAAAAATCTCGGAATTATCGTAAACCAAAAAAATATGGCGGATATCACAGAGGCGCCATTGTACTATTAATAACAGATTTGTTAGGCTTTATAAATGAATTAATCAGCGCAAATAACGAGCTTAAAATAATTTATAAGTATTAATAAACAAGTTATTTTTAGATCAAGTGTTTATGAAACATATTAGAAAAATATTTTTACCGTCTTCGTACTTGTATTTTAAGGTGTGGCCGTGTTTTATAAAAATTTGATTTGCTATATAAAGTCCAAGGCCAAGTCCTGAATTTGACGTCTCAAATTTTCTATTAAAAGTTCTATTAAAATCAAGTCTTTCCGGATCAAGCTCATCGCCTACGCTACTTATACATAGAGCATTTTTATCTATGCTTACAACAACCTTTTCGCTAGAGTATTTTAAGGCGTTATCGATCAAATTTTTAATTCCGGTTGCATAAAGCTCAAAATCAACCTCAACCGCACTTATTTCCGCATCCGCTCGCACTTCTATGCGGCTCGTGTCTTTTAATAAAAGCATATCTACCGAGTGATCGACGATGTCTATAACTCGGTGCTTATTTTTCTTAAGCTCCCATTGATTAGATACTAGTTTTTCGACCTTGACAACCTCGCCAAGTATCATTTCTAGCCTTATAAAAATTTGTTTTAATCTACTTTTAAATTTATCGTCTTGTAAGATTTCGGCTATCATATCCGCCATGATCCGCCCTTTCATTATCGGGTTGCGAAATTCGTGCAAGATGTTACGTAAAAATAGCGCTCTAGCCTGTTTTATCGCATCTATTTTTTGCATCGTCGTATTAAATTCGCTAGCGATTTGGCCTATTTCATCATTTGCTTCTACTTTTATCAGTCTAAATTTATCTTCTTCTCCTGCTCTTCTTATCATATTTTTTAAATTTCTGAGTCTCAGCAATTTTTTTAAGACGACTATGAAAAATGCGGCCATTACGATATTTACTATAAGCCAAAGTATCCAAATGTTATGCGAAGAAATTTCTTCTAAATTTTCTAAAGGCAGATCGTTTTTTGCAATGTCATCTTTGATTGATATATTAAGCCCGGCTGCGTCCATAATACGTGAAAACATCTTAGGATCTATGGAAGAAAATCTAGGTACAAAGTAGAGCTTTTTGTTGTATCTTATCATATCGGCATACGAATCGCTAAAAATTTTCTCACCATTTTGCCTGATCTCATTTGGATCGAGATCACTATTTTTAAGTCCGATTTGCGCTAGCTGCTTGGTTATATTGCCGTCTTCTTGTCCGCGTATGCGCATGCCTAGCATAAAGCGCTGGTAGGTAAAATACTCCGCATCTCTTATTTGCCTTTTTGATTCGATGAAAAATGCTAAATTTACTATAACTAACGCGGCAAAAAAGAAAAATGATATTAGTTTGATTATGGTTATATTACGCATTGATAAATTTATACCCTATACCGCGCACGGGGTGAATGAATCGCGGATTTTTAGGATCGTCTCCTATTTTTTGACGCAAGCGCCCTATGGCGACATCGATGCTTTTTAGTCCGCTTTGAAATTTCGCCTGACCCAAATTTATCAAAATATCCTCTCTTGGTATAACCATCCCCTCTTTTTCATAAAGGTAGATAAAGATGTCAAATTCCGCTTTCGTTAGCGCTATCTCCTCTTTGTTTTTTATGACGATACGCCTTTGTTTATCGACGCAAAAGGTTTTGGAGTCGTTGCTAGTTTGTATCCCTCGACGGAGTATCGCTCTTAGCCTAAATGCAAGCTCTATAGGCTCATACGGCTTTGCCATATAGTCATCCGCCCCAAGCTCAAAGCCCTTTATCTTATCTAGCGTTTCACTGCGGGCCGACGATATGATGATAGGTAACGATGGATAGCCTTGCCTAACATGCTTGCACACGTCAAGGCCGTCCATATCTGGCAAACCAAGATCAAGCACCAATGCGTCAAAAGTATTTTTTGCGTCTAGAATTTTAAGTCCTTCAACCGGATTTGTGACTATGGTTACGCCAATCTCACTTTTTGCCAATGCAAATTTTAAAAGCTCGGCCAGTTCAAGATCGTCTTCTATAAGTAAAATTTCTATCATAGTAGAGATTATATCAAATTTAAAATTTAAAACTAAAAAATATTTTTTAGTTAATGTTACCAAAATCTTACCGTTTTTGATAGGCCTACATGTTATAATTGTGCTCATTGATCCAAGGGGGATGCCATAAAACATGGTGGTTTTGTGTTTTAAAAGGGCGTGGTTATTCTAGACATATCACCAAATGGCAAAACTAAAAAGACAAATTTTACATAGCGTGGCATGATCGTAGATGATGATGCGATAAGCCAAGCTTAAAAAGGAGGCATTGTTAAATGCCTAAAAAAGAAATTTAAGAAGTTTAGAGTGAAAACATCTTTTTTAACTACAAGCAAGAGTAAATTTGCTCTTAGTTTGGCTGCGCTTATGGCTATGGCGACCTGTACAAGTGCGAGTGAGAGCTTGGCGGAGGCTTTACAAACAAGCACTATGGGTGCGACAGTATTTTCATACTACGATATGGACTCGACCGAGTACTTCCCGCCAGCCAGCAGAACAAATAAAATTCGTGAGCACATCGGTGGTTTAGGTGCTGAGCTTAGGTTTTTAACCGGCTCTTACTATGGCTTTAGGCTTGGTCTTACGGCTCAGGGCTTAGTAAATTTCGGTCCGTCAAAGGCTGCAAAAGAGTATTTTGCCTATGACTGGAATAGCGAAGGTGTAGCACTTTCAGAGGCCTACTTAGGATATGAAAATGACTATATCGACTTTAAACTAGGTCGCCAGTACTACAACTCAAAATACACAGGCCTAGTGCCGCCGCTTGTGGCAACAAACACGGACGTGGGCTACAAAGAGGCATTTGAGGGCGTGAGCGCTAGGATAAAGCTTGATAGTATAAATACCGTTATCGGCCTAGCTGACTTTTGGAAATTTGCAGGTAGATCAAGCGCGGTAACGGGCGGCGATCATGGTGCGCCAAGATTTAAAGACAGAGTTGTTATCGGCGGCTTTGGGCCTTATGCTTATAAATTTGACAATATCTTTAACTCATTTGTGACATATAGCGGCCTTCCCGGCGTCTCACTCACGGCGGGTTACGCAAACGTATCTGGTCTTGAATACGATGACGCGGCCAACTCAAAAGGCGATATAAATTTCTACTTCGCAGCTGCTGGCTACAAAACGCCTACGCTTTTTGAAAACGCGATCGTTGGCATAGACTTTATGTATAAAGGCTCAAGAACAAACGGTACTTTAAAAGAGAATTTCGACTTTAACGGCAACTACTACGCAGGCATGATAGGGCTTTATAACGCTTACGGCTTTGATCTTAGATATGCATATTCAACCGTTAGCAAAAACCAAATGGCGCTTCAAGGTATAGGTAACGACGTTGGGTCATTTACGGCTACTCCGATCTACGGTCCGTTTTTATTTATGAATTTTGCTGGTATGAATTTACATAAATTTAGCGCAGGCTACGACTTTAGCAACGTAGGCGTCGACGGTCTTAGAGTGGACGCTGACTACTGGTATGGCAAGCAGCATAACGGCAGCAACGTTAGGTCAGGCGGCTTGCACGGTCAAGCGCCAGGAACTAGGATAGATGTAGAGGGCTGGGACGTGCAAGTTAGCTATAAAGTTCCTGCAGTAAAAGGCTTAAAGCTATCTGCTATCTACGAAACTATGGATAGAAAGCTAAAATATACAAACGGTGACTCTGACGGCAAAACGACGGATGAAGAGCTTTGGCTAAGAGCCTCTTACGACTTTGACATATTAAAATAAAACTTGAAACAAGGAGTATAAAATGGTAGAAAAAAATGAACTATCACGCCGCTCGTTTTTAAAACGTAGTGGCGCACTCACACTTGGCTCAGTTGCAGCAGGATCAGCGCTGCTAACAGGCTGTGATAACCCGAACAATCACCTCATCCATCCAAAAAAGGAAGTTGCAAAAGCCCCTGAAGTGCCAAAATGGCTAGGTGTTGAGCCTGAAATTTCAGACAAAGATATAAAAGAGACGCTTGAAACCGACGTGCTTATCATCGGTGCTGGCGTTTCAGGGCTTCACGCTGCGCGCGCTGCTAGCGAAAAAGGCGCAAGGGTTATCGTCCTAGAAAAAGCCGGTCGCTTTCAAGTTAGAAGCGGTCAGTACGGTACTCTAGGCAATAAATTTCAAAGAGAGCTTGGCATCACGTATGATAAGAATGCGGCTATAAATGAGCACTTAAAACAGATGGGATACCGTGCCGATCAGCGCGTTTGGAACTACTGGGCGGATCACAGCGGCGAGGACTTTGACTGGATGATAGAGCTTGCTCCTGCGGTGCATTTTATGAAAGAGACCGATACGCAGCTTGATAGAAGTAAGATAAATTTGATGCTTATGCACTATCCACTCCCGGCCGGATACGACCCAAGTAAGGAAAACAGCCCAAGCTATCCAACTGTTATGTCCTTTTTACCTAGTCAAGAGCCGATGATGGAGCTAGTTTATGAAAAGTCTATAAAACAAGGCGCAAAATATATCTTCAAAACTCGCGCACAAAAGCTACTTCGCGACAAAACAACTGGCAAAATGCAAGGAGCGATCGCGCAAAATATGTCTGATGGCTCATATATCAAGATAAATGCCAAATCAGTAATCTTAGCCACGGGAGACTATATGAATGATCCTGAGATGGTAAAAACATTTGTGCCGTGGGTGGCAAATTTCTTCTGTCCGTTTCCAAACAGAGACTACAAAAACAATCCGACAAACACGGGAGACGGACACAAACTTGGCTCATGGATAGGCGCAAAGCTAGAAGACGGACCGCACGCACCAGTCGCTCACACGCTTGGCGGACCGCTTGGCGTTGATGCGTTTTTACTAACAAATGCAAAGGGAGAGCGCTTTACAAATGAAGATCTAAGCGGTCAGCAAGTCACTCAGCCGCTCTCTCGCCAACCAGGAGGCTTTGGCTGGCAGGTATTTGACTCTAAATTTCCAGAGCAAGTCGGCCTCATGGGCGTATCACACGGCAGTGTAAACCACTGTGTAGAAGATAATCCAAAGCTTCCACCTGACTGCCAGTGGGCGATAGGCAAAACATCGTATATATCGGTAAAAGATATTGAAGAGATGCCTGATGTATTTAAAGCAAACAGCATAGAAGAACTTGCCGGTATGCTATACCCTAATAATCAAAAGGCACAAACGCAGTTTTTAGCAACTATAAAACGCTACAACGAGCTATGCGACAAAGGTTACGATGATGACTTTGGTAAGACCGCAAAGAGGATGTTTCCAGTACGTCACGCGCCGTTTTATGCCGGCAAAATGGGAGTAGGTGCGAGCCTGGTCGTAATGGGTGGCTTTACCGTTGAGCCAAGCACTGCAAATGTGCTAGACACCGACTATAACGAAATTTCGGGACTTTATGCCTGCGGTAATGTTATGGGCGGACGCTTTTTGGGCGACTATCCGGTAGTTTTAGCCGGCACTAGCCACGGAACATGCCTATGCTACGGACGCTTAGCGGGCTATCAGGCTGCGGCAAACGCAAAAGGAGTACAAGCATGAGCAAGAGAAGAAAATATACGATAATAGGGCTAATAATAGCTGCCGTCATAGGTTTTATAGCGTTTCATCAGGTACAAGCAGCTAGCCACAAAGCTGAATTTTGTATCATGTGTCACAACATGCAGCCAGAGTATGACTCTTTTACAAAGGGAAATATGCTAGCTAAAAAGCATAACGACGCAAATGTAACATGCCACGACTGCCATACACCAACCATAGGTGAGCAACTAAACGAGGTCAGGATGTATGCGATGGGCGATTTTGAGATGCCAACAAAACAAAGAGGATTTACAAACGAGCAGTGCACCAGCTGTCATAAGATAGACGATATCAGGAAAAAGACTGCGCACTATGGTTTGTCTAACCCGCATAATGGTGTCCATAATAGAGACAATGAAATGCTTCAGTGCCAATCATGTCACGCAGTGCATCATCCGCAAAAGCTAAATACTTGTATGTCTTGCCACCCGATAGACTGGAAAGTAGATAGCAGCTGGAAGATGTATCCGCCTAGCGAAAAATAATCTCCTACTTGATAAATCCGCCTCACTCGGGGCGGATTTATCTCCTCTGTAAATATAAATAGCTCAAGATAAGTTAAGCGGATTTTCTCTTATCAATTTTAGCAAAAAGCAATGGATCTCTCTTTTATATCTGTAGTTTAGTAGCTCAAATTTAAAACAATTTAGATATTTAATGCCGTCTATATATCGTTCGACTATTTCTTCAAAAATAGTAGGTATTTCTTCTTCTCGTATAACGTCTTTTAATATGAATATGTTGTTTATTCCTGAGGTGTCAATACTAAAACCTAATTCTTGAATGTTGTTGTCGGCCGCGTCCTTTAATTTATGCTGTTCGAGAAATAATTTTGAACCAGGAAGTGAATAAAAAAGAATTTCGGCGACATACCGTATGTAAAAAAAGTATTTTTTGAGCAATTCTTGACAATGAATCTAAATTTACTATTGGCGTAATTATCAAAACATAGTTTTAGTTCAAACTGAAACATATTTTAAAATATCGTCCAGATTTTTCACTATAAATTTTAAAATTACTTTATTAAGCCTTTTATACTTTAGCATTCTATTCTCGCTTTATCCCAAGCTTATCGCCAAAATTTTGTTTGATGTAGATATGCAAAATATCGATCGCGGCGGGCGTTACGCCGCTGATCTCGCTCGCGGCAAAAAGCGTCGGCGGCGCAAAGCGGTTTAGCTTCTGCACGATCTCGTTGCTAAGCCCTCCGATCTTGCTAAAATCGATCTGCGGCGGGATCGCGACGCCAAGCAACCCCTTCATCCTCTCGACCTCGGCGCGCTGCATCGCGATGTAAAAATAATACTTGCACTGCGTTAAAATTTCATCCAAAACCTCATCGCTAAAGCCCTCAAAATGCGGCGCCAGAGCGAGCAGGCCCGCCTTTGAAAAGCCGCTTTTGGCTACGATTTTTTGCAAACTACAGCTTTGCGAAATTGGCTCTGTGCCGATACTTTGCAACAGGCTAAGCGTCTGTTTCGAAGGGGTAATCTGCGTTTTTAGCAAAAATTCCATTCCGCTTTCCACATCGAGCTTAAATTTGCTCGCCCTCTCGTAGCTCACCTCGTCTAAAAGCCCGATCTCGCGGCCGTATTCGCTTAGGCGCAGCACGGCGTTGCCCTCGCGCAGCAGCAGGCGAAATTCCGCACGCGAAGTAAACATTCGGTAGGGCTCGTTCGTGCCCTTGGTAACCAGATCGTCGATCAAAACGCCGATATACGCCTCATCCCTACGCAAAATCAGAGGCTGCCGCCCGCGCAAATCAAGCACGGCGTTGATGCCCGCCATCAGCCCCTGCGCCGCAGCCTCCTCGTAGCCGGTGGTACCGTTGATCTGGCCTGCTAAAAACAGCCCGCGGATCTTTTTGGTCTCGAGGCTGTGTTTAAGCTCGGTAGGATCAATGAAATCGTACTCGATCGCATAGCCCGGGCGGACGATTTTTGCATTTTCAAAGCCTCTGATCGTGCGCAAAAACGCAATCTGCACGTCGTAAGGAAGGCTCGTAGAAAGCCCATTTACGTAATACTCCGTGGCCTCGCGCGTCTGCGGCTCGACGAAGACGTGATGGCGGTCTCGATTTGGAAATTCATAAATTTTAGTCTCGATGCTCGGGCAGTAGCGCGGACCGGTGCTTGAAATTTGCCCCGTAAACATCGGCGCGCGGGCGAAATTTTCGCGGATGATCTCATGCGTGCGCTCGTTCGTATAAGCGATGAAGCAAGCAAGCTGCTTCGGCGCAAAATTTTTGCTGCGAAAGCTAAAAGGACGCGGATCGGCGTCGCCGTCTTGGCGCTCAAGCACGCTAAAATCGATCGTCTTAGCATCGATCCTTGGGCAGGTGCCGGTCTTTAGCCGCCCCATTTGCAGCCCCAAGCTTCGTAGCGATTCGGCTAACTCGACGCTCGCTAGCTCGCCCACGCGCCCCGCTTGCAGCTTGTTTTCGCCTACGTGAATTAGCCCGTTTAAAAAGGTGCCTGCGGTGATTATCAGATGCTCGGTCTCATAAACGTTGCCAAGATGGCTCTTAACCCCGCAAATGCGCGGGCCGTCGCCTTGCTCGCAGGTTAAAATTTCGCTCGCGATCTCCTGGCTGACGTCCAGCCCCTGCGTGTTTAGCAGCAAATTTCGCATATAGATACGGTATTCATCCATATCGATCTGAGCGCGCGAACCGCGTACCGCAGGGCCTTTGCTCTCGTTTAAAATTCTAAACTGCAGCCCGCATGCATCCGCCGCAAGCCCCATCTGACCGCCCAGCGCATCGATCTCCTTTACCAGATGTCCCTTGGCAAGGCCGCCGATTGCTGGGTTACAGCTCGCAGCGCCGATCTGTTCGGCCAAGATCGTAATTAACAGCGTATTTGCGCCCATTTTTGCGGCGGCCAAGCTTGCCTCGATACCCGCGTGTCCGCCGCCCACAACGATAACGTCGTATTTCATTTTTTGCCTTTAAATTTAAAGTCGCAATTTTAGCTAAAATAAAATTTCAAAACGATAAATCGCGCACAGATGACGCAGACGAGCCGTCCATAAAAATCGCGGCACAAAATCGGTGTGCGAAGGGCGTGAAATTCCGCGTAAATTTTTAGCGAAAAATTCCTGCGCCAAAATTTCACGCGCGAGCTTTGCTTTAAATTTAGCGTTGTATAATTACGCATTTTTATCAAAAAGGATGAATGATGATAGATAAGGCTTATGTTTGTGCGCTGAAAGATCGCGTAATAGGCGGCTGCGAGATTGCAAAGCAGCAGGCGCTAGAGCTGGCGCAATGCGAGGATTTAGGGGCGCTTTTTACGGCGGCAGATGAGATTAGGCGCGCTTTTTGCGGCGATAAATTCAATCTCTGCACGATCATAAACGTAAAATCGGGGCGCTGTAGCGAGGACTGCAAATACTGCGCGCAGTCGGCGCATTTTAACACGGGCTGCGAAATTTACGGGATCTTGGGCGAGCAGCAGGTGCTAAGCGCCGCGCTTGCGAACGAAGCCGAACAGACGCACCGCTTCTCGCTCGTCGCCAGCGGGCGCGGAATTTCTCAAAAAAGCTCCGATCTAGGGGCATACTGCGCGATCTATGAGCGGCTGAGAAGCGAAACGCGGCTGCATCTGTGCGCCTCGCTGGGAATCGCTTCAAAGCCCGCTCTGGCGCTGCTTAAAGCTAGCGGCGTGCAGACCTATCATCACAATCTCGAGACTTCGCGAAAATTTTATCCGCAGATCTGCACGACTCACAGCTACGATGACCGCATTCAAACTATCGAAAATTGCCGCGCCGTGGGGCTTGACGTATGTAGCGGCGGGATTTTCGGGCTAGGCGAGAGCATGGAGGATCGCATCGATATGGCGCTGCAGCTGCGAGAGCTGGGCGTTAGCTCCGTGCCGATCAATATCCTAACCCCGATCAAAGGCACTCCGCTGCAAAACGCTGCGCCGCTGGCGCACGATGAAATTTTAAAATCGATCGCGATCTACCGCTTCATCTTGCCGCGCGCGTATCTGCGCTTCGCAGGCGGCAGGCGAAATTTGGGCGAGCACGTGCGCACGGCGCTTGGATGCGGCATCAACTCGGCGCTTACGGGCAATTTCCTAACCACCACCGGCGATAGCATCGCAAGCGATAAGGCGCTTGTGGCGCAGTGCGGATTCGACCTCGCAAAGGGCGCGGATTAGCGTCGGTCGGGAATTAAAGATAAAATTTAAGAGGTAGCCGTGAAGTTAAAATTTTTCTCTGCCTTGATTTTAGTCGTGTTGCTTTACGGCTGCTCGACGCTCTCGCAGGACGGCAAGGAGGCTTTGTTTGCAACAGGTGCGAAAAGATGCGACATCGCAAGCTCGCCAAATAAGGAGCAGCCAAACCGCTGCGCGAAGCGGCAAAAAATCGACGCCGAAGTCGCGCGAAAGGCGCAAGAGCAAGCGGCATCGCAAGACGCGTTTAATTCATTCAGAGCGAATAGCGCGCAAGCTCAACAAAGAGCGCAGCAGCAGTATATCGCCACGCAGCAAAGCCTGATGCAACAGCAATCGCAGCAGCAACTGGAGCAGATGCAGCAGCGACAGAATATGAGAAATTTACAAAACGAACAAAACTGGAATAGGCTGAGTAATCTTGAAAATATAAGTAGCGGCGGAATTTAGCCGCAAGCGCTAACTAAATTTATAAAGCGCGCAGGATTTAGATACGAGAATTTATAGACGCCGCGAAATTTTGAGACTTAATTTAGCCAAAATTTAAAGGAATTTAGGGCCAAATTTCGCCAAGAAATCTATGCAGCGAAATTTAATTTATCTGCTTTATCTACGCCGCGCTGGATCACAAAACGGGCACAGCGATGAAATTTTAATCAAAAACGAAACCCGACCGTATCGATCTGCATTCGCCGCCGAATTTTAAAATTTATTTCACCGGCACTTCGAACCCCACCTCTATCTGCGGCCACGTCTTTTTGCCGTGAAGCCCCTGGATTACCTTATCTGCGGCGAATTTATCGAAGGCTTCTTTGGCGTCAAAGTCGCTTTGCAGATCGATCTGCCCCATCGCAACGAGCTTGTCGCCTTTGATCTCGTATTTGAGCGCGACCTCTTTTGAGGCGCCGTTGAAGTTTATCGATGCGTTCGCAGTGCCGCTCGTATCATCGCCCGTGACGGACACGATCTTACCGCTGACCTTCTGCGTCGTAAGCAGCGCGAAAAATTTACTCTTTACGTTGTTGTCGCGCACGACGTTTTTGCCCGTATCGATAGAGCTCAGATCAAACTCCACGCTCGCATCCTGCAGGATTTCCGCCACGCTGCCGCTAGTCTTTGCAAAGCTAAATTTCGCGTCTTTAAACGTAGCCGGCGCGCCGCTTTCCGGCACCCTGATCTTACTAGCCATCTTATAAGAGATAAAATCGATTCTGGCGGCATCTGCGTCGATTTGCAAGGCACTGCACGGAGCCCACATAAATAGCGCAACGGCGCAAAGAGATAAAGATAACTTTTTCATTGCGATCCTTTACGATGGAATGAACCAAATTATCAAACATTCCGCCTTAAAATTCTATTAAATAAGATATTGGCTAAAAAATACTTTTAAATTTAGAAAAACGGATGATTCTTAAAGGCGATATGCGATTGAAATACGATGATTGTGGAGTTTGAAAATGGTGACCCACAGGAGATTCGAACTCCTGTTACCGGCGTGAGAGGCCAGCGTCCTAACCACTAGACGAGTGGGCCGCGAAAATTGAAAACAGGATAATAGCGAAGTGTATATAAATTTTGGATTAAACCAAGCGCCTTTTGACGAAAATAATAAAATTTGAGCACACCAATAGCCTATTGTTTGTTTTTTAAGCCACGCGAAAGACCAAAAACGACCGAGCAAACCGACTGCACCTAAATTATTTTCAGAAATTTCATGCCGGCCTATCTCCCAAAACAGCGCTTGTGTAAATACAAAAATAAAACTTCTCTCTCGCACTTTGGGATACACGAAAAAACCTAAATTTTAATGCTAAAATTCCATAAATCTTTCATTCATTTCACATTAAAGGAGAGAAAATGAAAAGACGCGAATTTTTAAAAGGTGTTGCCGCGAGTGCGGCAGGTGCGGCGAGTGCGAACGCCACTAGCATTATCAGCGACGATCTGATGAATAGCGAGGATGCGCCGATCACCGCCTCGCATTTCGGCGCGGTTAGGGCTCTTAGGCGAAACGGCAAATTTGAAGGCGTTTTAAGCGCGAGTGAACTCGATTTTTTCCCGATCAGCCTTACTCAGGGGCTTGCGGCGCGCACATACGACGCTACGCGCATCGCGCGACCATGCGTGCGAAAAGGCTATCTAGAAAAAGGCTGGCAGAGCGACAAAAGCATGCGCGGCAAGGACGAGTGGATCGAGATCGGTTGGGATGAAGCGTATAAACTCGTAGCGGACGAGCTAAAGCGCGTACTTAAAGACTACGGCGCAAGCTCGATTTACGGCGGCAGCTACGGCTGGTACAGCGTCGGCAGCGTAAATAACCCGCAAACCCTGCTCGGTCGCATGCTAAATATCATCGGCGGCTACACTACGAGAAAACTTAACTACTCGTGCCACTGTATAAGCGCGATAACTCCGCACATCAGCGGAACGGACGAGGCCAACGCCTTGCAAACCGCGTGGCCTACGATCCTAAAAAATAGCGAAGCGGTGCTCATCTGGGGTGCCGATCCGATCAATACCAATCAGATCGCATGGGCCGTGCCCGATCATGAGAGCTATTTATATTTCGCAAAGCTAAAAGAGCAGATGCAAAAGCGCGGCGTAAAGGTGATCACGATCGATCCGGTCTATAATAACACCGCTAAATTTTTAGGCTCTGAGCACATTTCGATCAACCCTACCACCGACGTTGCGATGATGATGGCAATATGTTATGAGATGATGGCGCAAGGGCTTGCGGATGAGAAATTTCTTAAAAAATACACTCACGGCGCCGAGGAATTTAAAGCCTATCTTAGAGGCGAAAGCGAAGATGGGCTCAAAAAAGACGCGGCGTGGGCGTCTAAAATTTGCGGCGTGAGCGAGGATGAGATCAAAGGCTTGGCTAAAATTTTAGGCAGCAAGCGCACTATGATAATGTGCGGCTGGGGTCCGCAGCGCGCTCATCACGGCGAGCAGTTTCACTGGATGGCGACGGTGCTTGCCGCTTTCGTGGGCCAAATCGGGCTTGCTGGCGGTGGATACGGCTTTGGCTATCATTACAGCGACGGCGGCTGCCCTAGCCCCGCAGCTCCGGTAGGAAGTGCGCTAAGCCTCTCAAGCGGCGCGGCGACTACTTCCTCGGCTTTCCCGGGCTTAGGCAGCATGAGTATCGTGCCTGCCAGCGAGGGCGAGTGGAAAAACCGCGACAACATCGCAATCCCCGTCTCGCGCATCGTCGATTGCATCAACAATCCCGGCAAGGAGATAGATTTTAACTGCAAAAAGATAACCTACCCTAACATCAAGCTTGCTTACTGGGCGGGCGGCAACCCGTATCTGCACCACCCTGATACGAATTTGCTCGCGCGCACGTTTGAAAAGCTCGACACCTTCATAGTCCAAGAGTGCTTCTGGACGGCGAGTGCGCGCATGGCGGACATCGTTCTGCCCGCTACTACCGAGCAGGAGCGCGACGACATAACCAAGTCGCATACGAATAAATTTATAATCGCTATGCATAAGATTGCCGAGCCTTACGAGCAGGCGCAAAACGACTATAAAATTTACTGCGAAATTCTAAAGCAGTTCGGCGAGAAGGAGTATATGGCGTTTAGCGAGGGCAAGAGCGAGATGGAGTGGATCAGGCAGTTTTACGACGCTTCGAAGAAAAAAGCGGACGCATCGAAGATAAAGATGCCAGAATTTGAGGAGTTTTGGAAAAAGGGCTTCGTGAAATTTGAAATTCCAAAGCACGCCTACGAATACGTAGCGATGGAGGAATTTAGAAAAAATCCTATCATAAATCGCCTCGGAACGCCGTCTGGAAGGATCGAGGTCGTCTCGAAAAAGATCGCTAAAGCGGCGCTGGACGACTGCCCTGCGCATCCCACATGGATGGAGCCGATGGAGTGGCTGGGGAACGCGCAAAAGACGCAAAAGTATCCGCTAAATTTAATAACCCCGCATCCGAAATACCGCCTGCACGGGCAGCTAAACAACACTTGGCTACGAAGCTTAGAAGAAATTGACGGTCGCGAGCCCGTGTGGATGCACCCAAAAGATGCCGAAGCAAGAGGACTTAAAAACGGCGACGTAGTTAGGGTTTTCAACGATCGCGGCGCCGCGCTTGCAGGGCTCATCGTCACCGAAAACGTAAAGCAAAGCGTCGTGCGGATGCAAGAAGGCGGCTGGTGGGATCCGCTCTTTAGCGATAGCGGCGATATGTGCGTACACGGCAACGCAAACGTGCTGGTGCCCAACGAGCCCAGCTCGAAGCTTGCGTGCGGCAACCAAGCCACCGCGCTGGTGCAGATCGAGAAATTTGAAGGCGAGCTTCCGCCGCTTGCAGTATTTTCACAGCCGAAATTCGGCAAAAGGAGCTAGCGATGAGACAAAATTTTAAAATTTACGCGAGCGAACGGGGTCAAATTTCATCGCCGGGCGCGAGTGAAATTTCATCATTTAGCGCGGAGAAAATTTCATGCGAAACGGATAAAATTTGCGCGTCCAAGCGAGGTAAAATTTTATCCAAAGCGCTAGCGGCGTTTTTACTCGCGGCAGCTTGCCATTTGGGCGCGACGGATCTTTTCGTCGCGGCTCAAACCCCGCTTCTAAACAAAGCGGGCGGCAAGGAGATCGCCAGGCTGCACGTAGGCGCGAAGCTAGAGGTGCTAAAGGACGGCAAGGACTACGTGCAGGTGCGATACGCGGGCTTCGTACCCGAGGGAAGCAACGTAAGCTACGCAAGGCTTGGGATTTTGGAGCAGGATTTGCAAGCGCAAAACGCAAAGAGCCTAAAGACGCTAAAGACCGTGAAGGACGACTACGATAACGAATGGGCAAACGTCACTATCGACGGCTACGTCGCAAAGCTCGCAGTGACGGACGACGCGGCTAAAATTTACGACGCGGGCGAAAATCTATTCAAAGAGCGCTGCGGTAGCTGTCACGCGCTGCACGGATACGACGAGTTTAACGTCAATGTTTGGCCTAGCGTGGTCGAGACGATGATACAAAACTCGGGGTTGCAGCCCGACGAATACGAGACGCTCGTGCGATTTTTGCAAAGCAAAGCGCCGATCGAGTAGAGCCGCGTACGGAATTTGCGCTGCGTTTGAATTTCAGACGCCGCGCGAATTCCATGTCGCCGCTTTTAAATTTAAAAAGTTAAATTAATTTTAAACAAAATTTGCATAAAATCTCCTTTCAAAACGTATTGCGAGAACGGCGGCGCCAAAGTAAATTTGCAGCGATGATATCAAATTAAAATTCGCGGCAACTGCGCTATGCTAAACATTTGCGGCGACGCCGAGTATGAAGCATTTGCAGTGACGGCGCTATGCTAAACGGCTAAATTTAAAGCTCGCGGCGATAAATCGAAACAGCACTCGCATCGCAGCGAGCCGCACATTAAAATTTAAAGGTATAAAATGAACGAAGATTTTCAAAGAGC
>NZ_CALHIK010000078.1 GCF_938030785.1 uncultured Campylobacter sp.
GGGCAAGACGGTCGCTTTTAGATTTGACATAGACGGCGTGGACGTGACCGAGAGCACGGACGCGGACCACCGCCCTTTTAAGGAGGGCTTTCGCTCCGACATCAGCGGCATCACGCACGCATGCGGGCACGACGGGCATATCACGATGGGGCTTGCTCTGGCAAAGCTCATCGCGCAGAGCCTAGACGATTTTAGCGGTAAATTTAGATTTATCTTCCAAACCGCCGAGGAGGGTACCAGAGGCGCCGTAGGTATGGAGGCTGCGGGCGTCACCAAGGGCGTGGATTATCTGCTGGGCGGTCATATCGGCTTTCAGGCGACCACTATGAGAGGCATCATCTGCGGTACCAAAAAGCTACTTGCGACCACTAAATTTGACGTAAATTTGCAAGGCAAGTCCGCTCACGCAGCGGGCGCGCCGCAAAATGGAGCCAATGCCCTGCTCGCCGCAGCCGAGATGGCGCTTGATATGCACGGCATCACGAGGCACGCAGACGGCGTCACGCGTATTAACGTCGGCGTGCTGCGCGCGGGCGAAGGACGCAACGTCATCGCGCCTAACGGCTATCTTGCGTGCGAGACGCGCGGCGAAAGCACGGAGCTGAATGAGTTTATGAAGGCCAAATGCATGGATATAGTGGAGGGCGTTTCTAAAATTTACGGCGTCAGCTACGACGTGCAGGTTACGGGCGGCACCGCAGGCGGCGATAGCGACGAGGCCACCACGCAGCTTTACGAGGATGCGGCGAAGGCATCGCCGTTTATCGACGATGATAAAATCGTAAGGGAGTTAAATTTTGGCGCATGCGAGGACTTCGCACATTTTATGCGCTCGGTGCAGGACGCGGGAGGCAAGAGCGGATATTTGATGATAGGCACGACGCTTGCGGCGGGACATCACAACGCCAAATTTGACTTCGACGAGGACTCGCTGCTTGCGGGAGTGGACGTGTATCTGCGCTGCGCGTATAAGCTAAACGGCAAAATTTAAGGAAAGCGGCATGAAAAGAGCACTACTTCTAAGCGCTTCCAGTTACAAAGACAGCGGTTATCTGAACCACTGCAAGGGGTGGATCAAAGAATTTTTAGGGGGTCTTTGGGAGGATGAAATTTTATTCATTCCGTTTGCGGGCGTTAGGCGCACAAGCGAGCAATACGAGCAGAAGGTCGCAGACTGCTTGGAGAGTAACAATATCAGATCGATCCATCGATTTGCCGATATGAAAGCCGCCGTTAAAAATGCCAAATCGATCTGCATCGGCGGCGGCAATACCTTCGTGCTGCTAAATGAGCTTTATAAATTTGATCTCTTAGGCGCGATCAAAGACGCCGTGGACGGCGGTACACCGTATTTCGGCTGGTCTGCGGGCGCAAACGTCGCGGGCAAGACGATGATGACTACCAACGATATGCCGATCGTCTTTCCGCCCTCGCCGGTAGCTCTGGGGATCTTTCCGCACCAGATCAATCCGCACTTCATAAGCGGTAAAATTTCAAACCACAACGGCGAGAGCAGGGAGGAGCGGCTGGAGGAGTTTTTGATCGTCAATCAAAACGACAGCGTCTATGCTATGCCCGAGGGCAGCGCGTTTTTGATAAACGGAAACGAGTGCGAGGTGATGGGGCATGCGGACGTGCTGAAATTCGAGTATAAAAAAGAGATCTCGCGCATCGCCGTGGGAAGTAAATTTAAAATTTAAAAGGAGTTATCGTGGAGACACTTAGGTTGCTTTTGGCGCTTGCGGGTATAGTCGCAGTCGTCGCTTTACTGATCATGAAGAAGGATACCAAAACCGTGCTTATCGGCGTGGGTTTGGTGCTGTGCGTGCTTTGTCTAAAGCCGCTGGACGGGCTGGGCGCCTTTACCTCGTATATGACTAAAGCAGGTCTTATTAAGGCGATCTGCGCCAGTATGGGTTTTGCCTTCGTGATGAAATTTACCGAATGCGACCGCGCTCTTGTAAATTTACTCACCAGGCCTCTTGGAAATATCGGATTTTTATTGATCCCTATCGTCGTAGCGCTTACATATTTTATCAATATCGCTATCCCCTCCGCTGCAGGCTGCTCGGCTGCGGTCGGCGCTACGCTGATCCCCGTGATGATGGCTGCGGGCGTTAAACCGGAGATGGCGGGAGCTGCGGTATTTGCGGGAACTTTCGGTAGCGTTTTAAGCCCGGGCTCGGCGCACAACGTATTTGTCGCCGATATGGTAAAGGCGCACAACCCATCCTACACGGTTCAAGACGTTATCGGGGTGCAGTTTTCTAGCGCGATTACCGCTTTGATCGTAGTTTTGATCGTAATGAGTATAACGGCGATAGTTTGCAAAGACTACACCAAGGGGCTGAATTATCTAGCGCAAAGAGAGGGCGGCGCAAATTCCGCCGCGTCAAATTCCGCCGACGGTTCAAATTTAGACTCGCAGCTTCAAAAGATAAACGTCTTATACGCGCTTATGCCGTTAGTGCCGCTAGTGATCTTGGTAATCGGCGGCACGAGCCTAAATCAGGTCTCTTTCCTAAAATGGACGAAGATGGGCGTCGCCGAAGCGATGCTACTGGGCGCTATCCTCACCATCGCCGTTACTCTAACCGATCCTCAAAAAATTACGAAGGAATTTTTCAAAGGAATGGGTAGCGCGTATGCCGAGATCATAGGTATCATCATCGCAGCGGGCGTCTTCGTCGCGGGTCTTAGCGCGTGCGGAGCGATCGATTTCGTAATCGAGTGGCTTAAAAACGAGCAGGGCTACGTAAAATTCGGCGGAACCTTCGTGCCGTTTTTTATGGGCATCGTAACGGGCTCGGGAGATGCGGCGTCGATGGCGTTTAACACCGCCGTGACCGTGCACGCCGACGCGCTGGGCTTTGAACAAGATAAGCTCGGTATGGCGGTTGCGATAAGCGGCGCGCTAGGCAGGAGCGCATCGCCGATTGCAGGCGCTTGCATCGTTTGCGCGGGACTTGCGATGGTAAGTCCTATTCAGATCGCCAAAAGAACGGCTCTAGGGATGTTTATATCCG
Source organism: uncultured Campylobacter sp. (assembly GCF_938030785.1). Taxonomy (GTDB): domain Bacteria; phylum Campylobacterota; class Campylobacteria; order Campylobacterales; family Campylobacteraceae; genus Campylobacter_B. Next base: position 3,027 of record NZ_CALHIK010000078.1, read on the forward strand.
TCTGCGTCATCGCATTTGTCATTTTGTAAAAAGGCTTATTTGTGGATATCGTGCAGAGGTTTTTAAACTACACCAAGATCAACACTACCACGAATAGGGTCGCGGGTGCTGCGGGCATAATGCCCTCAAACCCCAAGGAGCTTGAGCTCGCAGAACTCATAAAAAGCGAGCTCGAAGCTCTGGGCATAAAAAATATCAGCCTCAGCGAGAAGTCGATTTTAATCGCTAAAATTCCCTCAAATTTAGACGCGCCCGCTGCGAGAGTAGCGTTTTTCGCTCACCTCGATACCAGCGCCGAGCAGAGCAGCGACACCAAAGCGCAGATCGTAAGATACGAAGGCGGCGATATCTGCCTGAATAAAGAGCTTGGGATATATCTTAAAGAGAGCGAAAATGAGGAGCTGCAGGATTATAAAGGAGATGAGATCATTGTAACGGACGGCACCAGCTTGCTAGGCGCCGACGATAAGGCAGCGATCGCCGCAATCGTAAATGCGTTGGAATTTTTCGTCCAAAATCCGCAGATCAAACACGGCGAGATAATCGCTTGCTTCGTGCCGGACGAGGAGCAGGGCTTGCTAGGCGCAAAGGCGCTGGATGTAAGCGAGATAGGCGCAGATTTTGGCTACTGCCTTGATTGCTGCGGCATCGGCGAGTTTATCTACGAGAATTGGAACGCGGGCGATTGCGCCATTACCTTCAAAGGTCAGTCCGCTCATCCGATGAACGCCAAGGGCAAACTCGTAAATTCCTTGCTTTTGGCGCATAAGTTTATCTCGCTGCTGCCCGCGGGCGAGGCGTCCGAATACACCGATGGCAAGGAGGGCTATTTTTGGGTCAAGGAGCTTAGCGGCAACAGCGCAAAGACCGTCCTAAAGATCGACGTGAGGGAATTTGACGAGAAAAGATACGAGCAGCGTATGGAATTTTTGCAAAAAACTGCGGACGGGCTTCGCGCGATCTGGGGCGATCGGATCGAAATTTCGCTAAA
>NZ_CALHIK010000079.1 GCF_938030785.1 uncultured Campylobacter sp.
TCGGTCTCGTGATCGGTGTGGATCCAGCTCTCTACGCGTTTGCTCATCGCGTTCATCCAGTTGCCCGTATCGACGCTGAGGTCTTTTAGCAGCTTGAAAACCGGAAGCGGCATAAGCTCGATCACGCCGTCCGGATAGTCCTTAGTAAGCGTGCGGCACGCAAGGCTCGGTTTGCCGTTTACGAGCATACCGCAGCTACCGCAGATACCCGCGCGACAAACGAAGTCGAAGCTTAGCTCGGGATCAAATTTCTCACGAATCACGTTAAGCGCGATAAACAGCGTCATTCCGTCGGTCTCTTCGAGCTCGTAAGTAGCGAAGTGCGGCTTTGAAATTTTGCTTAGCGGATTATACTTAAATGCCTTTATTGTTATTTTTCTACTCATATCCTATACCTGCTCTTTCGTTAGGTGCTTTATATTTTGGCTGCAATTCATAATGCATCAATGCCTCTTGAATTTCATATCTGCCTTTGCCCTCGGCTTGCATTTTCTCGCGAATTTCATCGACCTCTTTTTGGCGCACGGCGCTGTCTGGATGCTCGATAATATTGCCTTTGGCGCCGTATCCGCGGAATGCAGGCGGCATCTCCATCTTCATAATATCAAGTGGCTCGTAGCTTAGAGTAGGCATAGTATCGCCCTCTTTCCAGTTTGCAAGAGTTCGTTTTAGCCAGTTTAGATCGTCGCGTTTCGGATAATCCTCGCGGAAGTGCGCGCCGCGGCTTTCGGTGCGATCAAGCGCGCCCTTAGCGATACAAAGCGCGAGCTTTAGCATCTTCGGTACGCGGTAAGCCTCCTCAAGCTCAGGATTTCCGAAAAGCTCTTTATTGCTTACTTTGACGTCCAAAGACTGCTTGTAAAGCTCCTCAAGCTCTTTTACGGCTTTGGCTAATCCCTCGCCGGTGCGGAAGATCGCGCAGTGCTCCCACATAACGTCTTTCATCTTGTTTTTGATCTCGAATACGTTAAATTTACCCTCTTTTTCAAGCAGGCTCTTAATGTAATTTTTCTCTTTATCTACGAATTTTTCGATATCGTGCGTATTGATATCGACATCGTGCCCTTGGCAATACTCCGCAAAATACTCTCCCACGATCATGCCCGCGACGACGGTTTCGGCGACGGAATTTCCGCCCAAGCGGTTAAAGCCGTGCATATCCCAGCACGCAGCCTCGCCGGCGCTGAATAGTCCCGCCAAAGTCGGACTCTCGCCCGTAGCTTTTGTTTTGATGCCGCCCATCGAGTAGTGCTGCATAGGAAGGATCGGAGCCCAGCCCTTGCCGCGCTTCCTGCCCTGCTCGTCGGTTATTACCTCGGTGTCGGCAGGATCGATGCCGTTGAAAATTTCGCAAATTTCTTGCACGTCGCGTAAATTTTTCTCGATATGCTCGCGTCCAAGGATCGATATGTCAAGCCAAACGTGCTCGCCGTAAGGGCTCTTTACCCCCTTGCCTGCGCGGATATGCTCCATTATGCGGCGGCTTACGACGTCGCGGCTAGCAAGCTCTTTTTTCTCCGGCTCATAATCAGGCATAAAGCGGTAGCCGTCCACATCGCGTAAAATTCCGCCGTCGCCGCGGCAACCCTCGGTAAGCAAAATTCCGCTCGGAACGATAGGGGTCGGGTGAAACTGCACCGCTTCCATATTTCCAAGCTGCGCGACCCCCGTCTCAAGCGCGATAGCTGCGCCGATACCCTCGCAAACGACGGCGTTTGTAGTGTGTTTATACACTCTGCCGTAGCCGCCTGTAGCGATTAGCGTACCCTTTGAGACGTATGCGATCAGCTCGCCGGTAACCAAATCACGCACGATTGCGCCATAGCAGCGGTTATTTGCGTGAATTAGCGCGATCGCTTCTTTTCTGTCATGAATATCCACGTTGTGCTTTAGCGCTTCGTTTGCAACGGCAAAAAGCATAGTATGTCCCGTAGCATCGGCAGTATAGCAGGTTCGCCATTTTTTCGTACCGCCGAAGTCGCGGCTGTGAATAAGTCCGTGAACCTCATCTTTTTCGCTGATCGTGGTTTTTTGAGCGTTGATAATAGCACTTCGCTCGCCTCTAGTAATCCTAGTCCAAGGAACTCCCCAGCCCGCAAGCTCGCGGATCGCCTTAGGCGCCGTTTGCGCAAACATTCTAGCGACATCCTGATCGCAGCCCCAGTCGCTTCCTTTTACCGTATCGGCAAAGTGCACATCTTCATTATCGCCCTCGCTCATTTTGGAATTTCCCAGAGATGCTTGCATGCCGCCTTGAGCTGCCGCAGAGTGCGAGCGCTTAACGGGGATCAGGCTCAAAACGATAGTGCTAAGCCCCTTCTCGCCGGTAGCGATCGCAGCTCTTAAGCCCGCCAAACCGCCGCCAATAACTAAAGAATCGCAATATATTACATTCATCCTAAGCTCCCTATTCTAAACTTAACCATTTGAAATCGGCGATTATCGAAAGCAAGAAAAATGCGCCCCAAACGATAAAAACGACCTTTTTGATGAGGGCTCTTTTTCTTTGGACTTCCGCCTTTGTTGTACCGTCTATGCTGATCCATTTCATATATAATCTATAAATTCCGATGCTAGCGTGAGTTACTACGAATACCAATAAAACGAAATAAAATAGATGAAGTTGTCCGAATCGCGCGATAGCAAGATCCGCGGTGATCTTCGGACCGAATACGATCATTAAAATATGAGCCGCCGCAAAGAAAAATAGTAAAAATCCCGTCCAAAACTGAAACCACCAAAGCGTCGTGTCGCAATGCTTCATTCGCATTTTGTGCGCTTTAAACGCCCTGTAAGCGGCGTAGTTAGCCGGAAATTTTCTCATTGCCAAAAACGCGTGAACTACGAAAATCACGAAAATCACGAAAGCGACGATGTTTGTAACGAAATAAATTCCGCCCGGTTCGGCGAAATGTACGACGCCCTCAAACGCGCCCTTACCGATCAAAATCGTGCCGGTAAATATCATATGACACAGCATAAAACAGGCCAAAATCAGCCCGCTGATGCTTTGCGCCACGTCTTGTAAAGCCATAATGCGACTTTTTTTGCCGTCTATGGATTTACCCGTAAAGCCCTCAATGCGACCTAGCATAGGTTCTCCTTGAAAAGATGATTATAAACTCCCATTAAATGATCGTTTACGCTTTTGTGGAAATGATTATATTACATTTTAACTTTAGATTAATTTAATTTTTACAAATTAGTTTTTTCTTCAAAGACTGCTTTAAGAAAACTGCTATCAAAAACATCGCCAAAGATAAAATTTGCCCCATCGATAAATTTAAAAATATAAAACCAAGCCCATCGTCCGGCTCTCTAAAAAATTCTACGAAAAATCTAAACGCCGTGTATAGCATCGCGTACAGACATATCAGCTCGCCGTTAAATTTCTTAAATTTACGGTAGAAAAATAAAATCACGAAAATTACCAGCCCTTCCAAAACCGCTTCGTAAAGCTGGCTTGGGTGACGCAACGTACCGCCCACTAAGATCCCCCACGGCTCACTCGTCTCGCGCCCAAAAAGCTCCTGATTTAAAAAATTCCCCACGCGCCCGAAAAAATATCCAAGCGGCACGCTAAGTGCCACGAGATCGAGCAGCGCCCACATATCGGTTTTAAATTTTTTGCAAAACCAAACCGTCGCGATCACGAATCCGACGACCGCGCCGTGATAGCTCATACCGCGGATACCCACGAACTCGCCGTTATGAAAGGGGTTGAAAATTTGCCACGGATGGCTGAAATACCACGCCGCCTCGCCCGAATAGATCGCGATGTATCCAAGCCGCGCGCCCAAAATGACGCCAACCTCGACCCAGATAAAGTAGCGATCGAGCATCTTATTGCTAAAGCCAAGGCCGTCTTTTTTTACAAAATACTTTGCCATAAATAGCGCCGTAAGTAGCGCCAAAACATACATAATGCCGTACCAGTGCACGTTTATACCAAACGCGCTGAACGCCACGGGATCAAAGTGGGCGTAAATTTCGTTCCAGTAATTCAAATTTTTCCTTT
>NZ_CALHIK010000080.1 GCF_938030785.1 uncultured Campylobacter sp.
GGGCGTCTGCAAGGTGCCCGCGGTGCAGGGGCCGATGGTAGGCGGCGGGGCGGACGAGCGCGGCTGCTTGGTCGCAGCGGGGCAGAGCTTTTCGAAGATCAAGAATGGCTGCGTGCAGGTCTTTGACGTCGCGGACGTGAGGCTAGACGATCCGGATAACTCCGCGCTTGCGATCTACGGGATATTTTCCGCAGATAAAAGCAGGGTCGAAATCTTTTGGGCTAGCCTTCCTGAGAGCGTGATCTTACGCGCAAAAGCAAGCGGCTACGTCTCGAAAGACGGCAAAATTTCGCTGCTAAAAAGCGGCAATGGCTATAAGATCCGCAGAAAATAGCCGTCTAAATTTTAAACCCGCCAAATTTTGCGCGCCGCGGAGAAATTTAATTCAAGCGCGCTAAGACTTAGGTCTGCTCAGTAGGCTAAGCCTTAAATTTAGGGCAAATTAATACCATGTATTCGGTTATTTGCGGCATCTGCCGCCGATAAAATTTAATCAAAGGAGCAAAAATGGCGATCATAAAAGTAGATCTACAAAAATCATATCGTATCCTAAATCCGGGTGCGACCACGCTCGTATCGGCCAAATACGGCGGCGACATCAACGCGATGGCGATAACGTGGGCGCAGGCGCTTGACTACGACAAGGTTACCATCGTGCCGCACAACGGCTCATACACGCGGACGCTCATCGAAAAGAGCGGGTATTTCGCTGTGCAGATCCCCACGGCCGCGCAGGCGGAGCTAGTTAGCGAGCTTGGCGCCGAAAACAACTCGCGCTTTGATAACGCGGACAAGATGAAAAACGTGGAAATTTTTTATAAAGAGGAGTTCGACGTACCGCTGATCGCGGGCTGCGCCGCATGGCTCGTTTGCAAGCGTATCCTAGAGCCTCACAACGAGCAGAGCTACGATCTTTTTATCGGCGAGGTCGTCGCGGCGTATGCAGACGAGCGGATCTTTGACGGCGGACACTGGCTGTTTGAAAAGATCCCGGACGAGCTAAAAACGCTTCACTACGTCGCCGGTGGTCGGTACTATCTAGACGGTAAAGCGATAGATACCAAGCGCACGCCCATAAGCGACGAATAAAACGCCTCGCAAAACGCGGGTGAATTTGTAAATTTAAGACGAGTGCGCGCACGAATACGCGGCAGGTTTTAGTAGAATTTCAAACTGAAAAATCCAAGAAAGGATAGGAAATGAAAAAATATATCGTCATCACCGGCGCAAGTTCTGGTATCGGAGCGGCCGCGGCAAATGCGTTTGCTGGACGCGGAGAAAATTTGATCCTAATCGCGCGCAGAGCGGAGCTTCTGCAAAACTTAAAGGACGAGATCGCGCAGATCGCGCCCGAATCGGACGTAGTCATTAAAATTTGCGACCTTTCGCGTAGCGAGAACGTCCTAACGCTTTGGGACGAGCTAAAAAGCTACGAGCTAAAGGCGCTCATAAATAACGCGGGTTTTGGAGATTACGGCGCGGTCGGCGAGCGCGATCTGTCCAAAATCTCGCAGATGTTGCAGCTCAACATCATCTCGCTTACGCTATTAAGCCACCTCTTCGTGCGCGATTACAAGCGCAAGCCCTCTCAGCTCATCAACATCTCCTCCGCGGGCGGCTACAGCATGGTGTCAAACGCCGTCACCTACTGCGCGAGCAAATTTTTCGTAAGCGCCTTTACGGAGGGCTTGCACCACGAGCTGGCGCAGGATAAAGACGCCAAAATGCAGGCTAAAGTTCTAGCTCCCGCCGCGACTAAAAGCGAGTTTTGCGACGTAGCTTCGGGAAAGCGCGGATTTGATTACGATGCGGCGTTTTCGCAATACCACAGCAGCGAACAAACGGCAGAATTTTTGCTCACGCTTTACGATAGCGATGCATGCATCGGAGAGGTGGATTTGGCTAGCTTCGAATTTAAACTTAGCGAACCGAAATTTAATTATATAGCAGCCGCCAAATAGCGGATCGGGTGAGGCGCAAGCTCACTTATAGCTTGCGCTGTTAAGTTGCTTCTTTACGTGCGAGCAGGACTTGATTAGCTTCGTAGCGACAAGCTGCGCAGGCAGGCGCCTTTGAATTTTACGCATTTATAGATCGCACGATGAGCCGTGCTGTGCAGACGATATTCGCGTAAAATTTAGAATAACGTAGCGCCTGAGTTAAATTTGACCCCAAAGCGCGATAAAATTTAAAGAAATTCAAGGAGCGAAAATGGGAAAATCCGCCTTGGTGCTGGGCGCTACGGGCGTCGTGGGCAGGGAG
>NZ_CALHIK010000081.1 GCF_938030785.1 uncultured Campylobacter sp.
TTACCTTCCTTAAAATTTCGCGATTATAGCAAATGTAAAATTTAATTTAGGTTAGGGCGCGGCAAGCGATCGGGGTTTTTGGTGCGAACGGATTTGCGCGAAATTCATTCGCAAAGATTTGCGCTTGCATACGGCGAGTTTTGAATTCGCGCTAGTTGAGCTTTGCATCGAGCTTGGAATTTTGCGTATTGCGGGCGTGTTTGCAGAATAGGTAGGCGGAATTTAAATTTCAATCCACGGCGTATGGCTTGTTTTTGTTGGAATTTTAAAATTCTGCGGCGCGGGTGAAATTTCAAAATTTCACGTAGGCGGATAAAATTTCAGTTTGTAGCACGGCAAAATTTTGATTTTTGCATGGCGGATAAGCGGGACGCGCGTTAGAATCCCGCTCGCGCTAAATTTTGCCTACGCGAATCAAACATCTTGGAATTTTAAAATTTTGCTCGCTTTTTTGAAATTTGAAATTTTATAGGCGCATGGAATTGCAAAATCCGCCCGCTAAATTCTAAACTCCGCTTTCGCGATAGAATTTTAAATCCCGTCCGAAAAAGGCGCCATTAAATTTGAAATTCCGCTTGCGCAGATAAAATTTTAAATTTTTCGTGCGAGTGAAATTTAGGTTTTTCCACGCGTATAAAATTCCGCGCCGCAATAGCTATTTTAAATTCTAAATTTGCCCGTGCAGACGCAATTTTGATTTCGCATCAAGAGGTTTAGAACTTGGAGCTTTCGAGGCTACAATCGGGCAGAAATTATTTCGATTTCACGTTAGAATTTAAAAACGCCCTAAATTCCGTCAATGATTTCGCGCGCCTGCTCGACGCTTTGTGCGTTGCGCGAGATCTCGCTAGGCTCGCCGAAACCCCAGTTTACCTGTAGATACTCTAGCCGCGCGCCCAGCAGATCCGACAAGTTCAGCTGCACGCCTCGCGCCTTTCCCGCCGCAGTTTGCGCGGTAAGCTCGCCCGCCGCAGCTTTTGCGGAAATTTTACCGCCTTTAAAGCTCAATGCGGTCGCGTCGTCGGAGCCGAAAGCTGCGCCGTCGGAGCTGAAATTTTTGCCGTCAGAGTCGCCGCCTGCGTTAAAATTTCCACCGCTGGAGCCTAAATTTTCGCCGCCCGTATCGCAGCCGGCGCTAAAACCCTCGCCGTTCTTGCCGCTACGCAATTGCAGGTTTTGTAAAAATTCCGCGCCGCGGATTGCCGCTAGCTCATCTTTTTTGCTGTCGCCCAAAAAGATCGCCTTTTTGTGCGGCGAGAGCGCGATCGTGCGCAAAAGCATCGCAGGATCGGGCTTTGAGGGCGTATGTTCGTCCGCGCCCACGACCAGATCAAATAGCTCGCGCGAGCCCGTTTTTCTTAAAATTTCTTGCAGCGTGTATGCAGGCGCGTTTGAAGCGAGCGCGACGAAATAGCCCGAGCTCTTGCAGTGGCGCAAAAGCCCGTCGATGCCGTCGTAGAGCACGGCGAACTCATGGTAGTTTTTGACGAATTCTTTTTCAAAAAACGCAAGCTCTTCGGCGCTTGCTTTGGTTTTGCCGTAGAATTCCAAAAAGGCGTTTTTGCTCGGATCGTTGATCGTGCGGACGATGAAATCCCTTTGTATCGGCGCTAGGCCGTAGAGCTCGCGGCGGGTGTTGTTTACGCTCACCTCTATCGCGCGCGAGGAGTCGAGCAGCGTGCCGTCCATATCAAAAATCACGGTTTTCATCTAATAATCCTTAAAAAAATCGATTTTGTGTTTATCTTTTTTGTAGCTTTTATCATTTTTTAGCTTTTCTAAAGCGTTGGCTTCATGCGTCAAAGCGCCTCTGTCTATGCGGTTTTGCTCGCTTGCGCTCATAATATTTTTAGCAAAGTTCTCAAGCGCTTTAGTGTATGGGCTATCTAAATTTACGGCCTGGGCTTTGGATAAAATTTCATAATTTTTTGCCATTCGCTTTGCAAAAAGCTCTGCGTCGAAATCGTCGCGCTTTAGCAGCGCGACGGCGGATTTTACGAAGCGCTCTAACGCTCGGATATACTTTACGCGCCCGTCTTTTTCTTTGATCTGCATCGTCGTCCTTTATTTTAAAACGCGCATTATAGCAAAATTTGAAATTTAGGCAAAATTACATATATTTATTAACTACGCTTTTATAATATTTTTTATAAAAGTGCGGCAAATACGTATTTTTAAATCATATTAAAATACTTGACATTATTTTAAATTTTAGCTATCATTCGCCAAATTTTTTACAAAGGACAAAGATGCAAAAAGAAACCCTCGCAACTCACTTCGGTTACGATTCTATCGCCGGCTACGGCACAATGGCGGTTCCGATCTATCAGAGCACCGCGTTTAATTTCGGCACGAGCAAAAAGGCCGCCGATCGCTTCGCACTGCGCGATCTAGGGCCGATCTACAGCCGCCTTACGAATCCTACGACCGATATTTTGGAGGCCAGATTGGCCGCGCTTGAAAACGGCAAGGCCGCAATCGCGGTAGCCAGCGGTCAGGCTGCGATATTTTTTGCGGTGGCAAATTTAGCCGCGGCGGGCGAAAATATCATCATCGCGGAGAAAATTTACGGCGGCGCGACCACGCTTTTGGCGCACACCATCAAACGCTTTGGCATTGAAGCAAGGGTTTTCGACTCCGAAACGGCGGATGATCTGGAGGGGTTGATTGACGATAAAACCAGAGCGATCTTTTTCGAGACGCTTTCAAATCCTCAAATTTCGGTTGCAAATACCGCTAAAATCGCCTCTATCGCAAACAGATACGGCGTAGTAACGATTGCCGATAACACGATCCCAAGCCCCGCGCTTTACAATCCGCTTGATGACGGCGCGGACATCGTGGTTCACAGCGCGAGCAAATATATAAGCGGGCAGGGGCTTAGCATCGCGGGCGCGATCGTTTCGGGCAATGGGTTAAATTCCAAACTCAAAGGCAATCCGCGATATGCTCATTTTAACGAGCCCGACGAGAGCTATCACGGTCTAGTTTATGCGGATCTGGTAGATAATTTCGATATTTACACGCTTAGAATTCGCCTAGCGCTGCTTCGCGATATCGGCGCGACGCTATCACCGTTTAACGCGTTTCAGCTTATTCAAGGTATCGAGACGCTGCCGCTTAGGATGGAGAAGCATTCGCAAAACGCGCTAAAAATCGCGGAATTTTTGCAAAGCCATCCGAAGGTAAAGCAGGTAAATTTCCCTGGTCTGCCTAGCTCGCCGTTTAATGCCGCGATTAAAGCTAAATTTAAAAACGGCTACGCAAGCGGTCTGCTAAGCTTCACCGTAGATAGCGAGGAGACCGCACTGAAGGTCGTCAGCGGGGTTAAAATTTTCTCCGTCGTCGTAAATATCGGCGATACGAAGTCGATCATCACCCATCCTGCGAGCACGACGCATTCGCAGCTGGACGAAAAGCAGCTGCAAAGCGCCGGAGTCCCTGCAAATTTGATCCGCCTAAGCATAGGCATTGAGGACGCGGACGATTTGATCGCAGATCTTAGTGAGGCGTTAAAATAATGGCTATCTTAAGCACTAAGGGCGTTTACGGGCTGGCTGCGATACTACAGATAGCTAAAGCTAGCGAGGTAACGCCGATAAGTATCAAAGAGATCGCCGAGCGCACGGGAATTTCAAAAAACTATTTGGAGCAAATTTTAAATGCGCTTAGGAACGAACGGCTAGTATGTAGTATCAAGGGCAAAAACGGCGGCTACCACTTGGCAAAAGACCCTAGCGAGATCACCTTTGCGGAGCTTTTTACCGCCTTGGAAAAGGATCTGCGAATGACGAGTCTGGAGGTGAAAGATCCGAATCTGCGTACTTTTTTTGAAAGATACGACGAGAAGCTGCGGACGCTGTTTAACGTGCCGCTTTCGAGCTACGAAGAGATGATGGCGCAAAGCGCCGAGTATCTAAATTTTAGTATCTAAGGGGAATTTTATGAAAATAGCAAACGACGTTACGGAGCTCATCGGCAACACTCCGTTAGTAAAAATCAATAGCTTCGGCAAAAACGCGACGATCCTAGCCAAGGCGGAATTTTTAAATCCGAGCCATTCGGTAAAGGACCGCATCGCGTGGCGAATCATCAAAGACGCGCTGCAAGCGGGCAAGATCGACAAAAATAGCGTTTTGATAGAGCCTACCAGCGGCAATACGGGCGTGGGACTTGCGATGGTCGCGGCAAAGCTCGGTATAAAGCTCATTCTAACGATGCCAAGCTCGATGAGTATCGAGCGCCAAAAGCTAATCGCGGCATTCGGCGCCAAAATCGAGCTGACCGATCCAAAATTTGGAATGAAAGGTGCGGTAGATAGGGCAAATGAGCTGGCTGCGAGCACTCAGGGTAGCTTTATTCCGAGCCAATTTGATAATCCAAGCAATCCAAAGGCGCATTTTGAAACTACGGGGCCCGAAATTTGGGATCAAACGGACGGAAAGGCGGATATTTTAGTCGCAGGATTTGGCACCGGCGGCACTCTTAGCGGCACGGCGAAATTTTTAAAATCTAAAAATCCAAATTTAAAGGTTTACGGCGTTGAGCCCGCCAGCTCGCCGCTTCTTGCGTGCGGAACCGCGGGCGCGCACAAAATTCAGGGCATCGGCGCAAATTTTATTCCCGCAAACCTCGATCGCAGCCTAATTGACGGCTTTATAAACGTGGAAAATGACGATGCATTCGCTGCTGCTAGACAGCTGGCGCAAAAAGAGGGCCTGCTCGTGGGCATCTCAAGCGGCGCGAATGTTTACGCCGCCGCACAGATCGCTGCCAAGGCCGAAAACAAAGGCAAAGTGATCGTTACGGTTCTCTGCGATACCGGCGAGAGATACCTTTCTACCGAGCTTTTCAAATAGGCGGCGGTTTTGTGCGAGCAGGGCGATTAGCGTGGTAATTTTTACGCGTTTTTCGCGGGCACAGAGCTTGGCGCGATTAAATTTTACGCTGGCGCCGGAATCGGCGCGTTAGTTTTGCGCGATCGCGCGGGTTATTGCGACGATTGCGCGATTATATTTTACATTTTTGCGTTACGTAGGCGATAGATTTACGCGATAGTTTCTGCGCGGGCGGGGCGATAGTTGCGATGGTCGCGGGTCGCGCGACGACTTTACGCAAGCATCGCGATTTTTTTTGCTTTGTCGATTTTGCGTTTATTGATTTGTTGATTTATCAGCTCGCCGCCCGCCGCGAGATAAAATTTAGTCCCAAAATGGGGTTAAATTTTAAAATTTCATATTACGCAATCTTTCGCGCCGAGCTGATTTTTGGCGCGCTATGTATGACGGCGCGACCGCGCAACGCTAGGCGTTAGTTAAATTTAAAACCGCTAAGCCCGCCAAATTTGCGCGATCCGTACGCCGCAAAATTTTATACCGCTAACCCGCGCGCGGCATAAAATTTTAAAATTCTATCTGAAATTTTTAAGGCTCGCTCGTGCGGCTAAAATTCCAAATTCGCGTCGTGCATAAATTTCAAACTCCGCTGTAAATAAAATTCCAAAATTCCGCCCTTTAAATTTAGCCGAATTTCAAAATTTAATCATAAAAACGCTATCATCGGGGCAAAATTTTTAAGGTTGTAAAATGAGTTTGAGCTTGAAATTTCGCCCCAAAAGCTTAGAGCAGATCGTGGGGCAGGGCAAGATCGTAGCGGTTTTTAAAAAATTCGTCTCCGCAGGCAGCATCCCGCACAGTATATTTTTCGGCGCCGCAGGCAGCGGCAAAACGACGATGGCGCGCGTGATCGCAAGCGAGCTGAACTACGATTTTTACGAGCTTGACGCCACGAGCCTGAAGGTCGAGGATATCCGCAAAATTCTATCCTCGCACGCCGGCTCGCTCATCAAGCCGCTCATTTTCATCGACGAGATCCACCGCCTCAGCAAGACGCAGCAGGAGGTGCTACTGATCCCGATGGAGAACTACGCCGCGATCATCATCGGCGCGACGACGGAAAATCCGCAGTTCGTGCTAAGCAGCGGCATCCGCTCGCGCTCGATGATATTTGAGTTCGAGCCGCTTAGCTACGAGGATTTGGAGGCGCTTTTGGCGCGGGTGCAGGGCGAGATCGGCTTTGAGATGGACGAGGAGGCGCGAAAATACCTACTAAACTCCAGCAGCGGCGATGCAAGGAGTATGTTGAACCTGCTCGAATTTGCGCTTTTGGCAGACAGCGCCATTACGCTGGATACGCTTCGTACGCTGCGCGCAAATGCCGTAGCTGCCGGCGTTAGCAGCGACGACGTGCATTATGAGCTCGCAAGCGCGATGATAAAAAGCCTGCGCGGCAGCGACGCCGACGCCGCGCTGTATTATGTCGCAAGGCTGATAGATGCGGGCGAGAGCGCGGATTTTATCGCGCGCAGGATGGTGATCCTAGCTAGCGAGGACATCGGCAACGCCAATCCAAACGCCCTAAATATCGCCGCCAGCACGCTAGCTGCCGTCAGCAAGATCGGCTACCCCGAGGCTCGTATTATCTTGGGGCAATGCGCGATCTATCTGGCGCACAGCCCCAAATCAAACGCCGCGTATTTGGGCATCAACGCCGCTTTGAAGTTCGTCCGCTCCGCTGCGCCGCTGCCTACGCCGCGCTATCTCATCAATTCCGACAAGCAGATCGCAGACTACAAATACCCGCACGACTTCGGCGGCTGGGTCGAGCAGGCCTATATGAGCGAGGCGGCGAAATTTTACGAAAGCAAGGGGATTGGCTTTGAAAAGACGCTGGATGAGTGGCTGGCAAAGATCAAGGCCAAGGGCTCGGTTTAAATTTGCGTGCGGTAAGAGCTAAAATTTGATGCGAGTTCAAATTTTAGCGGCTCGCAGGGCTTAAATTTTAAAAATATTCGCAAGGAGCGTGGATGAATGAGCAAAATTTGAAATATATCGCAAATTTAAAAGCGCAGGACGTGCCGTGGAGCAGGCTCACGACCGCTTACGGCAGGGCGAGTGGATTCCCCGAAATTTTTAAAAAACTCGCGCGGGCAATCGAGGCTTGTGATGCGGCACGCGGTTCGGGTGGCGAGCAAAATTTAAAAAGCGAGCTCGGCGCAGAGCGGAATTTAAAAAGTGGGCCCGGTTGCGGGCAAAATTCTACGGATGCGGCAAGATGCGGCGCGGCGCAAAATTTCGTAAATTTGGCGCAAAAGAGAGAGTCTAAATTTAAAAAGGCAGATAACGAGGCGGCGAAATTTAAAGCGGGCGGAGAGACGGAGCTTAAAACGGGCACAGCGAAGTGCGGCGAGGCGGAATTTAAGAGTGCGGATAGCGCGGCGATAAAATTTAAAACGAGCCAGGCGAGTAAATTTAAAACGAGCGCGGCGGATAAGAGCTCTGATGCGAGCAAGCGGGAGAAATTTGACGCCAAAGCCCTCCAGGATGCGCTTAGTAAGATTTTTAACGAGATAGAGCATCAAAGTACGCTTTGGCACGCAACCCCTTTTGCGCTGCTGTTTTTGGCGCGCATCTTTATGCGGGCTCGCGATGTAGCGGGCAAAAACGCGAATAAAAATAATCAAAACGCTGCGGCAGATAAAAAGCGAAACTATGCGACGGACATAAACAGCAAAGACGAAAACTGCGAAAACGAAGCGGCAGGCATTATCTCGGCTCGGCTCGGCGGATTTTTTGCGTTTATGCTTGAGATTTGCGATGACGCCGATAAGATCTCGCACGCAGCGCCGTTAGCGAGCTTTTCGGATATACTTGCGGAAAAATATCTGTGGCCGCAGAGCGACGAGAATGACGAGGAGCGCTGGGAGGAGTATTTTTACGACGATGAGCTATTTTACAGCCTCTATTTTTATTCGCGGGCGGTTTTGGACGCGACGGGAGTGGACTTTGCGCAGTTTAAGCCTGGGCCGGGTGGCGTTTAAGGCTGCGCCATCTCGCCTTTTGATTCTAAATTTAGCGCAACGCGGCGTGCTTTGGCGACGCTTTGTTTAAATTTAGACTTCAAAAAATTTTAAAATTCTTTAAAAATTTACGGCGTGCGGAATTTACAGATCGTCTTTTTAAATTTAAAATTCGCGCGATTTTTGATCGGCGGTATGATTAAGGCGCCAGTATCGCTTTTAAATTTAGATCGCCGCGAAGCTTCAAACACGCTTGCGGCGCGGCTTTTTATGTGGTTTTAAAAAGATACCAATTCGGCGCAATTTTTTCTATCATTATAAACTCGCTAGGGCTCATTTGAGGCAGATCCGCCTCGTCTTGCACCCGCAAAAAGCCTACGGAGTTATCGGTGACCCCGCCGATGAGCAGCATAAATCTTTTGCCGCTCGTCTCGGCGTGAGAGAGATGCAGGCTTTTGATCTCCGCCTTTGCGCGCTCGGGCTCGCCGCTAGCGTAAAGCTCGTAAATTTTTTCAAATGCCGCTAGGTTTTGTTTTCCAAACTCCATAAGCTCTTTATCGAGCGCTAAGATTAGCTTTAAATTTACGATGTCTGCATCAGTTCTTTGTTCAAATTCGCGTTTTTGCGCCTCGTTAAATTTTTCATATTCGCTTACGATAGCCTCAATAATGGCGGTTTGCGCTAAAACTCGCACGGCGTAGATCCCATCCTCTTTAGTATAGATGTAAAGATCGAAGTGCTTCTCTTTAGAGCCCAAAAATACGTGAAAAATCTCGCTAAATTCGTCGCTTCGTCCAAGCGGAGCAACCGTGATTTCGCTATAGTTATCCGCCGCGTAGAATTTACGCTTTAAATAGCTTCTCATCTCGCCTTTGAAATAAAGATTTTTATCGAAGTTTGCGTCGCTAAACAGCGAGCGGACAAGCTCTTCATTGGGGCTCGCGTTTAGGTTTAACGCACAGCTTGCGCAAAGTATTAGCGAAGCAAAAATTTTTGAAAATCCAGCCGTTTTAAAAAATCTGAATAAGCTCAAAATTTAGCCTTTTGAAATTTTATAAATTTAAAAAGTCCATAAATTCTAGAAATTTTAAAATTTTGTAAATTTTAAAACTCCGTAAATTTCACCTTTTATAGGCTCGCCATCTCCTCGGCGCGCGCGAGGAGCTGCTTTGCGCCTTTTTCGATAAAAGCGCGCGCGAGCTCCGCGCCTATGCTTTGGTATTGCGATTTTTGCGCGACGATGTCTTGGCGTATGCTCTCGCTGCCGTCGGGTAGGCCCACGATCGCGCTTATGTGGATATTTTCGCCGTCAAGGCGCGCGTTGATGCCGATCGGCACCTGGCAGCCGCCCTCTAAAACCCTGACAAAATCCCGTTCCACGGTCGTTTCGATAATCGCGCGCTCATCTTTTAAAAACTCTATCGCGCGCAGGATTTGCGGCTCGTTTACCGCCTCGATGCCGAGCGCTCCTTGTCCCATCGCAGGGATCATCTGCGAGACCTCAAAGGGCGCTACGTGTCTCACTTCGGCGCGTAAATTTAAGCGGTTGATGCCCGCCATCGCCAAGATGATAGCGTCGAATTCTCCGTCTTTGAGCTTTCGCAAGCGAGTTTGGACGTTGCCGCGCAAGGAGATAACCTCTAAATCGGGGCGCATGCTAAGCAGCTGCATCTTGCGGCGAAGGCTCGTGGTGCCGACTTTTGCGCCGCGGGGCAGCTCGTTAAATTTAGCGTATTTTTCGCTGATCATCGCATCGCGCGCGTCCTCACGCGCGCAGATCGCAGCCAGTACGAGTCCTTGCGGAAACTCCACGGGCACATCCTTTAGGCTATGCACGGCGATGTGAGCTTCGCCGCGGAGCATACTCTCCTCAAGCTCCTTCGTAAAAAGCCCCTTACCGCCGATCTTTGCAAGTGGCGTGTCTAAAATTTTATCGCCTTTGGTTTTCATGCTTTTTAGCTGCGCTTGGATGCCGCGGGCGTTAAGCAGCGATGCGATGTGCTCGCTCTGCCACAGGGCGAGTATGCTGCCGCGCGTAGCGATGGTTAAATTTCTCATTTTTCCTCTCCTATGCTCTTTCGGATCTCGATTTCGTTCTCTTCGATCACCTCAACGTCGATGACGTCGTCGTTTGCGCGGTGGCGTCGCCAGAATTTTCGTTCGCTTTTTTCGGAATTTTCTCTGCTCGTGTTAAATTTAGGCACGTCGCTGGTGACGCAGTAAAACGACGCAGTGATTACGCAAACGCCCAAAATATCGCCGAAAATGCCAGGCGCAATGAGAAAGACGCCGCCTACTACGAAGCCCACGCCGCTTAAAATTTCTTTCGGCGAGATTTTCATTAGATTAAAAAAGCCCATCCACGAGCGGTTTGCTACGACATATCCACCCAAAATCGCGCTTATGACGATCTCTACCGCGTATGCCGCAAAGCTGTTTGCGCTTACGAAATAATAGGTCGTAAATACCTCTATGATCAGATACGGAACGATCAAAATCCTAAACATATTTTTCCTTAAATCATCACTTTAAGCCGCGCCTTTTCAAAGACGCTAAAATTTAATCGCGGATTTTAGCAAATTCCGTCTGAATTTTTAATGTATCGCAAGAGTCCCTCGCAGCCGCGCTTGATATCTGCGTAGCAGCGCTCAAAATCGCGCGTGTAGTAGGGATCTGCGATTTCTAGGTGTTCGGGATGGGTTAAATTTGAACCGGCGCCTTTTAAATTTAAGCCGGTTTGTTTTGCCGAGCCTTTGAAATTTGATGCATCGCAGTCTGTAAAATTTCCCCCTGCAAATTCCAAAAGAAATTTTACCTTAGCCATATCCTTGCCGCGAAAAATTCGCCCTAGCGAGCGCATATTCTCATCATCCATGCAAAGTATGAGATCGTAACGCTCGTAGTCTGCGGGCGTAACCTGCACGACGCGATGCACTACGAGCGGCACCTTTTGCTCTTTTAGCACGCGCTGCGTCTCATAGTAGGGCGGCGAGCCGATCTCGTCGGTGTGCGTCGCCGCAGAATCCACGCTCACGCGCGCATCTAGGCCGCTTTGATTAATGAAATTTTGCATCACGGACTGCGCCATCGGCGAGCGGCAGATATTGCCGTGACATACAAAAAGTAGCCTCACGCGCGCCTACTGCGTGATGATATCGTAGTTTTTGGGGATTGCGGGCTTGAAGATCGCCTCGTTTACCGGCGCGTTTTTGCGGACATTGCTTAGATTTATGACGACCTTATTGTCCATTTTATCGGTGTAGCTGATCTTACTCGGCAGACCTTCTTTCATCTCGATGAGATATTTCACGTCGTCGAAGCTCGCCTCATAAACGCCGTTTTTATTCGGCTTTGCGTTCGCTAAAATCGCCGTTAAATTTGGCGTTTCTTTGATATTCGTGATGATAGCTTGCTCAAGTTCGGGCTCGATTACGACGACCTTTGTGAAGCTAAAAAATATATTTTTTATCGTAGGTGTCTTGTAATGCCATACGGCGTTCTCTTTTGTGGCGCTAAAATCGCCGCCGTAGCTGATTTTTGCATCGTCGCTCTGCACGGTTTGCGAAAAATTTGCGCTCAGCGTGTCGAATTCTATCCCGCCCGCAAACGCAAAAACGCAGCTCGCCGCTAAAGAAATAAGAGTTTTTTTCATAAATTTGACCTTTGTTTTTGGAAATTTGCGCGTATTATAGCCGTTTTTCTAGGATTTAATTAAATAAAAACTAAAAATATGTTAATATGCGCGATTAAAAATTTTAAAAGTAAGGTTCGGTAATGTTTAAAAAGGTCATTCACGGGATTTTCGGCACTAAAAACGATAGGATCGTCAAGCAGTACGCCAAGCGCGCGCTAAAAATCAGCGCGTTAGAGGAAAATTACAAGGCGATGGACGATGCGGCGCTAAAAGCGGAATTTGAAGCATTAAGAGCGCAGGTAAGAGCCGGAGAAAAGAGCATGGACGATGTGCTAAACGAAGTGTTTGCCATCGTGCGCGAGGTCGGTAAAAGGGTGCTAAATATGCGCCACTTCGACGTTCAGCTAATAGGCGGTTTGGTGCTAAACGACGGCGCGATCGCAGAGATGAAAACGGGCGAAGGAAAGACTCTCGTAGCGACTTTGGCGGTAGTGCTAAACGCGATGGAGGGCAAGGGCGTGCACGTCGTGACCGTAAACGACTACCTGGCCAAGCGCGACGCCGAGCAGATGGGTGAGCTATATGAATTTTTAGGGCTTAGCACTGGCGTAATCGTAGGCGGAGAATACGACGACGCAAAGCGCAAAGCCGCATACGCGTGCGACATCACCTACGGCACAAATAACGAGTTCGGCTTTGATTATCTGCGCGATAATATGAAATTTAGCGCCGAGGACAAGGTGCAGCGCGGGCATCATTTCGTAATCGTCGACGAGGTCGATAGTATTTTGATCGACGAAGCGCGAACGCCGCTCATCATCTCCGGCCCTACGAACCGCACCCTAGACGGCTACATCAAAGCCGACGAAGTAGCGCGCGCGATGATCCGAGGCGAAGCACCGGCGGATCCCAAAGAGAAGCCTACCGGAGATTTTACAGTAGATGAAAAAAATCGCGCGATCTTGATTACCGAAGCAGGAATTTCAAAGGCCGAGAAGCTTTTCGGCGTCGATAATCTCTATAGTCTCGAAAATGCCGTGCTTAGCCACTACCTTGATCAGGCGCTTAAGGCGAACAATCTTTTCGAAAAGGACGTGCACTACGTCGTGCGCGACGGACAGGTCGTAATCGTGGATGAATTTACTGGGCGTCTGAGCGAGGGGCGTAGATTTAGCGAAGGGCTTCATCAGGCGCTTGAAGCCAAAGAGGGCGTGCAGATCCAAGAGGAGAGCCAAACTCTTGCCGATATTACCTTTCAAAACTACTTCCGCCTTTATGAGAAGCTCGCCGGTATGACGGGTACGGCGCAGACAGAGGCAACGGAATTTGCTCAAATTTACAAACTCGAAGTGGTCTCGATCCCTACAAACGTGCCGGTCATCAGAAAGGATCAAAACGATCTTATCTACAAAACCGAGCGCGAAAAATTTGACGCCGTCATTAGCGAGATCAAGCGGCTAAATTCCAAAGGCCAGCCCGTACTCGTGGGCACGGCGTCGATCGAAAAAAGCGAGAAGCTGCACGAGCTTTTAGTCAAAGAAAACATCGCACACTCCGTGCTGAACGCCAAAAATCACGAGCGTGAAGCGCAGATCATCAAAGATGCAGGCGCTAAAGGCGCGGTGACGATCGCTACGAATATGGCCGGACGCGGCGTGGATATCCGAATAGACGACGAAGTGCGCGCTTTGGGTGGGCTATATATTTTAGGTACCGAGCGTCATGAAAGCCGTCGTATCGACAACCAACTTCGCGGCCGAAGCGGACGACAGGGCGATCCTGGCGAGAGTAGGTTTTTCTTAAGCCTAGAGGATAATCTGCTTAGAATTTTCGGCAGCGACAAGATTAAAAACATAATGGATCGCTTAGGTCTAAAAGACGGCGAACATATCGAATCGCGCATGGTTTCGCGCGCCGTAGAAAACGCACAGAAAAAAGTCGAGAGCCTGCATTTTGAGTCGCGTAAACATATTCTCGAATACGACGACGTTGCAAATGAGCAGCGCAAGACGATCTATAAATATCGCAACGAGCTTTTGGATCCAGACTACGATCTGAAAGATAAAATCATCCAAAACCGCGAGGAGTATATCTCTAGCGTGCTTGAGGAGCTTGAAATTTTCGACGGCGCAAATATCAAAGAGGTCGATAAATTTCCGATCGTCGCCAAAATCGCTCAAGAAACGGGCGAGGTGCTCGAAAACAGCGAGCTTGAAAAGGTCGATGATTTCAAAGAGCTGAAAGAAAAGATCATCGGCGCGCTTGCCGTTTCGTATGAAAATAAGATGTCGCCGATCGATCCGCAGCAGCGAAAAAGTATCGAAAAGATGCTTTATCTGCAGATCGTCGATCGCGACTGGCGAGAGCATCTGTATCAGATGGATATCCTAAAAGCGGGCATCGGACTTCGCGGCTACAACCACAAAGACCCGCTTACGGAGTATAAAAAGGAGAGCTACAATCTCTTTATGGAGCTTGTAATGCGCCTCAAATCCGATAGCATCCGCTTGCTGCATTCGATCCAGTTTAAATCTAGGGAGGAGATCGAAGCCGAGCAGCGCGCGATGCAGGAGCGTATGGAGAGCTCAAACGCCAAAGAGCTCGCCGCTGCAAGCACGAATGAGGCGCAGCTAAAGGGCCCTGATGAGTTCGGCGATAAAAAGCCTAAGCGCAACGATCCTTGCCCTTGCGGCAGCGGCAAAAAATACAAAGACTGCCACGGCAAGGGCGGTCCGAAAAAAGGCGGCTTTGCAAGGTAAGCGCGACGATCGGTCGTAAGTACGCACGATCGGTGATCTTGATTGCGAGTATTACGCGATCGGCGCTTTTTGATCTTGCCTTGTTTTTGTATTTAGCGGATCGGTCGCGGACGAGAGCATCATAAAATTTTAAAGGATCTTGATCGTTAGGCGGCGTGGACAGAAATTTTAAAAGAGCTTGATTGTGAGGCCGCGCGGACGGTGAGCAAAGCTGCGCGATGGGGCGGAACTTTGGTTTTGAAATTTTAAAATTTAAAAGCGCACTTGGTGCCTTTGGCTACTTGTTTTCGCAGCGCCGTTACGGTGCGCCGCGCTGCAAAGTGCGATCGGCGGCGTTGCGATATTTAAATTTAGTGCGCTAAGATACGGCATTCATTTAAAATTTTAAATTTATACGACGCGGACGAGCTTGCAAGCGAAATCAGTCTTTAAATTTTAAGAATTTCAAAATTCCAAAAGGTTTTAAATTTTTGAAATTTTAAAATTTTGAGGCACTTGAAATTTTAAAATTTAGAATTCTGATTTAGAATTTCAAGGTCTGGTAAGACGATCTGTTTGATTTGCCGTATCCGATATCTCTTGGAGGCGAATTTCATTGCATATAAAATAGATTTCTGCGCGATTTTAAATTTTCAAAGCTCGCTGAGGCTTTCATATTTGAAGGCGCAAAAAACTCGTTTTTGAAATTTTAAAATTCCAAAATACTTAAAATTTCACATAGAATTTAGCGCTAAATTTTATGTGAAATTTTACAAGGACGGTTTTTTGGTAAAGTATTTATTATTCAAATATCTCAGATTCGATCGCTCTCAGCCCTTCATTACGCTTTCGGCGCTGCTTGCGTTTTTGGGCGTCGGCGTGGGGCTTACGGTGCTCATTGTCGCGATGGCGATAATGAACGGCTTTGATAAGGAATTTGAGCGCAAGCTCTTTACGATGAACTACCCGATCACGATCCACAGCCACTTTCGCGGCGGCATTTCAAAAGACGACGTGGAGGGGCTGCGGGCGGACTTTCCCGATCTGATCTTTAGCCCTTACATCAGCTCGCAAGTCATCGCCAAAAGCGGCGAGAAGCTCGAGGGTGGGCTGATTTTCGGCGTAAATTTAAACGACGAAAAGCGGATCAACTCCGTCGTCGCAGCGGGTGCCAAAGACGCCAATCTAACGGATTACGGCATCATGATAGGGCGCGGGATCAAGGATGAGTTTATGCTGGATACGGGCGAAAAGATCACGATGATCTTTACGAAGAGCGATCCCGGCGGCTTTGCGCTGATCCCTAAGATGAAGCGCTTTGATGTGCGCGCGGAATTCAGCTCCGGGCTGATCGCCTACGACAAGGCGTATTCCTACGCGGACGCAAGCGATCTAGCCAAAATTTTAGGCTACGACGAGGGGACCTTCGACGGCGTACATGTTTTTTCAAACGATCCGTTTAAAGACCTGGAGCGCATCAAAAAAAGCCTCCCCGGCGGCACTAACGCCGTAGGCTGGTGGCAGCAAAACGGCAATTTTTTCAGCGCCCTTGCGCTTGAAAAGCGCGCGCTTTTCATCGTGCTGATGCTGATAATCCTGGTCGCGAGCCTAAATATCGTAAGTTCGCTTCTGATGACGGTGATGAACCGCCGCCAAGAGATCGCGCTTTTACTTAGCCTGGGTGCCAGCAAAAAGGAGGTTAAGAGGACCTTTTTTGCGCTCGGAGCCACGATCGGCGGCGGCGGCATCATATTCGGGCTCATTTTGGGCTTATTCGGCGTGTGGCTGCTCGGAAGCTTCGACATCGTAAATCTACCCGCCGATGTTTACGGAAGCTCGAAACTGCCGATGGAGCTCTCGCTAGGCGATTTGGCGATGATTTTAATCGGTGCGGTGCTTATCGTGGCGCTCTCGTCATGGTATCCGGCCAAAAAAGCCACGCAGATCGACGTGCTGCAAACACTGCGCAACGAGTAAATTTAAACGCGGCGCCTTAAAAATTTAGCTAAATTTTGAAATTTATAGCGGCGCAGCTGTGTTCGGAGAGGTATTTTGGCGTGTAAGACAGAGGCTGCGCGATCTTGCACGGCGCGCGTCGTATAAAATCGCACTAAATACGATTTGCGTCGTTAGAATTTTGATTCTTGCGCGATATTACAAGCTGCGCAAAGCCTAAATTTGATAAATTTGCTCGTTCAAATTTAGTCAAAATTTTAAATTTCAAAGGGGAGCAAATTTTTATGAGCGCTTTTCTAAATTTTGTAAAATTTAAAAACCACTTAAAGATGAAATCATAAAAATTTTTGAAAGGATTTATAGTGAAAAAGATTGTTTTATTGCTGTGCGTGACGCTGTTTTTGTGCGGCTGCTCCAGGAGCGGGCCGCAAAACGCCCCAGAGCAAGATACGACACCAAGCCGCCATTATACGGGCTACTATTACGCATAAAACGGGCGCTGCGCAGCAAGCCGCAATACGGGTGCTATAGCGGCGGGGAAATAACAACATCGCAGTTCCTACTCGCCCGTGGATAAAAAAGGCCCAATCCCGCAATACTGGCTGTACGAACGCCGAAACCTGAGCGTGGCGACGCCAAGACGCCCATCCGCTTATGATGCGACGATAAAATTTCAGCTTGCTTAAACAGGCTTAAATTTAGGACGAAATTCTTTTTAAAATTCTTTCAAATTCCCATAAAATCCCGCTGAATAAATCTAAATTTTATAAATTTTAGGGTAACATTTGCCTTATTTTTCAAAAAGGCTTTAAATGACTTTAATTGACGGCAAAAGCATAAGCGCGAAGGTAAAAGATGAGATCAAATCGGCCGCTTCGGATCTTGCCGCAAAGGGCGTAGAACCCGCGCTAGCGGTGATTTTAGTAGGCGATGATGCGGCAAGCAAGACCTATGTCGCGAGCAAGGAGAAAGCCTGCGCCGCCTGTGGGATCCGATCCGTAGCGCACCGCTTGAGCTCCGACGTGGGCGAGGCGGCGCTTTTAGAACTGATAGAAAATTTAAACGAGGATGAAAGCATCGACGGCATCTTGGTGCAGCTGCCGCTTCCAAAACATATCGATACGAATAAAATTTTAGAAAAAATAAGCCCGCAAAAGGACGTGGACGGATTTAGCGCGATAAACGTAGGCAAGCTTACTAGCGGGCTTGCGGACGGTTTTGTGCCTTGCACTCCGCTTGGCGTGATGCGCCTGCTTGAGGAATACGGCGTGCAGATAGCGGGTAAAAACGCCGTCGTGCTAGGTCGCAGCAATATCGTAGGAAAGCCGATGGCTAGCCTGCTTCTAAATGCCGACGCCACCGTTACGATCGCTCATAGTAAGACGAAAAACCTAAAGCAGCTTTGCGTAGATGCCGATATTTTGGTCGCGGCGGTCGGTAGGGCGCATTTTGTGAGCGCAGATATGGTAAAAGAGGGTGCGGTAGTAATCGACGTAGGGATCAATCGCGGCGAGGATGGCAAGCTAAGAGGCGACGTTGATTTTGACGCCGTTGCACCAAAATGCTCGCTAATTACCCCCGTACCGGGAGGCGTGGGACCGATGACGATCGCGATGCTTCTTAGCAATACGATAAAATCGGCGAAAAATCGCTTAAGACAAAGAGCTTAAATGAAAATACTAAGTAAAATTTACAAATTTTTATCGAGTTGGACGGGAACGGTTATCGTCGTTTTATTTGTTATCCTTTTTGTGGCGCAGGCCTTCGTGATCCCCAGCGGATCGATGCGTACTACGCTTTTAGAGGGCGATTTTTTATTCGTTAAAAAATTTAGCTACGGCATCCCGACTCCGCATATTCCGTTTGTAGAGTGGCAGGTGGCTCCGGACAGCGACGGCGACGGGCATATCATCCGAGGCGAGGGCCCTAAGCGCGGCGACATCGTGGTTTTCCGCTATCCGCTCGATGTTAAAGTGCACTTCGTAAAGCGAAATTTTGCGGTCGGCGGCGACGAGGTGATTTTCGATCTGAATAATTTTTATCTCCGTCCGCATGAAGGCGACGAATTTATCGACGCAAACTACGATGCGAGCGATATCGTGATCCTGGGCGGCGAAAAATATGTCAAGGAGCCGTATAAATTTAAAGGCATCCACTACGATCCTAATAATCGAAACTCGATGCTGGCAAATGTCAAAGCTGCGCTTGATGGGGGTAAATTTGCTATGAAGCCCGTCAGTCTAAGCGAGATCGGGCAAAATTTCGAAAGCATGGGGCAGAGCTTCAATGCCTTTTATCTCAAAGTGCCGCAGGATGAGTATTTTATGATAGGAGATAATCGCAACAACTCCGCCGATAGCCGCTTTTGGGGCTCGGTGCCGTATCGCCTGATCGTCGGCAAGCCGTGGTTTACCTATTTTAGCATCGATTCGGATCGCAAGATCCGCTGGGAGCGTATCGGGCGCTTCGTCGATACTCTGCAAAACGACGAAAGCTTGATCTACGAGCAAAAATAAAGGGGTGAAGATGCGGGTGGATAAAATTTTCATAGCGAGCGATCATGCGGGCTTTGAGGCCAAGGAGCAAGCCAAAAAAGTTCTCGCCGCCCTAGGTTATGAAGCGGTCGATCTCGGCACGCACAGCGCCGAAGCGAGCGTGGATTATCCCGATTTTGCGGGCGCGCTGGCGGATAAAATTTTAGCCGAGTGCGAAGCTTGCGCGCGGAGCAAAAATTTTAAAGAAAGTAGCGGCGAAAATTCCGCTGCGGCCGCAGAAAATTCCAACACGGGCGGCAACGGCGATAACGAAAATTTCGGCGCGAATATAAACGGTAGCGGGAATTTTGACAGTACCGCGCAGCACGGCGAGAAAGATAAAAATTTTAACGCCGGCAATAACGATAGTGGCGAAAATTTCAGCACCTGCGCAAGTGTAGCCGACGGCGCAAATGCGAGCAAAGATAAAATTTTAAATTCCACCGACTACGGAATTTACGGCGTTTTGATCTGCGGTACGGGCATCGGCATTAGCATCGCCGCAAACCGCCGCGCTCACGTGCGTTGCGCGCTGTGCCACGACGCAACGAGCGCGCGGCTGGCTAGAGAGCACAACGACGCCAATGTCCTAGCTTTCGGCGCGCGGCTTATGGGCACGCTAGCGATCGAGGATATGATCAAGATGTTTTTCGGTACCGATTTTGCGGGCGGGCGCCACAAAAGGCGAGTGGATAAACTGGCCCTAAATTGCGGTGCGGACGGCACGATGGGCGTTTGCGGCGCAAGCGATGATGCAAGCTCTTGCGATCCGGATTTAGCGCGCAATTTCTGCGAGCAAAATTTTGCGCAAAGCGTGCAGGAGGGTGGTTGCGCGAATAAAATTTCACCGAATGAGAGCGGAGGCTTTGAGGCAAATTTAAAAACTGGAGGCGGGCGATGAACGTGATATTTGGAATTTTAGCGGCTATTTTTGCCGTGCTTTTGGTCCTTTCGATTAGAAAAAATTCTAAAATTTACGCCCTTCTTCGCAAAAGCGAGCAGAAAATTTCAAAACTTCAAAGTGACAACGAAAAACTAAAAACCGCCCTAAAATTCGGCATTGAAGCGCTGCAAAGCGATAAGCAGGAAAAACTAAATTTAAAAATCCAAAACGCGAAATTGAAAAGAGGAAAATTATGAAAAATCTAAGCGCCGAGCAGAGAGACTATCTGTTTAGATCCATCCGCACCGTTAGGGACTTTCCGAAGCCCGGTATTTTGTTTTACGACGTCACGACGCTTGTGGGCGATAAAAAGGCGTTTAACTTCCTACTTGATCACCTGGCCTCGCGCTATGCGGACTACGGGCTTGATTACATCGTGGGTATCGAAAGTCGCGGTTTCATCTTCGGTGCGGCGCTTGCGGCGCGGCTAGGCTTAGCCTTCGTGCCGATTAGAAAGCCCAAGAAGCTTCCCTACATCACGATTTCGCAAAAATACAGCCTCGAATATGGCTTCGATCAGGTCGAGATGCACGTGGACGCCTTTGCCGCGGTGCAAAATGCTAAGGTGCTTCTAATCGACGATCTCATCGCCACCGGAGGCACGGCGCGCGCGGCTTTGGATCTCATCGCGCAGACGCAGGCTAAGTGCATCGAGGCCTGCTTTTTGCTAAATTTACGCGAGCTGAACGACCTTAGCGAGTTTACGCGGCGCACGAACGTTTATTGCATTTTAGAGGCCTGATTTGGAAGAGCTACTTAAAAATTTACTGCAAGAATACCACCAATACGCCTATGTAGTGCTTTTCATCTGGTGCGCGCTCGAAGGGGAGGTCGCGCTGATTTTAGGCGGCATTATGGCGCACGAAGGGCATATAAATTTACCGCTAGGTATCTTTGTTGCGGGGCTCGGAGCGTTTTGTGGAGATCAATTTTATTTCTTTATCGGGCGCTATAATAAAAAATACATTAGCGAAAAGCTAAGCAAACAGCGCCGTAAATTTGCGATCGCGCACCTGCTTTTGCAGCGCTACGGCTGGCCGATAATCTTCCTGCAGCGCTATATGTACGGCTTTAGGATGGTAATCCCGATGAGTATCGGCATCACGCGCTACAGCTCGAAAAAATTCGCGATCGTCAATCTTTTTAGCGCTTGGTGCTGGGCTGCGGCGACGATGGTTTTGGCGTGGTATTTCGGCGAGGAGATCTGGCAGGGCATCAGACTTGCGGAGAAGCATTGGTATTTCGCAATTCCGCTGATCGCAGGGTTTTTGTATCTGCTATATTTTGCGTTTAAAAAGATGGAAACTCATTTTATGAATTTACGAAAGGAAAGAGATGAAAATAGAAATAGTTGATAAAAAGATAGATGAAATTTCGGCCGATTTTGAGGTGATTTTGGTCGTGGATAAAAATTTAAACCACGACTTTATCAAAGACGCGGATAAGTTTGCGCTTTTTAATTACAAAGGCGAGGGCAATCTACTCCTTGCCGAGAGCGGGCGGCTGTACGTGGGGATCAAAGAGCTTAGCTTCGATAGGTTGCGAGCGGCGCTTGCGAGTGCATACAACGCGCTTAAGGGCTACGCGATCAAAAATTTTAAAATCGCCTTTTATAAATGCGGCTGCGACCGCAGAAGCACGATGGCGATGGTCGAGGGCGTGCTTTTAGGCGGCTATGAGTTTAACAAATACAAAAGCGAGAAGAAAAACTCCAGCTTGAATGAAATTTTAATCTCGACGCAGGAGTACGGCGGCGGTAGCCCCGATGTGCAAAAGATGAACTATGGCGTGCAGCAGGGCGCCGTGATGGCAAACGCCGCAAATTTTGCGCGCGACGGCGTCAATGAGATCCCTGAAATTTACACGCCAGAAAAGATGGCGAGCGAGGCTGAAATTTTAGCCTCGAACTACGACGACGTGAGCGTTAAAATTTACGACGAGGACTTTTTGCGCGAGCAGAATATGAATGCGTTTTTGGCAGTCAATCGCTCCAGCGCTCATCCGCCGCGCCTCATCCATCTAATCTATAAGCCGCAGCGTTGCCTAAAGCGCGTCGTTTTCGTGGGCAAAGGGCTTACTTACGACAGCGGCGGGCTAAGTCTGAAGCCGAGCGATTATATGCTTACGATGAAAAGCGACAAAAGCGGCGCGCTTGCCGCGATGGGCATCATCAAGGGCGCCGCCGAGCTCGAGTTGCCGTTTGAGATACATGCGGTTATCGGCGCTACCGAGAATATGATCGGCGGCGATTCGTATAAGCCCGACGACGTGCTACTTAGCCGCAGCGGCGTAAGCATTGAGGTTCGAAACACCGACGCGGAGGGCAGGCTCGTGCTCGCCGACTGCTTAAGCTACGCGCAGGATCTTGAGCCAGGTCTGCTAATCGATATGGCTACGCTTACCGGCGCTTGCGTCGTGGGGCTTGGCGAATACACGAGCGGCATTATGGGAAACAGCGAGGAGCTAAAGCGTAAATTTAAAGATCTTAGCGATTGTAGCGGCGAGCTATTTAGCATTTTGGAATTTAACGATTATCTGCGCGAGCTAATCAAAAGCAGTATCGCGGACGTCTCCAACTGCGCTTCCAGCAGATACGGCGGCGCGATAACCGCGGGGCTGTTTTTGGATAAATTTATAAAGGACGAGTATAAAGACAAGTGGCTGCACCTCGACATCGCGGGGCCTGCGTATCTGGAAAAGGCATGGGGCTATTACGCCGCGGGTGCGACGGGCGCGGGCGTGAGAGCGAGCCTGTACTTCCTGCAGGCTCTAGCCAAAGAGCTGAAGGGCGCGTAGATGGGGCTTTCAGTAGGGATCGTAGGACTTCCGAACGTCGGTAAATCCACCACCTTTAACGCACTTAGCGGCGCGCAAAACGCGCAGGCGCAGAACTATCCGTTCTGCACGATCGAGCCTAATAAAGCGGTCGTGCCCGTGCCCGATGCCAGGCTCGGCAAGCTTGCACAGATCGTTAAGCCCGGTCGCATCGTGCATTCGACCATCGAGTTTGTAGATATCGCGGGCCTAGTGCGCGGAGCTAGCAAAGGCGAGGGGCTGGGGAATAAATTTCTTTCAAATATCCGCGAGTGCGAGATCATCCTTCATATCGTGCGCTGCTTCGAAAGCGGCGACATAACCCACGTCGAAGGCTGCGTAGATCCCATCCGCGACATTGAGATCATCGAAACTGAGCTTATTTTAGCGGACATCGAGCAGCTTGGACGCAAAATCGAGCGTCTCGGCAAGGAAACCAAAGCAAATCAAAAGGGCGCTAAAGAGGCGCTAGCCGTGGCAAACGAGCTTTTGGCGCATCTAAACGACGGCAAGCCCGCTTCAAATTTCGTGCTCAAAGAGGATGAAAGCTACATCGCTTTAAATCGCGAGCTGCGCCTGCTTAGTGCCAAAGATGTAATCTACGGCGCCAATGTGGACGAGGACGGCATCGCGCAAGATAACGAATATGTCGCGCGCGTAAGAGAATATGCAAACGCTCGCGGCGCCGAAGTTATCAAGCTCTGTGCCAAGATCGAAGAGGAGCTCATAGGGCTAAGCGACGAGGAGGCGCACGAGATGCTGCAAAGCCTGGGCGTGCAGCAAAGCGGGCTGGAGCTAATCATCAAGCGCTCTTTTGCGAAGCTCAGCCTCATCAGCTACTTTACCGCAGGCGAGATGGAGGTGCGCGCGTGGACGATCACGAAGGGCTGGAAGGCTCCAAAGGCCGCGAGCGTGATCCACAACGACTTTGAGCGCGGATTTATCAGAGCCGAGGTGATCGGATTTGACGATTTTATCGCGTGCGGCGGCGAGAGCAGGGCGAAAGAAGCGGGCAAAATGCGCCTTGAGGGCAAGGATTACGTCGTGCAAGACGGCGATGTGATGCACTTTAGATTTAATGTTTAAAATTTATTTTTAAGTGCGTCGGATACAGGCCGTTTCAGCTTTAAATTTTAGTAAAATTTTGGCTTGTGCACGGGTTTAATGAAATTTTGATTTTTGCGCGTAGCGGCTTTTGGCTGAAATTTGTATCGCTAGAGCTACAATGGGACTTGTGCGCTAAAGCATCATTAAATTTCGAGGCAAAATTTAATCGGCTTTGCTTGCGTTAAAATTTTACACAAGAAAAGCCACCTTGCGCTGGATTTGCGCTTAAATTCGCCTAGCAAAATATGTCTAAGAAATACTTCCGAAATCGGGCAAAAATTTATATACGGCGAAAACTGCGCGTAAATTTTAAAAGGCAAATTTTACTAAAGATCGCAAAGTTCGTATCTGCGTGCGATAGAATTTTAGCTATATATTTAAATTTACGGCTTACAAATTTGACATTCGGCGATTTTTAAATTTTATGATCTTAAATTTAAACATGTTTGTTTAGTATGCGGTGCGAACCGCGCTCGTAAAGCTAACCGTATTAAATTTGCCGCCGATAGGCGCGGCGTAATTTAGCGAAAATCCAAAACCAAACCCGCTTAAAATTTCGCAGTTTTATTTGGGCGGCAAGCGTAGCGATTGCCGCGCGGAATTCCGCGAAGTAGAATTTGTTGCCGCGGAATTTTGCCGCGCAGAATTCCGTCACGCCGCAGAGTCTTGCGGAAGGATGAGCGGGTTTTCTAGCGCCGAGCAAACAGCGCCTAGCAAGCGGCACTAAATTTAACTTAATTTTGGAGGATTATGCGAAATAAGCAGCCCTGTATCGAAGGCAGGATAGAAAACTTGCACGTCCGCGTCCTTAGGCAGGAGATCGAGACGCTCGTGCTTTTTGAGATCGACGGCGTCCGCTTTCGTATGCGTTGCAGGTCGTTCTCGTTTAAGCAGGGCGATTTGGTGCGCGTCAAATACTGTAAGCAAGGATATCTAGGCAGCCTCGTCGCCTTGGAAGTCGAGTGCCGCAGAACGCCTTTGGAATGTGCCCGCGATTTTGCATTGAGCGCGCTGGATGCCGTAAAACGCACGCTATCTTTAGCTTGGGACATTTTGATCACGTTCGGTCTGATCTTTTTCGTCACGACGGTATTTTACGCGATCTATTTTGCGTTCGCAAAAGACGCATTCCCAAACCTAGGCGATTTTTTCTACACTTGTGCGGGGCTTGCGTTTGTTGCGATGATAATTCTGGCATACGTTTATGCGATCGTCCGCACTATTGAAAGGCGCGCACCTCGCTTGGCGCAACTGGTGTTTAACCTTGCCAAGCGACTACTTGGCTTAGCGCGACTATTTTGGGCGGTATTGATTGCTTGTGTTGCTGCGATTGCGGTGCTGGTTTGGATTTATATGATATTTATTAAGGATAAAACGGCAAGCCTGAGTGATTTTTTCTATTCTTGCGTGGTGCTTGCGTTTGTGTGCGTGATATGCATGGTTTGCTCCACTTGCATGCAAAAACTCTCATCATGGCGCAAGCGTCGTAAGAAATAGCGCTACTCCGCCGCATAAATGTACAGCGCGGAATTTCATAATTACGTCGCCTCAAATTTACATAGCAGAATTTCGCGCCGTGCTATAAATTTTATGCGCCCCGAAATTTTGAAATTTCGTTTCGCACAAATACGGCAAGCTACAAAATTCCGCCACGCGAATAAACCATACCGCTGCAAATTTTACATTTTTAAAATTCCCGTGCTCCTAAGCCTTTGATCGCTCGCCGTTTATTTTAAAGCCGGCGGAAGCTCAAACAAACTAAAGCTCGTTTGAGCCGGGAATTTCGGATAAATTTAAATTTACACACTAGAGTCTAAGCAATCGACCCAATAAGCGACGATTTAAAACGTTATCTCCCAGTTAAATCTAAAATTTCTACGCGGTGCATAAAATCTGCCGATACCAGCACCCGTCGCTTGATCGATCATATTGACCGTTCCGAAAGCCCTGATCGAGCGCGCGCTATCCCAAGTGATATATTTGGCGTTGGTTAGGTTGTAAACGCCTAGGCCGAAGTTGAAATTTTTTTGCGGCTTCGCATAGGCGATAACATCCACCACCGTATAATTGCTGCTTCGCCAACCTTTGGTATTATCGGTCACAGGCTCTCCGTTTACTATGGAAGCATCGATATGCCCCCAGATCGGATCATCTCTTTCGATTTGGCTCTTCCAATACATATTGTAGGTATCTTTGCGCTTCTTGGCTCCTACGTCGGTGATGAAAAGATCAATGCCATATTTGTCGCCGGGCGTGGAATAGCCGATATTATAAACAGAAGTAGGCGGCTGGATCGCATTCATCGGTACTTCTTCGCCCCTGCTACATCCGGAGTTTGAATTATTGGCGTTTGAGCCGTTGCTGGCGCACGACATCCTGCCCTTTTGCCTGCTGTATTTGTACCCCAGTCTAAATCCCTCCATGCTCTCCGATACATCGCCTAGCTCCAGATGGGTATTTATCTCAAATCCGTGTACTTTGGCGCTATCTCGGTTTACGTTTTGATAAAACGGATAGGGTATCTGCTGATCTACGACCTGTAAATTTCCCAAAAATTCAAGATCGATAAAATTTTTATAATCCGTCTTAAAAACATCGAAGGTTATGCGGCTTCTCTCGATATAAAAGGTAAGGGCGATCTCCTTTGTCCTTGCGATCTCGGCTTCCAGATCGATATTCGGGCGGATAGAAAAGTCCGGATGCTTAAAGGTCATATACGCCTCATCCGACGTCGGAGCGCGGAAGCCCTTGGAGCCTTTTAGCTGTATCCTCATCCAATCCAGCGGGTCTAAATTTAGACCTAGTTTATATGAGCCGCTTTTGTATTCCTTCTCTCTTAGTAGGAATTTTAAATTTTGCTGGTAATTTTCCTCTCCGTAAGGAGTGTAGTAACCGTGTATTCCATCATAAGGGTTGTAAGGATACGGCACCCACAAACCGGTTATGATACCTCTAGGGATTTCAGGATAGCCGGTATATTTCGGCTTATGTTTTACGGTATCGTAGCGATAGCCGAGATCAAAACCTACATATTTGGTTATCTGAATTTCATCCCCGATATAGCTTGCCATAGTCGTAGTTTGCACCGGGATCAGGTAGGTGCTAACGGATGTGGTATTGTTTCTGAGCTGGCCATTCATATGATAGTCTGGGTTCGGTGTTCCTGCCCCCGGAGTTCTACCGAAAAATATCTGATCCCACCATTGTGAGTTACCTGCATAAAATCCGTCTTTATTGGTCATAGATTTATCGGTTCTGTCTAAAAGTCCACCGTATGATATGGAGTTGTCTATGACATCAAATAGGCTAATATCCTTCTCGAAGTCCAAATTTAATTGTTGCGTATCGGTATCTAGTGTCCTATCGGAGTATTGGATCTCTTCATAGCCTCTTTTCCCCGGAGTTACGAAATATAATGTATGCGATTTCGTTCCAATATCTTCATCGCTAGAATCTTTTTTTATAGTTCCGTAAACTCTTCCGTCGGCAAGGGTATGGGTTTCGATCTCTCTTTCTACCATTTGATAATTGTAATCCCATGTATCGGAATCATACGTCTCCTTTAATACCTTTAGTTTTTTAGTGCAGTCAAATTTGGAACAATCTAAATAAACTCCATCTCTGGTTTTATAGTCAGTATTTAGAGTGAGATTATTTCCTGAGCCGTCTTGTATAGTACCCGTATTTGGATCTACACCGATCGGCCTATTATTTTTATCTAAGAGATTATATGTACCGGAGCTCGAATCCAGGTGCATTCCAGATGGGTTTTGTATATTCATACATTCATTACCTTGGCAGCCCTCTCTGTTTATCGCGCGGTTTTTAATACTCTGCTTTGAGTATGAAATTTTAACATGATCCCAAAACGGCGTCTCGCTGAAATTTTCATAAGCAAACTGCACGTTTTTTCTAGTAGAGCTATCATGGTTTGTTCTTCTTCCGTATCTTTCCGGAGCGCCCGGATAACTACCCATTCTGAGCGTATACGACAAGTCTTCGCCGTCAGAATTTTGCTTTGAATCGTCTATTGCTACGGAAAATCTATTCTCGTCGCCCGGCTGAAACCCTACCTTTACGAGCGTACTCTTTTTGGTTATGGTGTATGGATCTGCCTTTTCGCGAGTTTTTCCTATGTGAAGTTTGTCCTCTTTACTATCATATATATCGTAGAAATAATTTTTTCTCTCATGTCCGTGTCTATCGGTATTTATAACTAAAAAATCAAACCAGCCGTACCTAGCTGCGCCGGTGAAGGAGTGAAAATTTTGACTATCGACGCTTTGATAGCCCTGTTTAAAGCCGAAATGATAGTTCTTTTCCGTCAAGAAATCCCTGGCGTCTTTAGTTTCAAACATTACCGATCCGCCGAGCGCGCCGCTTCCCGCTTTTATAGAGTCGGCTCCTTTAGTGATATTAGCCGTTTTGACGTTTTCCATCTCTACGCCGTTTCTTGTGTTGTTAAAATTTCCATACCCTTCAAAGAGGTCTTTAAAGCCCTGCGAGCTCAAGGTCTCTGCCTGGCGAAGTCCGTCCACCGTGATAGCCACGCGGTTTTCGTCCACGCCGCGAACAGCGTATCCGCTAGCGCCGAATCTGCCCGTCTCGACCGCCGTGATACCGGTTTGGTATCGCACCAAGTCTCTGCTATCGGTGATTTGCTGCTTCTTAATAGTTTGCGCAGTAGTCTTAGTCTCGCCGACCTTTTGCTCGGCTACGCTTTGCGAATCGACATTGCCCGTTACCTGGATAGTTCCTAATTCTTGCGAATTTGCCTGGTCTTCCGCGTAAAGCGAGCCATAAAAGAGCAGCGAGGCATAGAGAGAGAGAGAGAATCTTCTAAACATTCATATTTCCTTACTTAATGATTATAGAATTGATTATTAACGGGGCGAATAATAATACAAAGATTTTTAATGTTTAATTAAATTGCAGTTTAAATTTAGGGATAAATTTTAAATGCTTGAAATTTTGATTTTTTAAGAAGTATAAAATTTTGAACAGTCAAGAAATGCGTAATGATCGTAATTTAAGCTTGAGTTCGGCGCTAAATTTTGCAAAGCGTTTTTGAAACGACTAGTAAAAATGCTAAAAATTATAAGAGAGCGAATGATAACAAAGCGCATTTTATAATATGTAGCGCGCTTTTAGAATTATGATATTTTGCCGGTAATTTTAAAATTTTATACCCATATCGCTGCGTTATAAATTTAGGATCTTAATAGATTGACGCCTCGCGGGATTTTCTAGCCGGTTGCTTTGTTGTCGCTGAAAATAGGGCATAAAATTTTTGTTTGGTAAAATTTAGATCGTGCTATAAATTTTATGCGCCACGAAATTTTAAAATTTCATTTCGCACAAATACGGCAAGCTACAAAATTCCGCCACGCAAATAAAGCATACCGCCACGTTACGGGCATCGATAATCTACTCGTTTATTCCGCCAAATTAACCTATACCGCCGCAAATTTTATATTTTAAAATTTCGCGCCGAATCTTTCGCGGCTAAAAAATACTTCGCAGAGCCGCTGTGCCCTCTACATGCCTGTATGGAAAGAAATAATGCACGAAGTTTGTGCAAGCGCCCCCAGAC
The DNA here is from genome assembly GCF_938030785.1 of uncultured Campylobacter sp. Classification (GTDB taxonomy): domain Bacteria; phylum Campylobacterota; class Campylobacteria; order Campylobacterales; family Campylobacteraceae; genus Campylobacter_B. The sequence goes on from NZ_CALHIK010000081.1 coordinate 29,178, forward strand.
ACGCATATTTCGGCGCTCAGTCTGTGTCGGACATGCGTAGAATCGAGACCCGGTACCTCTAATCTGCCGCTTTTGTAACCGCTGTAGCCCATCTCTATCGGCACCTCTAGCTCGTCCTTTTCAAACACGACGCGCCCGCTTTGCTCTTGCTCGAGTTTGATGTTTTTCAGCACGATCTTCGGCGCATTTTCGCGGTTTATATAATTAAATTCTATGTTTAGCTCATACGGAGCGCCCGTGGAGTTATCCTCTGAAAAATCAGGTAGCGGATCGCCTTGCCGATGCTCGAATCTCTTGCCGATAGTCGTAACGCGCAAGTCCGTATCTATCATAAAATTTTGCAGTTCTACGCGGGCACCGCCAAAAGAACGAACTAACGTCATAGATTCGTAGTTGCGGCCGAAAAATTTGTCTGCGATAATATAGCTACCCAAAAGCGAGCTTATGACCACCCAAAACAGAAATATAAATTTAAAAACCTTGCGCAAAGCAAATACTAACGTTTTCATCCATCTCCTTCAAATTTAGTCTAAAATCCGCTCAAAATTATACTTCAAAGCTCCGCTATCGCGTGAAATTTAGCGCGATAAATTCTACCGCGAGCAAAATTTGCAGATAGAATTTTGCCATTTTGTCTTTTAATTTCGCTGCGGCGCCAATCGCACAATATAATCGCGCAAATTCAGAGTATTAAATTTTGCGCGCGTAGTCATCTTAAATTTTGCGTTTGCACTGCATTTATATCCGACGCCTGCACTGTGCACTTTCATACGACGCCCTTTAAATACTACATCTGCGCTGTGCGCCCGTATCCGATGCCTGCGCTGCGCCTTAAATTCCGCGCCTGCCCGCTTTCTGCGATCGCAGCGCTCTTTAAATTTCACGCCTTTATTGCGGATAAAATTTTAATCCTGCCGCTACTACGCGCCTTATTCTTTGCGCGCGGGCTCAGTCGTAATCTGAAGCGGCTTTGTTTCAGTATCGTGCTCGCCAAGCTGTGTCGGCTGCCATGCACTTGGTCTTTGTAGCCGTATGAGTTAGCGCGTCTTTAAGCTTTTCAGTCGCTGTTTTGCCGCCGCCGTCACGTCCTCTTCGTAATCATACCACGCAAACATTGCGCCGTGCTGCACCGAGCCGCCCAGCAGATCGCCTCCCTGGCGGTTTTTCAGATCGATATTTGCGACCTTAAATCCGTCCAGCGTCGCTGCGAACTCGCGCAGGCGCTGCGGCGGGGATTTGAGCTTGGTGTAGAGGTAGCAGCGCCCCGCCTGGCCTTTGCGCCCGACGCGTCCGCGCAGCTGATGAAGCGACGCGAGCCCCATTCGCTCGGCGCCCACGATTAAAATGACGCTAAGCCGCGGCAGCGAGATGCCCACTTCGACGATCGTCGTGGTTATCAGCAGCCGTCCCTCGTCGCGGAAGCGGCGCAGGATCTCCTCTTTGTCCTTGTCGCTGCCGTGGGTGATCAGCACATCGGGGAATTGAGCCTTCCAAAACGGCGCCGCCTCCTCAAGACTTTGATAGACCGAGCTTTCGCTTTGCTGCACTAGCGGATAGACGATGATTGCTTGATTGCCCGTGGCGAGCTCGCGGCGCAGATCCTGCATAAAGCCCGTAAATCCGTCGTTTTGCAAAATTTTGGTTTTGATCTGCTTTTCAAACGGCAGCTGTTTTAAAAAGCTGAAGCTCACGAGCTCGGACTGGATCATGCTTAGCGTGCGCGGTATCGGCGTGGCGCTAAACTGAATGAAATGCGCGCGAAACTCGCCGCTCCCCGTGAGGCGCGCGATCTTTTCGCGCTGGTTGGAGCCGAAGCGGTGCTGCTCATCGACCATTATGAGATTTGACGGCGCGAGCTCGTGGTAGAGCAGGGCGTGAGTGCCGATGATAAGGTGCGCGCCCGTGAAATTCGGCTCGCGATCGCCGCTTTTTACGAGCAGGACCTTAATCTGCGGCGGCAGCAGACGGCGCGCCTCGGCGTAAATTTGCTCGGCCAAGATGCTCGTAGGCGCCATCAGATAGCTGATGCGCGGATAGTTCATAGCCGCGCTCGCGAGGATTACGAGAGTCTTGCCGCTACCTACGTCGCCCATGACGACGCGGCGGCGCGCCAGAGGGCTTTGCAGATCGCTAGCGATGTCCTTTATCGCGCTTAGCTGATCGCGCGTAGGCTCAAAAGGAAGCGAAGTAAGCCAGTCCGAAATGTCGTGCAGCGAGTAAATTTGCGCTGGGAAGCTCGTTTTTTTCGCACTTAGCTTTTGCAGGTAGTTTAGAATTTCGACAAATTTCAGCGTGCGTAAAATTTCAGCACCGCTCATCTCTGCGACGGCTACGGCTCGGACGGCCTCGGCGGCATGGATAGTTCCAGCGTCACTTGCAATTTGAGCGATTGTAGGTATGACAGTTGTAGCTTGGGTGGCTGCGGTCTGGATAGTTTCAGTTTGATAATGCATAGGTTGCACGACACAATCGCGCGAAGCGCTCATCGGTGCGGCGAGCGCGTCTTGAACAGCATCGGCGCTTGTGGTCTGAGTGATCGTAGGCTCTGCGGTCTGCACGGCTACTTCCGTCTGAACATTTTCGGTTTGATCGCATACGGGCTCTGCGTCTGTAGCTTGTGCGTTCAAAGTTTGGGTGGTCGCGGATTGCGTATCTACGTCTTGAGTTTGGGCGGCTGTGGGTTGCGTATCTATGTCTTGGGTGCTTAAATTTTGTTTTGCGACTGCAGCTCGTTCGGCTACGGACTGCTTAGTTGCGATATGGGCTAGCACGGGTTGCGCGATTGCGGCTTGAGCATCTGCCGGCCGTATCGCTGTTTGGACGTTGGATCCTAGATCGTTTGAAATTTCATCGCCGCTTGTAGCTGTATTATTATTGTCGGCTTTAAGATCGTCTAAAATTTCATTCGCCGCGCCGCGCTTTGCTTCGCAGGCAAAAACTTCGCCGCTTTGCGGATAGTTTGAAATTTTGCCCCTAAAAATTTCATCATTTTGCGATCTGCCGTTTAAAATTTCAGCGACCGAGTTTTGCAAGCTTGAAATTTCGCTGTTATCTGAAATTCCGTCGTCATTTAAAATTTTATCGCTGCTTGAAATTTCGTCTCTTAAAATTTCACTGCCGCTCGGAATTCTGTCGCTGTTTGAAATGTCGTCGCGCTCGCCGAAATTTTCCGCGCCGCCCTCCTTGAGCTGCCTATTTAGCGCGGCTAGCATTCGCACGCTGCGCGGCGAGCTCT
>NZ_CALHIK010000082.1 GCF_938030785.1 uncultured Campylobacter sp.
AAAATTTTAAAATTTCACAAAGGATTTTATCGATGATCAAGGCACTTCGCGGTATGAACGATATTTCAGGCGAGCAGGCGCGCATCTACTCGCAAATTTTAAGCGTGTGCGAGCGCGTGGCGCGCAATTACGGCTTTTGCCTCATCGAAACGCCCAAGCTCGAGCAGACCGCGCTATTTCGCCGCAGTGTCGGCGAGAGCAGCGACATCGTCGGCAAAGAGATGTATGAGTTTAGCGACAAAAGCGGCGATAGCGTCTGCCTGCGCCCCGAGGGCACCGCGGGCGTCGTGCGCGCCTTTATCGAAAAAAAGCTCGACCGTAGCGGCGGCGTGCATAAATTTTATTATCAAGGCTCGATGTTTCGCTACGAGCGCCCGCAAAAGGGGCGCCTGCGCGAGTTTCATCAATTCGGCGTCGAGTGCTTCGGCGAAAATAGCGTTTATGAGGATGCGAGCGTGATTTTGATGCTAGCTCAAATTTTACGCGAGCTAAATGTCGCCGCAACGCTTAAAATCAACTCTTTAGGCGATGAGGAGTGTATGCCCGCGTATAAAACCAAGCTCGTAAATTTCTTGCAAGAACGCAAAGACAGGCTCTGCGAGGACTGCCAAAGGCGCATCGACACCAATCCGATCCGCGTGCTGGACTGCAAAAACGAAAGCTGCCAGAAAATTTTAGCCGCCGCGCCTCTTATAACGGAAAATTTAAACGACGCCTGCGCCACGGAATTTGCGCAGCTGCAAAGAATTTTAACCCAAAACGGGCAAAAATTTGAAATCGATCCTAAACTCGTGCGCGGGCTTGATTACTACTGCAAAACCGCCTTTGAGTTCGTCTCAAGCGAGCTTGGCGCGCAAAGCGCCGTAGGCGGCGGCGGGCGCTACGACAGGCTCGTGGAGTTTTTAGGCGGCAGAAAGACGGCGGGCGTGGGCTTTGCGATCGGTATCGAGCGAATAGCCGAAATTTTAAAAACGCGCGAAAGCTCACAAGCGCGCGAGGGACTTTATATCGGCGCACTGGATGAGGCGTTCGTAAACACGGCGTTTTCGTTTGCGCTAAAGCTACGAAAGTTTTGTAAAACTCAAATTTCATATGAGCCCAAGGCGCTTGCGAAGCATTTAAAGGTAGCCGACGGGGCGGAGGTAAAATTTTGCCTTTGCATCGGACAGGACGAGTTTGATCGCGCCGAGATATGGTGTAAAAATTTAGAGGATCAAACCACCTTTGCGATTAAATTTAAAGAGGTCGAAGCATTTTTTAAGGATAGAGCATGAACGATTACGGACTAAATATTTGGGGGAATTCCAACTTCACAATAGACGGCGGTAAGCTATGCCTAAACTCCGATTTCAAGCAGCCTTTGGTGGATATCATAAAAGAGATCCGCGCAGACGGCGTGCGAGGCCCGATACTGCTGCGCTTTCCGCACCTCATCAAAAAGCAGATCGTTGAAATTTACTCAAATTTTAACCGAGCCATAAAGGAGTTCGACTACAAGGGAAAATTCCACGCCGTCTATCCGCTTAAAGTAAATCAATTCCCGGGCTTCGTTAGAAATTTAGTCGATATCGGCGAGCCTTACGGATATGGACTCGAAGCCGGCAGCAAGCCCGAGCTGCTGCTAGCGATGGCGTATAATAACTACGGTGCGCCGATTACCGTAAACGGTTTTAAAGATAAGGAGCTTATCAATATCGGCTTCATCGCCGCAGAGATGGGGCATAACGTAACGCTTACGATCGAGGGGTTAAACGAGCTTGAAACCATCATCGAAACGGCTAAGGAGCGATTCGCGCCAAAGCCTTTCATCGGGCTTCGCATCAGGCTGCACAACTCCGGAAGCGGTATGTGGGCGAAAAGCGGCGGGATAAATTCTAAATTCGGCCTTACCTCGACCGAGCTCATAGAGGCGATAAGCTTACTCAAGAAAAACGACCTCATCGAGCAGTTTACGATGATTCATTTTCATATCGGCTCACAGATTACAGAGATCCATCCGCTCAAAAAGGCCCTCATCGAGGCGGGCAACATCTACACTGAGCTTCGCAAAATGGGTGCAAAAAATTTAAAATCTATAAATTTAGGCGGAGGGCTTGCTATCGAATACTCTCAAGCCAAAGAGAGCTCCAGCCGCAACTATACGCTAAAAGAATACGCCAACGACGTGGTTTTTTTGCTAAAATCGATCGCGCAGGATAAAAAAGAGGCAGAGCCCGATATTTTTATCGAGAGCGGCAGATACGTAGCCGCCAGTCATGCGGTGCTCGTAGCGCCGATTTTGGAGCTTTTTACTCAGGAATACGCCGAAGAGAAGCTCGCCCTAAAAAAGGACAATCCGCCGGTAGTCGCCGAGCTATACGATCTGTATAAAACTCTAAAACCATCCAACGCACTAGAGTATCTGCACGATGCCATGTCGCATATGGAGAGCGTGCTTACTCTTTTTGATCTGGGTTACGTCGATCTGATCGACCGCTCAAACGGCGAAATTTTAGTTCATCTAATAATGCGAAAAGCGTATGGAATTTTAGGCAACAAGCAAGAATACAGCAATTTCTTAAACTCCCTAGGCAACGCCCAAGAGCGCTATTTGGTAAATTTTTCTATCTTTCAAAGCCTGCCCGATTTTTGGGGCATCAAGCAGCACTTCCCGATCATGCCGCTAGAGAGGCTGGATGAGCGTGCCACGCTATCGGCGTCGATCTGGGATATCACCTGCGATAGCGACGGCGAGATCGGATTTGATAGAGAGACCAACCCACTATTTTTGCACGACGTGGACCCCGAAGAGGAGGAGTACTTTCTGGGCTTTTTCCTTGTCGGAGCGTATCAAGAGGTGCTAGGTATGAATCACAATCTTTTCGCTCATCCAAGCGAAGCTACCGTGATCTTGCGCGATGACGGCGGCTTTGAGATCAAGGATTTCATCGAATCGCAATCGGTCATCGACATCTTGGAGGATATGGACTACGACGTCGTAGATATCCGCGAAAGCCTAAACGAGCGGATCGAAAAATCAGACCTCATAGACGCAAAAGAGAAAAAGCATATCCTGGGCGAGCTATATCTGTTTTTAAACGACAACAGCTATCTAAAGACGATCAAATGAGTTTTTGGCAAATTTTAAAACAGGACTTCACCGAGCCGATGCGTCAAGACCCCGCATGCAACAGCGTATTTGAGATATTTTTCTGCTATCCGGGCGTCTGGGCGCTGATAAATTACCGCTTCGCGCACTTTTTTTACGAGCGAGGTTTTAAGCTTATAGCTCGTGCGATCAGCGGACTTACTCGTATAATCACCGCCGTAGATATAAATCCCGGCGCACAGATCGGCTCGGGCGTGTTTTTCGACCA
>NZ_CALHIK010000083.1 GCF_938030785.1 uncultured Campylobacter sp.
AAAAATAGAGGTGCCACGCGGGTTTGGTGAAGTGAAAGATGATGCGCGCGGGCTTGTACGAAAACCACTGCAGGCAGGTGATCAGATAAAAGCCCAGCAGTAGGACGAACGCCGCGTGCGCGATCAAAAATATTATATTCATCTTTTAAAATTCCTTTTTTATAAATTTGCGCGTCCGCTTCGCATGCCTGTGCGGGCAAGATGCGGCGAGCAAGGACTAACCGGCATTCGGCTTCATTTACAAATTTTACGAATTCTCGCTTTGCAAATTCTATTTTTACAAACTTCGCTAGCTCGCGAATTCACGCTCTCGTGTTGGCTGCACGAGCCGCGCTAGAAATTTACGCTGCCGCACGCCGTCTGCGTTTTCGATACCGCGCCCTATTTCTCGCGAGCTGAAATTTTCGCATGCTGTATATCTTATGACATCTAGCCCCACCTCGCGCGATTATTTGCGCGCCATCCGCGGCACTTCGGCTTCGTATCGCGACGAAGCGACGACGCGGTTATGCGACTAAATTTAATTGCTCGCTTTGCAGTGCACACGCGGTTTCGCCGCATCATGTACGGCTGCCGCAAACACAGAGCGGAAACGATCCGCTACGGCGTAAAATTTTAAAATTTAACGCGACACGCCGCAATTTGAGCTTTGCGTTTTATACTACGCGCCCAAAGAGCGTATTTTACGCCGCTAAATTTTAAATATGTGCCGCATACGCACGCGGCTTTATAATCTAAATTTACGCTTCGGTTTGCTATCTTTGGCGCAAACAAATTGCAAAATTTTAAAACGCGCAATGAGCCGCATTAAAGCGCCGCAATAAAACGCTTTTAAACTACACCTCGCTCCTGCCCTTCACGCGATCTGTTTTTTGCATCTAAAGCGCGATTTTTAGCGGCGCGGCACCACAATTTCGCGGCTAAATTTAAAAATTTACACAAAATCGCGTTTCGCTTTAAATTTAGCGCGGCGCCAAATCGTTGAATTTAGCTGCCGCTAAGCTCCTTTTCGATCTGCTCGCCGATAAATTCCGCGCTCTGCAAAAAGAAAAAGTGATCCCCCGCCAGCGGATAAAATTTGCTGTTTTTAATGAGCGAGTGGATCAGCTCGCCGCTTTTTAGGCTAGTGGCGCGATCGTCATTGCCCCAAAAGATGAGCGCATTTTGCGGGCTTAGCGCGGAAAAAATATCGCGAAAGTCCTCATTTACGACGTTTTTTAGCGTCTCATACATCGTCTTGCTCATACCTGCGGCATCCTTGCTCGCAAACGCACGCCAAAGCCCCGCCAGGCCAAATCTTTTTAAAATTTTAAAAATCGCGATTTTGGCGCGCACGGCAAAGGGCTTGGGTTCGATGATACCGGCGCTGCTTAGCAGTATGAGATTGCGCGGAGCCAGCAACGCGGCGATCTTGCCGCCGAAGCTGTGCCCCATAATCGCGGCGGGCTGTTTGCCAAAAGCTGTGATAAAGGTGCGCATAATCTCCGCGTAATCCTTGCTGCCAAGGGCGCGCGCGGGCTGCGAGCTGGCGCCGAACCCCGGCAGATCGACGCACACTAACGCGTAACGGCGGAATTTATCCGCAAAAACCCGAGACATAAGCGCTTTGTTTGCACCCCAGCCGTGCAACACCAAAATATATTCGGCACGCTGCAGGTTTGAAATTTCGTAGCTGATCTTGTAGCTTTCGCCGCCGCAGACGAGCTCCTTACTCGCCACCGCCGCTCCTTTTGGCGTAAACGGCCTTGAGTAGCTCGACTGCCTTTTCGAGCCGCTCAAACTCGCTCATACTGATCATTACGGCTTCGAATTTGTTATTTTTGACGATCAAGGCTTTTTTAATCTCTTGGTTTTTGATCTTGTTTAAAACGGTGCTGAAGTTGCGCACGATCTCGGTAGCGGTGTAAATTTCGTCTTGATTTATCATGACTTGACCTTTGGGGTAAAATTTTACGCAAAATTTAGCGTAAAATTTTAAACGATTAGCTATTTATTAGCGGTGATTTTGGTGATCAGCTCATAGCTTACGGGGATGTGCTGCATCGTGGGAAGCGACGAGGCTAGCGCGTTTAATACCGCCGCAAAGTCGTCAAATAGGTAGTTTGCGAGGCTGCCCGGGTTTGGATTTATCTCGTTTAGATAAATTTCGCTCTCTTTTTCAAAAAAATCGCAGCGGATCAGCGCGCCATAAAAGCCCTGCTCGTAAATTTTAGTAAAGGCGTCCTTCATTTTACCTGCTAGCTCGGGCTCAATATCGGCAGGTTCGATCTTTTGCGGGCGCGCGAAGTCGAGATATTTGCGATCAAAATCCAAAAAGCCCGATTTTTTCGGCTCCTCGATATTTGAATAGATAAATTTGCCGCTCACGTTTAAATTTGAACCAGAATTTGCGCCGTTTAAATTTAGCTCTTGCGCGAGGCTGCAGCCCGCAAGATTAAACTCGCGGATATTTTCGATATATGGCTCCGCAATCGCCGTATCATCGAGCTCGAAGGCACGATCTAGCGCGTAATCAAGCTCTGCCTTACTTTTTACGATGCCGATACCGATGCTGCTTCCGAGCCTTGCCGGTTTGATGATGAGAGGTAGTGCGAGACGTGGCGTCTGACCGCGCTTTAGCACTTCGTATTCAAGCGTCTTAACGCCTGCGGCGCGGGCTAGATCCTTGGTCAAAACTTTATTGTAGCTTAGCACGCTAGCTTCGATGCGAGGCCCGATATAAGGGATGCCGAAAAACTCGAATAAAGCCGCCATCTTGCCGTCCTCGCCGTCGCAGCCGTGGATTAAATTTATATAAACGTCCGCATCCAGCGCTTTTTTGCTAAACATTCCGCTTTCAAAAAACCCGCCCGTGCCGATGCTAAGCTCCTTCGCCTTGGCGTATTCGCCGTTTTTAAAATACGCCGCGCGCATATTTTTATCCTCGATGCGGTAAAATTTGCGCTCCTTATCGCAAAAGATAAACTCCAGGCTCTGTCCTTTTAGCGCGTTTTTAACGGCGATTGCCGAGATTATGCTTACCTCATGCTCGTAGCTCTGTCCGCCAAAAACTATACCAAATTTCATCATCTCTCCTTATGCTAATTTTTTAAGCGCTTCTTTTACGAGCTCCGCCGTGCTCGTGCTGGTGCAATCAACCATCGCTTTATTAATGCGATCTCTTTTAAATCCGAGGCTCTCAAGCGCCGAGATCGCCTCCGCTTTATAGGTCTGATCGGGGCTAAATTCCATCAGCTTCGCATCCCCCAGCTCGGCGATCATCCTGCGAGCCGTCTTGGGGCCGATGCCGGGCACCGAAGTAAGCGTCGCCGCATCGCCGCTAGCGATCGCTTTGATAAACGCTTGCGAGCTGAGGCTCGAGCACACCGCCATTGCCGTGCTTGCGCCGATGCCGCTAAGTTTGATCAGCATCTCAAACATCGTTCGCTCCCTCTCGTCCAAAAAGCCGTAGAGCAGATCGGCGTCCTCTCTGATGATCTGAGTGATCAAAAGCTCGGTCTTAGCGCCGCTTTGCAGCTGCGCGGCGCACCCTAGCGAGATATTTACGCCGTAGCTTACGCCGCTTGCGAGCTTCAAAACGCAGCGCGTAGGCTCTTTTTTGGTAATGATCCCCTCAAGCGCCGCTATCATTGTATCGCCCTTAAAATTTCATCGATCGCCTGATTTAGCACTAAATTCATAGCGTTAAAGATACTTTGCGAGCTCGGATCAGGCACGAAGACCTGCTTTGTGATGATGCCGGAGGTTTTGGAACTGATCGCGTCTAAAATTTCATATGCGATCGTGATAACCGCCTGATCGCCGTTAACTTGAAGCGCAACGACGTTTGTTTTTAAGCGCAGATCCTTTTCTTTGGGCACGAAGATCGGATTTAAGCCGCACGTGGAAAACGCGGCGTCGATCAGCGCTTTATAAACCATCTCGCTAGGCATCGTGATAAATTTAGCGTCGCTTGCGAACCGCGTTCGGTTTCTAAAATCCACTATTAAGATATCGCGCCTATCTACAAGATCGGTCGCCGCGACATTGTCGATAAAGATATTTCGGCGCTTGATGCCCGCTTGGATGCAGCTTTTCTGCTGATATTTAAGCTCGTAGTAGGTGTACGGCGTCGCCTTTTTCGCGAGACAGCCACTAAGAAGCGCGCCCGCAAAAGCTAAAATCAAAAATTTTCTCATCTATCGTCCTTTTTATCGCTACCCGACGTGTCTTTGAAAAAGAAATCGTAAGGGTCTTGCTCCAGCCTAAATAGCGCGTCTTGAAACTCGCGCAAGGCTCTGTTAAACTCGCGCAGCGTGGTCTTTGCCTCGCCGAGAGTCGGGTCTAAAATTTCTTTTAAATTATACTCGCCGCGATCTACGCGCTTCATAATCGCCGCTTGCGAGGCGTTGAGCGAATCGCTAAATTTCTTCGCACTTATCGCTAAAGCGTCAAAATCGTTTAATAGTTTATCGAATTCCTTCTCGCGCTCGTTTAAATTTGCGACCAATCTGTCGGCGTTCGCCATCAATTTATCTAAATTTTTAAACTTCTCCTCATCCGCTAATAGTGCGCTAAATTTATCCAGCGAGCTTAAGATGCGATCGAATTTCTCGGTGTTTTCGCGCGAAAGAATGGTGTTTATCTTAAAGATCATCTGCCCCACGCTATCGGTGATGATCTCAGCCTTCGAGCCGATCTTATCGAGCAGCGTCTTATCAAGCGCGATGATCGGCTTTTGATCGTTCGGCGCGAACAGCTCGCCGTTTCCTTTGGTGATATTTATAAACGCGATGCCGCTAATGCCCTGGGTTTCGACCTTTGCGATGCTGTCTTTTGAGATCGGCAGCTTGCTTTTTACTGAAATTTCAATCTCGATGATCGCGTTTTCGATATCGGCAAAGTCGATACGCTTTACAAAGCCCGCATTTACGCCGATGAAGCGGACTTCAGAGTTCTCTTTAAGCCCTGTTGGAAGCTCCTTGGTGTGGATGAAATATGAGCGGTAGCTCTCGCCGGGGGTGCTTTTCGTGAGCATCCACCACATAAATGCAGACAATGCGGTCACGCAAAGCATCGCAAATATGCCTACGATCGTGTATGAAGTTCTATTTTCCAATCTTTTCTCCTAATTTTGAAGAGCGTAAATTTTAAAATTTAGCGCCGATTTTGAAATTTTTAAATATCGTCGCGCCGTATTTTAGCGTAAAATTTTACCGCTCCGGTTTAAATTTAACGCCGCTTGCTCGTTAAAATTTTAAAATTTAAAAGCACTCCCGTTTAAATTTTAAAATTTCAGCTCGAAAGGCTTAAAATTTGTCCCGCCGCTACTTTAAAATTTCAGCTCGCATCGACATAAATTTTATATTTTCCGCAGTGCAGACATCTGAACAGATAGCCCGCCGTATCGCCTTCTGCGATGAGGCAGTTACGCATGTCCTCTACCGCAAATTCGCCGCGCAGGGCGTACTCCTCAAAGACTTCGTCGGCAATACCCATCTCCTCTAATTCCTTCGTGCCCACGTCGCCTAAAAACTCGCAGTAATCGTCGCAACACGTGAGCCAATGCGCTCCCTGCCAGCTAAAATATCCGGGCGTCCTTTGAAACAGCTCCTCGGTTTTAGCCTGCGCGTCCGAAGTGCTAGGCGGCAGAGGGTCGGCGTCCTGGATGAAGCCGGCGTCAAATTTCGCCGCAGCCGCGCCGCTAGCGATGCAGTGCGGGCAGAGGTATTTCACGTCCGCCGTGCAGTAAATGCTACCGCGATAATAAACGCCCGTCGCCTGCTCGCAGCACTCGCAAAGCACGCTCGCATCGTCCTTGAACACGCCCGTTTTAAATGGGTCGGGGTGATAACGAAAATGAGGCAGGACTTTTGATTTTTCGCTCACGCACGCCGCCTCGCTTGCGGTTTTGGGGCGCTTTATCGCGTCCGCGTCGCCGTCTGCGCCATATTGCCGCAGATAGCTGAGCTTTTTAAGCTGCTTTATGTCCTTCGGATCGCAAATTTTGGCTAATAGCTCGCAAGCGCTCTTTTTTAGCCCCAGCAGCTCGTAAACGTCCGCCAGCACAAGCTTTGCTTCTTTTTCGGTCGCAGTCTCCAGCTCATCTTTGAACTCATACAGCGCCAAAATGCTCGCCGCGCCGCCATCCGAGTCCCAAAACGCCTTTTGAAGCGCGATATACTTTTGCCTAAGCTTATCCATTTCAGCTCCTAAATTTTAAAATTTGCCCGCTAAATTTCAAACGTCAAAATTTCATCCATTCAAAATTTTACCCGCCGCGAGCTATATTTCGGCTAGATAAATTTCAAAGCTCAATCCCTTTGTCGCATCTTAAATAGCTCTTCAAGCGGGTTATTCTCCAGGTTTGAAATTTCCTCAATGCTTCCTTCAAAAGCGATTTTTTGATTATCCACGATCAAAAACCGATCCAAAATGTCAAAGATACTATCCACGTCGTGCGTCACCATAACGACTGTGACGCCGAGGCTATCTCTAAGCTCGCAAACAAGCCTATCAAGGGCTCTGGCACTGAGCGGATCAAGCCCCGAGTTTGGCTCGTCCAAAAATAAAATTTCAGGGCTGAGAGCGAGCGAGCGAGCCAGTGCCACGCGCTTTTTCATACCGCCGCTAAGCTCGTTTGGGCTAAGCGCGGCGGCCTCCTTCTTAAGCCCCACCTTTTGGATCCAAAACATCGATAGCTCATCTATCTCGCGCTCGCTAAATTTAGAGTATTCGCGCAGCAGCACGCCTACGTTTTCAAGCACGCTCATCGAGCTGTAAAGCGCGCCGAACTGAAACATCACGCCGCATTTTAGGCGGATCTCGTTTTGCTCCGCCTCGCTCGCGCTCCAAATATCGCGCCCGAAAATTTTAATCTCGCCGCTTTGCGGACGTTTTAAAAATATGAGCGTTTTCATTAATGTCGTTTTACCGCTGCCGCTGCCGCCTAAAAAGCCGTAAATTTCGCCCCTTTTGACGCTAAAGCTCACGCAATCGTGCATAACGCGCGAGCCGTACGCGGTAGTAACATCGCGTGCGACTATAATTTTAGAGGTCCCACTAGATTGCACTTGCTCGCTCATAGCCCGATCTCCGAAAACAGAACCGCAAAGACCGCGTCGATCGCAATAACCCAAAATATCGCATTTACGACGCTGATCGTGGTGTATTCGCCGATGCTTTGGGTATTTCCTTTGACCTCAAAACCCCGCATGCAGCCGATGATGGCGATAAATGCCCCGAAAAAAGGCGCCTTTATCATACCGACTAAAAAGTGCCTGAACTCAACCGCGGATTTAAATCTATTTAGATAATCGCTAAAAGGGATCTCCAAATACGCCTCGCACACGATCATCTGCGCGAGGATACTCACGCCGTCCGCGATAAAAATAACTAGCGGCATCACAAAAACCATCGCGATTATGCGCGGCATCGACAGGAAATAAAAGGGATCAAAGCCCATCGTCTTCATCGCGTCGATCTCCTCGGTGATCTTCATCACGCCGATCTGCGCCGTAAAGCTCGAAGCCGAACGGCCCGCGATGACGATGGCGGCGATTAGAGGCGCCACTTCGCGCAGCGTCAAAGAGCCCATAATATCGATGATATAGACGCTGGCGCCAAATTTAGAAAGCATATCCGAGCCGATGTAAGCAAGCACGATACCGATCAAAAACGCCGTCAAAGATACGATAAAAAGCGCGTCTATGCCGCTATCTTTGATGAAATTTACCGTCTCTTTGAATCTAAATTTAAAAGGCTTTGCAAAAATCGCGACGAGCTTTACGAAAAACTCGCCCAAAAATGAAGCTAAAGAAAGCAGCCCCAAAAGCCCTATGTGGATATAAAGCCCGATCTGCGCGAAAAAGCCCGGCGCAAGAGGCTTCGGTACGCAACCAAAATCGATCGATTCATCATTTATGAAATCAAAAATTTTTCGCGCTTTGTCGTTACTACCCGTGAAGCTTACCCGCTTGCCAGCAAGGGCGTTTTTGATCATCAGCGCCATGAAGTAGTCTAAATTTGAAATTTCGCTTAAGCTTAGCTCCAGCTCGTTTAAATTTTTTACCGCTTTTTTTAGTGCAAGTAGCTGGGAGCGCGAGCTTTTGTAGTTCCACTGTCCACGTAGCGATAAGGTATTTTTCCCGCCCGAGCTTTCGAGCGAAAAGGCTAAATTCCGCAAAAATTTCTCTCCAAAATCAAAAAATAGGGGAAATTATAATATAATCAACCTTGGCATTTTATAAAATTTAATGGAGATTTATGCTCAGAGGCTTTTTCACAAATAGCGTAGGCACGCTGGTTTCGCGGGTTTTGGGATTCGTGCGCGACCTGCTTACCGCATCGGTTTTGGGCGCGGGGATTTACAGTGATCTGTTTTTCGTAGCGTTTAAACTGCCTAATCTTTTCCGCAGGCTCTTCGGCGAGGGAGCCTTTACGCAGGCGTTTTTACCGAGCTTTACAGCCGCGCGTAAAAAAGGAATTTTTGCCGCAGCGGTGCTTATTAAATTTAGCATTTTTATCGCGCTTTTAACGGCACTCGTGCTGCTCGCCGCGCCCGTTTTTACTAAAGTTTTGGCATACGGATTTAGCGCCGAGCAGATCGGTCTTGCCGTGCCATACGTGCGGATAAATTTTTTCTACCTTACGTTTATCTTCGTCGTTACGCTCTTTGCCTCGCTGCTTCAGTACCGCGATCACTTCGCTACGACGGCGTTTTCGACCGCACTTTTAAATTTAGCGATGATCGCGGCGCTTCTGCTAGCTCGCGGCAAGGACGGCGCCACGGCGGTGCTCTATCTTAGCTTCGGCGTCGTGGCGGGCGGGCTTTTACAGCTTGCGGTGCACGTTTATGCGCTGAAATTTACCGGCATGCTGCGCGTCTTAGCGGGTGGCTTTGCGCGGCTTGCGCGGGGCGATAAGCCGCAGACGCAGGGCTTTTATAAAAATTTTTTCGCGGGCGTGCTCGGTGCGTCGGCGCTTCAGCTAAGCTCGTTTATAGATACCTTTTTTGCGAGTTTCCTCGCTAGCGGCAGTATCAGCTATCTTTACTACGCCAACCGCATATTTCAGCTGCCGCTCGCGCTTTTTGCGATTGCACTTAGCACGGCGATATTTCCGCGCATGAGCAAATTCGTAAAAGCGCACGACGACGCGCAGGCTCTGGCGCTCGTGCAGCGCGGATTTTACTTCCTTTTGGCGCTGCTTGGGCTCTCTGCGATAGGCGGCGTGATGCTGCGAAACGAGATCACGCAGCTGCTATTTGAGCGCGGAGAATTTACACATCAAAATTCTATCGAATGCGCCGCAGTTCTCGGCGCGTATATGGTAGGGCTCGTGCCGTTTGGGCTGTCTAGGATTTTTTCGCACTGGCTATATGCGAATATGAAGCAGAGGCTAAGCGCGAAAATTTCGATCTGGTGCGTCTTTATAAACGTCGCTTTGTGTGCGCTGTTTTTTAAACCCTTCGGTGCGGTGGGGCTTGCGTTTGCAAGCACGATAACAGGAGCGTTTCTGCTCGGCTTTAATCTCTATTTTTTTGGATTTAATAACTTTTTGGCTATAATCCGCGCAAAAAAAATTATTGCGATCGCGGCGCTTTGTGCGGGCGAGGCGGCGATTTTATACATTTTAAAAGGCTTGTATTATGGTAATTTATGATAGTTTGAGCAAAAAGAAGCTCCCATTTAAGCCCATTAGCGAGGGGTTGGCGCGCATTTACGCCTGCGGCCCGACCGTTTATGACGATGCGCATTTGGGGCACGCAAAGAGCGCCGTGAGCTTCGATCTGCTGCGCCGCGTACTGCAGGCCGAGGGCTATGAGGTAAAATTTGCGCGAAATTTCACCGACATCGACGATAAAATTTTAAAAAAGATGGCGGAAACCGGCAAGAGTCTGGGGGAGATCACGGAGCTTTATACCCGCAGATATTTGCAGGATATGAGCGCGCTAAACGTCGCGGATGCGAGCATTTCGCCCAAGGCGACCGAAAATATCGCCGCGATCTGCGAGCTCATATCTTCACTTCTTCAAAAAGGCTTTGCCTACGAGATCGCGGGTGACGGTATCTACTTCGACACGCGCAAGGACGGGGATTATCTAAGCCTTAGCGGCAAAAAAGAGGGCGCCGGCAAAAACATTGCCCGCGTTGCCTCAAACGATGCCAAGCACGACGAGAAGGACTTCGTGCTGTGGAAATTTGACGAGAATTGGTTTGATAGCCCGTTTGGCAAAGGGCGCCCGGGCTGGCACAGCGAGTGCGTCGCGATGATTTTAGCGCACCTTGATAGCGGTGATCCGCAATTTTGCATCGACATTCACGCAGGCGGCGCCGATCTGCTCTTCCCGCATCACGAAAACGAAGCCGCGCAGTGCCGCTGCGCTCGCCATAGAGCGCTAAGCAAATACTGGCTTCACAACGGCTTCGTGCAAGTAAATAACGAGAAGATGAGCAAGAGTCTCGGCAACTCATTTTTTGTAGGAGACGCCCTAAAAATCGCACCTGGCGAGGCACTGAGGTTTTATCTTTTAAGCTCGCATTATAGGGCAAATTTTAATTATTCGGTGGCCGATCTGCTTGCGAGCAAAAAGAGGCTCGATAAAATTTACCGCCTTAAAAAGCGCGTCCGTGACGTTTTAGCTCCCGCTGCGGGGCAAAATTCCGCAGCATGCATATCTGAACATACCGCGCAAATTTCATCCGCGAGCTCTGCGCGGGTTTGCGGAGATGCGGGGCAAAATTTAGCTTCAAACGAATCTCAAAATTTAAGCTCAAACGCGGCGCCGAATTCCAAACCTAAAAATTCCGCGTCTGAGCTGCCTGCCGTGGAGGCTAAATTTAGATCGGAGATGATGGAATTTTTGAGCGACGATCTTAACACCTCAGGCGCGCTTGCGGTGCTCGATAGCTTCGTAGCAGGCGCGAACGAAGCGCTAGATCGCGCGCCAAAAGACAAGGCGCTAAAGGTTCAGATCGCCGCAAATTTGGAGTTTGCGAAGCAGACGCTCGGAATTTTATATGAGGATGAGACCGAATACTTTCGCTTCGGCGTGAGCGAGCAGCAGAGGGCGCAGATCGAGGAGCTGATAAAACAGCGCGCACAGGCGAAAGCGGAAAAGAATTTTGCGGGCGCGGATGCCATCAGGGCGCGCCTTACGGATATGAAGATCGAAGTGATGGATACGCCTAGCGGCACCGTTTGGGAGGTCGCGGCGGAGTAAAACGTAAAATTTAGCGCAAAATTTTACGTTAAATTTTATGATTTTTGTCATACGGAGTACAAATCCGAACGCTAATTCGCGCATAAATTTCAGTGCGATTTCATTCGGCGGTGCGATGGTAGCACTGCGGCGGTCGTGCATATTTCGGCGCAATTTTTATTCGGCGATACAATGATACGGCGATGTGGCGGCGAAGACACAAGGCGGATCGCAATTTTCATTCGTAGGCGCTGTCGACGCGATGATGAAAGCGTGATTTTTAGCTTATGCCGAGTTGCGGTGTAGCGGAATAGTGCCGCGGCGAGGTAGTGTCACAGTGCTGCGTATAAATTTAGCGCGATTTTTTTGAAGGCGCGGCAGTATGAAAGTGCAATGCGGCGCGGCGATGTGAAGTCGCGATACACGTGATGTATAACGGCACTTTGTAGCGTTTTCAAAGCATTTAACGCTTATGACGTGCGAAAGTGTTTAGAAATCGCGATGAATAAAAAAACTCGCTACTTTCAAAGCATTTAATGCTTCGAACGCGGCAAACAAAAAAAGCTAAATCTCGGTATCGTCCGCACGGTCACCGCATGCGAGCGAGTTGATTTAGCGAGCTTGCGAAGCGCAAATTAGTCCCACGCCGTAGCGCAAATTTGTGCTGTCTCGCGGCCGAAATTCTAAAATTTAAGGAATTTAAGGGTTGGGGTTCTAAAGTTTTAGAAATTTCGGGGTTGGAATTCTAAAATTTCAAGAATTTTGGAATTGTAAATTCTAAAATTTTAGGAATTTTGAGATTTAAATTTTAAAAATTTTATAAAAAAGGATAGCATTTGAACGGCTTTAAAACTT
>NZ_CALHIK010000084.1 GCF_938030785.1 uncultured Campylobacter sp.
CGATGCACGAGCGCAACAAGCGCAAAGCGGCGCTACTCTACGGCGCGATCGATGCTAGCGGCGGCTTCTACCGCGGCCACGCGCAAAAAACTAGCCGCAGCCTGATGAATGTGAGCTTTAATATCGCAGATGCCGCGCTTGAGCCCGTTTTCGTCGCGCAGGCGGAGGCGGAGGGGATGATCGGGCTTAAAGGACACCGCGTTTTAGGCGGCATCCGCGCCTCGATCTACAACGCGATAAACTACGAGGGCGTTGAAAAACTAGTCACTTTTATGAGCGAGTTTGCGCGCAAAAACGGCTAGCGGCGGCTAAATTTAGAGGGTTTGAACGCGGCTCGCGCTAACTCGCCATACGCGATCATTTAGTGTTGCGTCGGAACCGACGCCAATATGTTTTGACGGCTCAATCGCAGCTTTTTTCTCCGCGGCAAAAGCGCGCCAGGTCGTATTTTAGCAGCACCAAGCCAAGGCCTAGCAAGAAAAGGTCTTTAAAGATAAAGCCGTCGATCTTGCCCAGCTGCGGCAGTAGGCTGAGCGTAGTCAGCGCCATGACGATCACGATGAGATCGCCCACGATGCCCGCCTTCGGCTTGAAAAAGCCCGCGATGAGCGAGAGATAGCCCACGGTCTCCACCACGCCCAAAAAATAGCTCGCGCCGGCATCCCCAAGCGCTGACGGCAAAAACGAAAGCCACGTCTGCGAAAAAAGCGGCTTTAAAGCCTCCACCTCGAACTCAAACCACTTGTAGTTGCCCATCACGGCAAGCACGATGATAACGGAAAGTCTGGCAAATATAATATCTGCGTCGCCTGCGACAAATTTTTTTAAGATCTCCCTCATACGGCTCCTTTGTAAATTGTGTAGCGGTATGGTAGCGAGCTTGCGTGTAGGCTACGTGAAGGGGCAAAATTTCAAATTTCAAATTCCAAATTCCGCGGCTCCGCAAAATTTGAAATTCCATGCCGCGCGCCGTAAAATTTCAACGTGCATATAAAATTTTAAAATCGCGCCCAAATTTAAGCTATAATCGCTTCAAATTTTAAGGAGCCGAAATACTAAAATCATATCCACTTGCGATGCAGGACGTGGAGTTTCGCGGACACGGCGTGACGGGCATTTACGAGATGGGCGAGCGGATAGCCTTCGTCCATTTTGCCTTTACAGCCCCTAGCGAGCAAAACATCGCCGCGAAGCTAACGCCCGGCTACGTACTGCTAGATACGTTTTCGCGCGATTTTAGCGAACATAAAAGATCTGTGCTCGCCTACGAACAGCGCGAAATTTTCTCTGCCGCCTCCGCGCTTTTTTACCCGCAGGACGGTCATTTCGTGCTAAATACGAGACACTACGAGGGCTTCGTCGATTCGCCCGCAAAGCTCATCAAAATACAAGACGGCGA
>NZ_CALHIK010000085.1 GCF_938030785.1 uncultured Campylobacter sp.
TTGATCACGAGGCTTCCGACGACGTTTTTATCGAGGCGCTCGAGCTTGCCCCAGACGATGTTAAAATTTATCTCCAAAGCGCGCGCCATGTGCGTGATCACGCTGTCAAACGCAACCGCGGGCGGGAAAAATAGCCTGATATTCACGCCGCTTGCGGGTAGCACCTCCTCCTCGCCCAAAAACTCCTTCATATTCTCATCCGGGTGCAAAAATAGCGAGACGATATCGCCCGAGTTGCTCACGCGCCCGCCCTTAAGCAGGATCGCGCGCTGTGCGATGCCCTTTACGACCTCCATCTCGTGCGTGACGAGCACGATCGTAATGCCTAGCTCGCGATTGATGCGGCGCAGAAGCGATAAAATTTGAGCGGTGGTGTTGGGATCAAGCGCCGAGGTCGCCTCGTCGGAAAGCAAAATTTTAGGGCTCAAGGCAAGCGCGCGCGCAATCGCCACGCGCTGTTTTTGTCCGCCGCTAAGCTCGCTGGGATAGGCATTTGCTTTACCCGCAAGCCCCACGAGCTCCAAAAGCTCGGCGACGCGGCGCTTTGTATGGTCCTTCGAATAGCCCCAAAATGCTAACGGCGTGGCGACGTTTTGCGCGACGGTGCGGCGGCTCATCAGCGCGAAGTGCTGAAAAATCATACCGATATTTTTGCGCAGCTCGCGGATCTGAGCGGCGCTTAGCTCTCTTACTTCCCTGCCCTCGACTTTGAGGCTTCCTTCTTGATAGTCCTCAAGCCCGTTTATGCAGCGCAGCAGCGTGCTTTTACCCGCGCCACTGTGACCTACGATGGCGAAAATTTCGCCCTGCTTCACCTCCAAGCTCACATCGTCGATCACGCAGGTCTTGCCGTAAAATTTCTTTAAATTTTCTATTTTTATCACTCAAAATTCCTCGTTCATAATTCCGCCGAAACGCCCCAAAAATTTATAAAATTTCGCGCCTTAGCTCATCTGCGCTCTTTGGCGAAAGAAGCGCCGGAGCGATGTCAAATACGCTAAACGCGCCGCTTTCGCCTCTTTGCGCCAAACGATACGCCGCGCGGGCGTAGGCTACGAGCACGCTTGCGGTAAATTCGGGATTTGAATCAAGCTTTAGCGAAAACTCGAT
>NZ_CALHIK010000086.1 GCF_938030785.1 uncultured Campylobacter sp.
AGCCCGATCGAGGCGGCGAGCTTCGGCGTACCGATCATCAGCGGGCGATTTTTTCATAATCAAAAGGCGCTGTACGCGCTCGTACAAAACATCGCTCTGTGCGAGGCGGATGAAATTTCAAACGCTTTAAAAGAGCCGCTAAAGGGCACGCGGATAGATAAAATTTGCGATCTGCAAGAGATAGAAAATTTAATCAAGGAAAGAATTTAATGCAAGAAAAAGCCTACAAACTGCTAGCGGCGCAGGAAAACATCTCGCACAACGAAGCTAAAGCCCTCATCGACGCGGGGCTTGTGAGCGCGCGCGGCGCAAAGATCGCTCTAGCGCGCGAGATGCTCGGCGAAAATACCAAATTTAGCGTGATGAAGCCCGCAAAACCCGCGATCATATACGAGGATGAGAACGTTTTGGCGGTCAATAAGCCGCCCTTTATGAGCAGCGAAAATCTGGAAAAAATCTATAAATTCGGCCTTCTAAACCGCTTGGATAAGGAAACCAGCGGGGTCGTGCTGCTGTATAAGAACGAAGAATTTCGCGAAGCGGCGATTGCGGAGTTTAAAAATTTGCGCGTGAAGAAAAGCTACATCGCGATCGTGAAGGGGATCGTGAGCGAAGAGATGAAATTTGACGAGCCGATTTTGACGATAAAGACCCGAAGCGGCGCGTTTTCTAAAATTTCGCCAAACGGCAAGAGCGCATTTAGCGAGGTTTATCCGCTTATGGTAAGCGGCAAAAAATCGCTTGTAAAGGTGCGGATCGAGACGGGCAGGACGCATCAGATCCGCGTGCATCTGGCAAACGCGGGATTCGGCGTAATAGGCGATGAAAAATACGCTAAAAGTCGCGCGAAGCGGATGTTTCTGCACTCATACGAGACCGAAATTTTGGGGCTAAAATTTAAAGCTCCGCCGGGTAAAAGCTTCAACGAATTCGGCTTTGAAATTCCTAAAGAGCTCTGATATTCAATGGCTTTTAAGTTAATTTTAGGTAACATCGCAAGTTTAAAAATTTTATAAGGGATCAAAGTGTTTGAGATCATAAGCGAGTCGTTTAAAAACGCGGTCAATAAATTAAAAACAATCGATGACGAAAAAGCTTTAAAAAACGCCTTGGAGACGCTAAAAAAAGCGCTTTTAAAGGCCGACGTGCACCACAAAGTCGTAAAGGATTTTTTGGCACTTGTCGAAGCCGATCTTCGTATCGGTACGATAGGACAGAAGCCGTTTTTGCAGTCCATCAAGACAAATTTGACTAAAATTTTAACGGCGCCTAGAGGCAGCAGCCAGGGATTTGTATTTGCCGGCACGCCTCCTACGGTAGCTTTGATGACGGGACTTCAGGGAAGCGGAAAATCCACAAGCACGATAAAACTTGCAAACTATCTGAAACTTCGTAAAAAAAAGGTCTTGGTTGCAGCGTGCGACTTGCAGCGCCTAGCCGCGGTCGAGCAGCTCCGCCAGCTGTGTGAGGCGAATGAGATTGAGCTATTTTTCATTGAGGGCGAGAGTGATCCGCTAAAGGTTGCCGAAAAAGCGCTAAGCAAGGCTAAAAGCGGGCTTTATGACGTACTGCTCGTAGATACGGCGGGACGTCTTGCGATCGATGAGGCGCTAATGGCACAGCTTGCGGAGATGAAAAAAACTCTAAATCCGCATGAAATTTTTTACGTAGCGGACGCTATGAGCGGTCAAGACGGTATTAAAACGGCCGCTAAATTTGATGAAATTTTAGGTCTTACTGGCGTGATTTTAAGCAAATTTGACGCCGACACCAAAGGCGGCGTAGCTCTTGGCATCGCGCAGCAGCTGGGTATACCGCTTCGCTTTATCGGAACCGGCGAGAAGGTTGCCGATCTGGAGGGCTTTATACCCGATAGAATCACTGGCCGCATTATGGGCGAGGGCGATTTAGCGACGCTGGCCGAGAAAACAAGCGCCGTTTTTGACGAAAGAGAAGCTAAGGCCTTGAACAAAAAGATCAAAAAGGGCGAGTTTAATTTCAACGATTTCGTAAATCAGCTAGAAAGCGTGAAAAAGCTCGGCAATATGAAAAATTTAATCGGCATGATCCCGGGACTTTCCGGCATGGCGAATAAGATAAAAGATATCGATTTGGAAAACTCAAAAGAGATACTTCATATCAAAGCGATGATCAACTCTATGACGCCGAAAGAGCGCGAAAATCCGGATCTGCTAAATAATTCGCGCAAGCGCAGACTTGCTGCGGGCGCAGGGCTTTCGCAGGTAGAGGTAAATCGCTTCTTAAAGCAGTTTGCGGGCGCTTCGAAGCTTGCGAAGAAATTTTCAGGCAAGGGCGGCATGCAGGGGCTTGCCTCAATCGCTCAAAGGCAAAATTTACCGAGATAGCCTCTCGGTAGAGTTTGCAGATGTTTAAGTTTTAGCCATCTGCAAGTTCTAAAACTTACAAAAATTTAAGGAGAAAAAATGGCAACAGTTGTTAGGCTTACAAGAATCGGAAGAAAGAAGCAGCCTTTTTACCGCATCGTGGTAACGGATAGTAGGAAAAGACGCGACGGCGGCTTTATCGAGACGATCGGCTTTTATAACCCGTTAAAGCAGAGCGATAATATTAAATTCGACGCGGAGCGTTTGGCATACTGGAAGAGCGTAGGTGCAAAGTTAAGCGATAGGGTCGCTCAAATCACAAGCAAATAAAATGGTAGAAAATTTTATAAAAGAATACGCAAAGTTGATCGCCGACTATCCGCAGTCTGTCTCTACGCAAAAGCGGGTCGGTGAAAATTTTACCGAGATCATCGTCTATGCCGACAAGGCCGATACCGGCAAGCTCATCGGCAAGGACGGCAAAATGATAAACGCCATAAAGACCGTCATCATCGGCTATAAAGCAAAAGATCCGATCAATTATAAAATTACCGTCAAAGCCAAAGATGCCTGATGATCTTTTAGAGGTCGCGAAGCTCGGTCGGACTATCGGTCTAAAGGGCGCGGTTAAAATTTTCGATCGCAGCGACTTCCCCTCTCAGTTTAAAAAAGGCGCCAAATTTTATCTGCGAAACGGTGAAATTTTAGAAATTCTATCCTTCAACGGTGCAAACTTTAGCGCTATTTTTAAAAATTACGAAAGCGTAGAAGCGGCGACAAATTTAACCAATCAAATCATTTACCGAAGCAAAGAGGACACGCGAAAATTTTGCAAATTGCAAAAGGGCGAGTTTTTCTATTTCGATATTATTGGGCTTGAAATTTATGAAGACGGCGTGATTTTGGGGCGCATAAGTGACATATCGCAGATCGGAAGCGGCTATCTTTTTGAGGTAGAAACGGATGAAAGCTTAATCTCGCAGGCTTTGCCGAAAGAATTTTTCATCCCCTACGTAGACGCCTATGTGAAAGAAATTTCGCTTAGCGAGCGTAAAATTTTTACACAAAATGCGCGCGCGATTTTGGAAAACTCATGAATTTTATCTTCATCTCTCTATTTGAAAATCTCATCGCGCCGTATTTTGAGGACTCAATTTTAAAGCGCGCGGTCGATAAAAAAATAATTGCGACGCATTTTTTTAACCCGCGAAATTTCACGACAAATCGCTACAAAAAAGTAGATGATTATATGATCGGCGGCGGCGCGGGGCTTTTGATCGGCACGGAGCCGCTTGCCGGGACTATAGAACACGTAAGAGCTAAATTTAAAAATACGAAGTTCATCTATCTCTCGCCCGCCGGTAAAAAATTTAACCAAAACGATGCCAAGCGCCTAAGCGGCGAAGAGAGCTTGTGCTTTATCTGCGGGCGCTACGAGGGGATCGATGAGCGCATAGTCGAAAGATATGTGGATGAAATTTTTTGCATCGGCGATTTCGTCCTTACCGGCGGCGAGCTCGGCGCGCTTTGCATGTGTGATGCGATAAGCCGCAACATAAAGGGCGTTTTAGGCAACGAAAGCTCGCTTGTTGAAGAAAGTTTTGAGGGCGGAATTTTAGAGGCGCCCGCGTTCGCAAAGCCTGATATTTTTGAAAATTTACCTATAGTTTCAGAGTTTTTAAAGGGTAATCACGCTAAAATGCGCAGCTTAAAAAATCAAATGGCGCTATGCAAAACGAGGTTCTTCCGCCCGGATATGTACCGAAAGATCGCCAGAAATAAAGGAAATTTATGAAAAACAAGTATATCCAAGCGTTTGAGGACGCTCAGATCACAAGCAAAAGTGTGCCTGATTTCCGTGCCGGCGACACCTTAAAGGTAGCCATCAGGATCAAAGAGGGCGATAAGAGCAGAATTCAAAATTTTGAAGGTACCTGCATTGCACGCCGCGGAAACGGCGTCAGCGAGACCTTTATCATCCGCAAGATCGGCGCAAATAGCGTCGGCGTAGAGAGAATTTTCCCGATCTACAGCGAAAGCATCGAAAGCATCGATGTTCTAAGAAAAGGACGCGTTCGCCGCGCGAAGCTATTTTACCTACGCGACAGACGCGGTAAAGCGGCTAAAATCAAAGAGCTTCGAAAATAATCCTTTAAATTTACGCTTCTGAATTCAAAAAGGAAGCTCTTTTTATAATGCGCGAGATTTTAAAAAATTTCGCGCAAAATCCACTCGCATTAAATCTAAAATTTTACAACTTTTCCATTAAAATTTTTAATTTTGAATTACCTAAAAATCGCCTTTTTCTATAGAAAAAGATAAAATATATCCTGATTTTATTTGCGTTTAAAAATATTACTATAAAATGCAAATTTTAATTTAGAAAGCTCGCGCTAAATTTGAGAATTCGGCCGAGTAAAATTTATTCAGTAAAGAGCGAGATGTGATTTTTTTAGGCATTGACGTAGGATCAACTACTGTTAAAACGGTAGTTTTAAACGAAAAATATGAAATTTTAAGCAAAAGCTACGAGCGGCATCTGGCAAAGCCAAAAGAGCTGGTGCTGGATAAAATTTTGCAAATCCAAAAAACCTATGCAGGCGAGCAATTTAGCGTCGCCATAGCGGGTTCGGCGGGCATGGGTATCGCCAAAAATTGCAAAATTCCGTTCGTCCAAGAGGTTTTCGCTACCTCGCTCGGCGTCAAGCGGATGTTTCCAAAGACCGATGTCGTCATCGAGCTCGGCGGCGAGGATGCTAAAATTTTATTTCTCACGGGCGGACTTGAGGAGCGGATGAACGGCTCGTGCGCTGGCGGTACCGGCGCATTTATCGATCAGATGACCAATCTTTTGCATCTGGATATCACGGAGCTTGATCGTTTAAGCTTTGCAGCTAATAAAATTTACCCAATCGCCTCGCGCTGCGGCGTGTTCGCCAAAAGCGATATCCAGCCTCTACTAAATCAAGGCGTACGCAAGGAAGATATCAGCGCCAGTATCTACGCCGCGGTCGTTGAGCAGACGATCTCGGGGCTCGCTCAGGGTCGCGAGGTCAAGGGCAATATCCTGTTTTTAGGCGGTCCGTTGTTTTTCCTAAAAGGCCTTCAGGCTCGCTTTAAAGAGGCGCTAAAGCTCACCGATGAAACCGCGACCTTCCCTGACATCGCACCTTATTTCGTGGCTTACGGCAGCGCGCTATACGCAAAGGATACGGGCGAGACTCTAAATTTAGAGGAAACGATCGCGCTTTTAAAAAAAGAGCCCGACAGAACCGCTCTGGAAGCCGAGCCGCCGCTTTTCAAAGACAGAGCGGAATTTGACGAGTTCACCGCTCGTCACGCCCGCGCCAGCGTGCCTAAGGTAGATATCCACACCTATAGCGGAGATGCGTATTTGGGCGTAGATTGCGGCAGTACCACAATCAAAGTCGTGCTGATAGGCGCAAACTACGAGCTGCTGTATAAATTTTACTCCTCCAATAAAGGCGATCCCGTCGATATCCTGCTGCCGCGCCTTAAGGAGTTATACGATCTTTGCGAAGGTCGCATTAAAATCAAAGGTAGCGGCGTTACCGGCTACGGCGAGGATCTTATAAAAACCGCCTTTCGCTTCGATTACGGCATCGTCGAGACGATCGCGCATTATAGCGCCGCGCGCCACTTCAATCCGAAGGTAGATTTTATCATCGATATCGGCGGACAGGACATCAAGTGCTTTTCGATAAAGGATGAAAATATCGATTCTATCGTGCTAAACGAGGCGTGTAGCTCGGGCTGCGGCTCATTTTTGCAGACCTTTTCAAATTCCTTGGGCTACGACATTAAAGATTTTGCAAACTTAGCTCTTTTTGCGACCCATCCCGCCAAGCTTGGCAGCCGCTGCACGGTCTTTATGAACTCCTCGGTCAAGCAGGCCCAAAAGGACGGCGCTACGATCGAGGACATCAGCGCAGGTCTTGCCATCAGCGTCATAAAAAATGCTATTTACAAGGTTATCCGCGTGCGAAACGCCGACGATCTTGGGCAAAATATCGTAGTGCAGGGCGGGACATTTTTAAATAATGCCGTGCTACGCGCGTTTGAGCTTGAGCTTAAGAAAAACGTCATCCGCCTTGATATCAGCGAGCTTATGGGCGCATACGGCGCGGCGCTTTTTGCCAAAAATAACGCAAATGAGCGCACCGATATGATAAGTCGCGCCGAGCTTGATAGCTTTACTCACAGTAGCGAGTTTAGCGTCTGCAAACTCTGTACGAACAAATGCCCGCTTACGATTAGCCATTTCGGCGATACTAAATTTGTCACAGGTAACAAATGCGAGCGCGGCGCGGGCAAGGAGATCCGCCACGACATCACGAATTTATTTGAGTTTAAAAACGAGCTTTTGCGAAAATACCGCAAGCCGCCGAAGCAGGGCGCACCGCGGGTCGGAATTCCGTTTGTTTTGAATATGTTCGAGATGATCCCGTTTTGGAGCGCATTTTTTGAAAATTTAGGCATGAGCCTCGTGCTGTCGCAAAAGCCGCGAAAAGAGACGCTGTTTTTGGCAAGCCAGAGCATCCCGAGCGACACCGTCTGCTACCCGGCTAAAAGCGTGCATGGCCACATCTACGATCTTTTAAACAAGGATGTGGATTTTATCTTTTATCCATGCATGAGCTACAGCTTGGATGAAAATATCAGCGAGAACTGCTACAACTGCCCCGTAGTTGCATATTATCCGGAGCTTATCCGCTCAAACGTAGGGGCGCTGGAGGAGAAAAAATTCCTCTATCCGCACGTGGATCTGAATATGCAAGACTCGTTTTCAAAGACGATGCAAGGCGAGCTTGCGGATGTCGGGTATAAATTTAATGTCGATGCGATCAAAAACGCCGTATTTCAGGGGTTAAAGGAGCTGCAAAACTATAAAAATACCGTCCTAATCAAGGGCGAGGAGACTCTAAAAGAGATACAAAGCAGTGGCGCTAGCGCCGTGGTGCTCGCGGGTCGCCCGTATCATATCGATAAGACGATCAACCACGGCATCGATCGCTATCTAAATTCCTTGGGCTTCGTAGTTCTTAGCGAGGATTCGCTGCCTTTGACGCAGGTACGCACGAAATCGCTAAATCAATGGACCTACCACGCCAGGCTTTATAGCGCGGCGCAGTTCGTCTGCAAATACCCGCGCATGCAGCTGGTGCAGTTAGTCAGCTTCGGCTGCGGGATCGACGCGATCACGGGTGATGAGGTGCGCGACATACTGCGTCAAAACGGTAAAATTTACACCCAGCTTAAGATCGATGAAGTCACCAACCTAGGTGCGGTCAAGATCCGCCTTCGCAGTCTAAAAGCTACCATGCTAGAGCGCGAGAAGCAAGCGCAATCAAAAAAGGCCAATAATGTTTGCTAAATTTACAAAAGATATGAAACAAACCCACACGATCTTAATCCCTACGATGATTGATCCGCACTTTCGCTTTATGCAGGGGGTGCTGCGCGATGAGGGATACAAAAGCGTGCTGCTTAAAGAGGATCGTGCAAATATCGTCGAAGAGGGGCTTCGTAGTGTCCATAACGATATGTGCTATCCCGCGCTGCTCGTCATCGGACAGTTTATCGACGCGCTAAAAAGCGGCGAGTACGATACGCACAAAGTAGCGCTTCTCATCAGCCAAACGGGCGGCGGTTGCAGGGCGAGCAACTATATAAATTTACTCCGCAAGGCGCTTGAAGATAGCGGCTTTTCTTACATTCCGGTGATCTCTTTAAATTTCGGCTCGTTGGATGAAAACGAGTTCGCGCTCGGTAAAAAATCGCTCATCAAGCTTATGGCTGCGATCTTTTACGGTGATTTGATGATGAGCCTTTATAATCAATGCAAGCCCTATGAGATGACCCTCGGCGCTACGAATGAAATTTACGAGCGGGTCGCCGCGCGCATCGCTTCGATGACAAACGAGTGGACGTTCTTCCGCTTAAAAAAGAATTTTCGCTATATTCTGGAAAACTTTGCCGCTCTGCAGCGCAGCGGCGAGCAAAAGATCCGCGTGGGCATCGTGGGCGAAATTTATCTAAAATACTCGCCTATCGGCAACAACGGCCTAAACGCCTATCTCATCCGCGAAAACGCAGAGCCCGTAAATACGGGGCTGATGGACTTCGTGCTTACCTGCATCTACGATGCGGTTTACGATAAGCAGCTCTACGGCAAGGGCGGCGCGGCGTATTACGGCTCGCTCGCCGTCGCTAAAATTTTAGAATTTTTCCAGGGCTGGCTGATAGAGGAGACGAAGCGATATGGATTTGCCGCGGCGACGCCGTTTGGCGAGGTGCGTGCAGCCGCCGAAGGCTACATCAGCCATGGCGTCAAGATGGGCGAGGGCTGGCTACTAACGGCGGAGATGGTGGAGTTTATGAAGCGCGGTATCGAAAACGTCGTGTGCGCGCAGCCCTTTGGCTGTCTGCCGAACCACATCATCGCGCGCGGAATGATCCGAAAGATCAAGCAAAACTATCCGCAGGCAAACATCGCCGCGATCGATTACGATCCGGGCGCAAGTGCGGTAAATCAAGAAAACCGCATAAAACTTATGCTTGCCAACGCAAACCGAAAGTAGCGCGAGCTTTTATTTGCTTGTGCCCGTCGGCTCATGCGCTTTGTTATTTGAGCCGCCGAATTGAGCTTTTTGCCGCTTAATCTTGGTCGCAATGCGGCGTAAATTTTAAAAATTTAGCGCGCAGCAAGTGATAAATCGCATTGCGGTAAATTTAAAGAATTTAGAATTTTTAGAAATTTTGGCGAGTAAATTTTCAAAGAATTTTGAAATTCCGAGTGGGCGAATCAATAAATTTTATCTACATTGCGCTTTTTGAACACGCACCTTTCTATGAAATACAGCGTGAAATTTTAAAATTTCA
>NZ_CALHIK010000087.1 GCF_938030785.1 uncultured Campylobacter sp.
ACGACAAAGGCTGCTCGCTCGCCTGCGCAATTATGAGTTTGTGGGCGATCTGCGCTTTTAAGGAGAGCTTGCAGAATTTTAGAAATTTAGAAATTTGCAAAATTTTACGGAGCCGAATTTTTAGAATTTGGCATAGTGGAATTTTGTCGGCTGCATAGAATTTGGCGGTCTGAATTTTACTGCGCGGAGCTTTTAAATTTACGTATCGCAGCGCAATCGTAATAAAAGTCGTAGTAGATTATTTTATAAAATTTCATTGCGTTAAATTTTATATCTGGCGGCATTCATCCGCTAGAATTTGCTCGCCAAATTTTATTATGCAAAATCCATTCTAATGGGATTTTGCAATTAGATTTATCCGCCGCGCCGCGTTATTTTACGAGTGCCAGCTAAGGCACAAATTATCCACAAAAGCCTTAAATTAATCCAAATTTCACTATAATTAATCACCTAAATTTTTAAAGGCCGCAAATGCTAAGCTTAGACGAAATTCGAAAAAATATCATCCTAAAACAAGGCGTGCACTATTTTGATTTCGCGGCTTCGGGACTTGCTTACGAGCCCGTAGAGCGAGAGATAGGCGAAATTTTAAAAACCTACGCCAACACCCACTCCGACAGTAGCTCCAGCGCCATCATCACGCAGCGGCGCTACGAGGGCGCGCGAGAGAGCCTAAAAAAGCTACTTGGACTTGACGAGCGGTTTTGTCTCATTGCTTGCGGACAGGGCGCAACGGCCGCAATCAAGAAATTTCAGGAGCTGCTCGGCATCTACCTGCCGCCTGCGACTAGAAGCGCGATCGGCGAGGCGAATTTACGCGCTGCGCAGCTTCCGCTCGTGCTCGTTTCACCATATGAGCACCATTCAAACGAGCTTAGCTTCCGCGAGGGGCTTTGCGACTACCTGCGCGTGCCGCTTAGCGAGGGCGGCGAGATCGATCTGATTGCGCTTGAGCGCATCCTAAAGCTAAACGCAGCACGCCGCATCATCGGCTCGTTTAGCGCCGCCTCAAACGTCACGGGCGTCATTAGCGACTACAAAAAAATCAGCGAGCTAATCAGAGCCGCGGGCGGCATCGTCGCCTTTGACTGCGCGGCGCTGAGCTCTCACGCAAATTTAGATTGCGACTACTTCGACGCGATTTTTCTCTCGCCGCATAAGTTGCTCGGAGGGCCTGCTAGCTGCGGGCTTTTGGCGATCAAAAAGGAGCTGCTTAACAGCGATGTGCCGACATTTGCCGCGGGCGGGACGGTTGCATACGCTAGCCGCGAAGGGCACGTTTTTTTAAAAAATCCCGAGCAGCTAGAGGAGGGCGGTACGCCGCCTATCATCGGTCTCATGCGGGCAAATTTAGCCTACACTCTGCGAAACGAGGTCGGTTTTGAGAGAATAAAAAGCGCCGAGGACGAGCTCGCGCGGCTTTTTGAGAGCGAGCTAGCAGGCATTGACGAGATCGTAAACTACGCTCCAAAGGGCGCGCCGCGGCTGCCGATAATTTCGTTTAACGTGCGCGGCGTCTCGGCGTATGATTTCGCCGCGAGCCTTAGCAACGACTTCGGTATCCAGACGCGCGCGGGCGTGATGTGCGCGGGGCCGTACGCTCACGATCTGCTGGGTATCAAGGAGGGGCGCATGCCAGAAAGTAAGCCCGGCTTCGTGCGCGTGAGCCTGCACTACACGCACACCGAGCAGGATGTGCGCTATCTCGTGGACGCGATAAAATCCTGCATCAAAAAGCACCGCGAGCTTTGGGGCGAGGAAAAGGCGATGTACGAGATGTTTGGCGGGAAAATTTAAGCGGCGTGAGTTAGGGCTTTGCCGCTTTCTTGAGCTCTAGTGAAATTTTATAAAATCCCGCACCGTTTTTAAAATTTATCGAAATTCCGTGCCGTATTTTTAGAATTTTACGCGAGTTTTACGCCATAGAATTCTTACTATCGTTCCGCCTTTGCACTGCAGATGAAATAAACGGCATGCTCTGCGGAGAATTCCGCCTATAAATTTGCAGGCAAATTCCGCAGAGTTAAAATTTAGAATTTTAAATTGTGGAATTTCAAAATCCCGCTAGCCGTATTCGCGGCTAAATTTTAAAATTTTTTAGCAATGGAATTTTAAAATTCCGCGCTGCGCAGCTCGGTAGAATTTGCGTCTATAAATTTCAAAATTTCAAGGCGCAAATTTTTGCGCTCTGTTTCGCCGGGCACGCCGCGCTAGATGGTTCGCAGTGAAAATTTGAGGCAGAAATGAAATTTATTGGTGCCGCGCGAATAAAAATTCTAAAGCAAAATAAAGCTTATCCGTACTTCGCGCAGAATTACTCCAGCCCCAAAAACGCGCCGTCTTCAAATCCGAAATAGATCCTCTCGCCCGCGCTCCAGCGCCGCTCATCCTGCGCCGTGACGCATTTTAGCAACAGATCGCCTGCTTTGATCTTGATGAGTAGTGAGGAGCTGTACTGAAGCGAAACCGAGTGCAAAATCCCCGCGAAGCAACGCTCAAACGGGCTTTTGGATAATGAAATTTTACTCGGATTTATCGCGATTTTGCGAGCGCGTGCGAGCCCCTCTTCAAGGCGCAACGAAATTTCGTCCGAAAATTTTAAAATCCCGTTTTGCACGTCAAAGATATTTTTGTATTCAAACTCGCATATCTTGCCGCGATGCAGAAATACGCTTCTTTGCGCGATCGCGCTGAGCCATTTCTCGTCGTGGCTGGCGATGATAAAGCCGCAGCCGTAGCGGCTTCGCATAAATAAAATCGCGCGCGCAAAGAGCTTGGAGGCGGCAAGATCGAGGCTGTTGGTCGGCTCGTCGAGCAGATAGAGCTTCGCGCGCTGCGCCAGAGCGAGCGCAAATGCGATGCGCTGCGTCTGCCCCGAGCTAAGCTCGAAATGCTTCTTTGATAAAAAACTTCTATCAAGCCCCGTTAGAGCGAGCGCCTCATCCACCCGCTCGTCAAATTCCGCAAGCGCGCCGCGACTTTTGAGCGCAAATTTAAAATTTTGCTCCACGCTGCGTTTTAAAAGCACGGGCTCGGGCAGTAGCAAGCAGGTCTGCCGCAGCGTCTGCAAAGAGGGCGCCTGCTGCCCCCAAAGCTCCACGCTGCCGCCGCTTGGACGCTGCAAAAAGGATAAAATCCGCAGTAGCGTGGATTTGCCGCTGCCGTTGGAGCCCAAAAGCGCTGTGATGCCGCTCGTATTTAGATCGAGGCTAGGGATATTTAGAATTTCGCTCCGTCCGTAGCGCAGCACTAGATCTCGCACCGAGATCAGCTCGCTATTAGGTACAGCTCGCGCGGCGGCGGAATTCTCATTTGCAAAATTCTTTCTCGCAGAATTCTCACTCGCGAAATTCTCGCTCTTGGAATTTTTATCCGCGGAATTTGCGCTAATGGAATTCTCGGTCGCAGAATTTACACTCGTAGAATTTCCCGCAGTGAAATTTTTACTCGTAGAATTCTCGGCAGCGAAATTTACGCGCGTAGAATTTATGTCCGTAGAATTCTCGGGGGCGGAATTTGCGTCCGTTAAATTTTCGCTCATAAAATTTTCGCGCTCCCGCTCCGCCCGGTTTTTGTCCGTGAAATTTTTGCTCGGATGCGTTAGCTTATCTACACTCATCGATCCAGCCTTTTTAGCGCATGGATGGCTAAATTTACCGCAAACGCTATTAAAATCAGCACCAGTGCGAGCGCTATACCCATCGCAAACTCGCCCTTGTTGGTCTCAAGCGAGATCGCCGTGGTGATCGTGCGGGTGAAA
Organism: uncultured Campylobacter sp.; assembly: GCF_938030785.1. Lineage (GTDB taxonomy): Bacteria > Campylobacterota > Campylobacteria > Campylobacterales > Campylobacteraceae > Campylobacter_B. The sequence goes on from NZ_CALHIK010000087.1 coordinate 3,761, forward strand.
TATTTGATATTGCCGCCGATCATCATCGCTACGCCCACCTCTGCGACGATCCGCCCATAAGCGGTGGCGATGACGACGAGTAGGGCGTAGCGCAGCTCGTAAAGCACGCAAAGGATTAAATTTAGCGGGCTTAGGCGGTAGTTCATAATGTTTAGATAGTGCTTTTTGTCCATATTTTCGATGACGCTGGCGCTTAGCGAGACGATGATGGGAAGCGCCAGCGCAAACTGCCCGAGCATTACCGCTTTGAGCGTAAAAAGCAGCCCCAGCTCGCCAAAAGGGCCGTTTCTGGAGATGAAAGCGTAAAGGATCAGTCCTATCGCTACCGTGGGCATCGCAAGCGCTACGTCGCTTAAAAGCCTAAGCGTTCTGCGAGCGCGAAATTCGTAAAATCCGAGGATAAATCCTATCGGAAAGCCGATTAAAATCGCAAAAAGTATCGAGATGCTCGAAGTATAAAGCGTCGCCTTAATCGCCGAAAAGGTCTCCGCATCGCCGCTAAAAAGCAACCCGAATGCGCTTAAAATTCCTTCTAAAATAAAGTCCAAGATCACGTCCTAAATGTTCTATTTTGGCATATTTATAAACCAAATTTATATGCTATAATAGCATATTTTTTAAAGGAGATAATCATGAAAAAAATATTTTTTGTTTCGCTCTCTCTTAGCGCGAGCCTTTTTGCCGCCGATAACGATTTGGTGATGGCAACTACAACGAGCACCGATAATACGGGCTTGCTAGACGCGATCTATCCTGCGTATAAGGCGGAAACCGGCGTCGATATTAAATGGACGGCGGTAGGCACAGGTGCTGCTCTAAAGCTTGGCGAGAACTGCGATGCGGACATACTTTTCGTGCATTCGCCGAAGGTCGAGAAAGAATTTGTAGAAAAAGGCTTCGGTGTTGATCGCACGCCCGTTATGTATAACGATTTTATCCTCATCGCCGATAAATCGATCGCGCCTAAATTTAAAGGCAAGGACCTTAAAGGCTCGTTTGAGCTAATCAAGGCTGAGAAGATTAAATTTTTCTCTCGCGGCGACAAATCTGGCACCGATAATAAAGAGAAAGGAATTTGGAAAAAAGTCGATGGCGCCGTGCCTGAAAGCGAGGCATGGTATAACCAAACCGGTCAAGGTATGATCGCTACGATCAACGCAGCCGCCGAGCAAAAGGGCGTGACCTTCACCGATCGCGGCACTTACATCAAATACGAGGATAATAAAAAGGGAAATCCAGATATGGTTATCATCAACGAAGGCGATAACGATCTGAAGAATTTTTACTCCGTAATCGCGGTCAATCCGAAGCACTGCCCAAAAGCCGACTACGAAAATGCGCAGCGCTTCATCAAATGGATCACTAGCGAGAAGGGGCAGAAGTTCGTAGGCGATTTCAAGCTGCTAAATAAGCCGCTTTTCACCCCTGATGCGAATACTCGCAAGAACTAATCTTAGTTCAAATGCGAGCTAGGCTTTAAATTTAAAGGCAAATTTAATTTCAGCGTGCCGCTCGCGCTCTTTGGTAGCTTTAAAACAAAGATCGCCGGCGCCCGTGCGGTTGTTTTGGGTCACGTCATGCGGCGGTGCAGATATTTTTAGCTGTACCGCGCGGCGCGCCGGAATTTTATAGATTAGAGTCTAAATTTAAAGCAGTGGATATAAAGGAAGGAATTTTAACTTTAGCTTAGCGGGCAATGCCCCGCAACTCAATATCCGCTTCCGCTACCTTCTCCTTGAGAGTTAAAATTTATCTTGTTTTTTTGATTCTTTAAATTTTGGTATTGATTTAATAAAATCCCGTATTCATATCCAAAAATCCATAATTATAAGTTTCCATCCTATTCAAAACAGCTAAATTTTTATCGTTCTTTGCGATGAGGTCTAAGCTTATATCTCCGTAAATCTTCTTCATCTTTATCGAATCTATTTGCGGATAGTTATCTAAGTAGTGAAGCTTTTTTTAGGTAATCTTTTAAATTTAGCTCTACAAGTTCTCTTTGCGTCAGGTTTTTATCGCTAAAATCAAGCGCTTCTAAGATTGCCAAAATTCTATATGCGGGCAGCAAGGCGATAAATATGCAAACCCAAATCAGAAAAACTATGATACAAAGGTATTTCAGGCGCAAATTTACCCCCTTCGGATAGATTGCGCTATATTTTTATATAATGCAAGCTTATCGAGCCCATAATTCGCAGCGTGCTTGCGATAAAGCGGCTTGCTGCAAAAATTCTAAACTTGCTTGCGCGGTTAAATTTGGCGGTAAAATTTTAAATTTCAAAATTTGCGTTTGATAGTAAAATTTAAAATTTTAAAATTTGCGGCGGCGGTTTAGACTCGCACTTTGCCGCCGTATTTGATATGGCTCGGGTCTTTTTCGTCCAGCTCGCGCATTATCTGCTCGCCGTTGTCGGAGTTTGCCGCGGCGATATCTGCGTCCAGATCGGAGTAAGAATAGATCATCATCGCCTCGCTTACGCCCTTTATAGCCTCTATCGCGCGAAATGCGGCGATCTCGTCATCGAAGCTCTCCGCGCTAATCGTGGCGACCGCCTTGCCGTTCTCGCACGCTACGAATTCGCAGCCACCGATGCTTTGTAGCTCCTTGCGAAACTCTGCTATATCGGTATCTGCGCCTAGATAGATCACGACGCTTGAAATATTCATTTTAACTCCCAAAAGTAGATATATCTATTGTACCCAGAGCCCACGAGATACTCTCCTGCGAAAAGCAGATAGTTGATGATGTCGTTATCCAGCTCGATGCTGCGGACGATCTCGCCTGCTTTATCGATTACGCGCACGCCGTTATTGACGGTAAAAGCACCCAGCTCGGGGCTTAGCGCCACGGCAAAAACTGCAAAACGGGCGTTATAAAATTTAGCGAAATCGCCGTTTTCGTAGTAACACGATCTTTCTTTGTCGTTCGAGCCGCTCATCATACGATCGCCAAGCAGCGCCACGGAGTAGATCCCGTCCTTGTGCAGGGACTTTTGGCTCATAAGTTTTTTCGCTTTCGCGTCGAAATAAAATACGATGCCGCCCTCGCACGAGATTAGTAGCGTTCCGCCGGCGCGGTCGTAAGCGCTACCACCCAAAGACGCGATGGTGAGCTTTTGCTCAAAGCTTACCTTGCCGCTAGACAGGTCGAAGTATAAAATTTCGCTACCAAGACCTAGCAAAATCACGGTGTTTTCGTCGTAGAAATAGACGTTTTTGATCCCCGTCATCGGCAATTTATAGTGCGTAATATTGCCGCCTGCAAACACGCCCAGCATCTTTTCAAACGCGTCGCCGTTATATAAAAATGCGTATTTTTCGCCTAGTTTATCGACATCGAATATGGTAGCGCCCATCGGCTCGTCTAGGTAATTTTTGGACGAGGGCAGGGCGAAAATTAGCGTTTTGGATATTGCGTCTGACGCGGAATTCCGGGCGGAATTTAATGCCGTAGAATTTTCGGCAGAATTTTGCGCCGTGGAATTTGCCGCTGCGGAATTTACGCTCGCTTTCGCATTAAAATTCTGCGCCGCATCGGAATTTATGCTTGCGCTTGCCGCGGAATTTCGATCTGCGAAATTTTGTCCGGCAGCGGAATTTCGCGTGGAATTTTCCGCGGAGCTAATGGTGATTTTATAGAGCTTGCCGTCGTCGAGCCCTGCGTAAATTTCGCCGTCTAGACTTTTTAGCACCGCGACGTTTGCGCCTATGTCGAGTCTGAAGCCAGCTTCCGTCGGCGTATCTATGCCCGCAGCGCCGCTAGGTGCCGCGATACCGTTACCGGCATAGATGAAGCAGGCGCAAAGTAGCAGCGGTAAAAATTTCATCGCGGCTCCTTACTCGGCCTCGGCGCCTTGATTTAGCGTATCTATGAGATTAGAAGTGGAATTTGCGTCGCTAAACCTGCTAAAATCGGCCTTGAAGTTGTTTTTCACGAGCGGATCGGTTTGGGCTTGCGGTACGTGGCACTGCGTGCAGTTAAAGCGCTGCTCGGCTAGCGTGCCGTTTAGATCCGCGCCCGTGCGGAAGTCCACCAGGTGGCTTTTTGGTATCGGCGTAGAGCCTACATCCTTGGCAAACTCGGGCATATGGCAGGTTACGCACATATTGTTATCCTTTGTGATCGGCACTAGCCCGTCTAGGCTGTGCGGTATGAGCGGCGGAGCGTTTTCAAAGCTGCGCTCGATTTTCGAAGCGGCGCCTGGAGCGTCCTCGCTATATTTGAAATCGGGCAGGGAATTTTTATTTTGCACCGATTCGTCCACGCTTTTTATAAAGCCCAAGCTGTCGGCGTCTATAGATGCCGTCTTGTCCGCGGCAAATAGCGCCGCACAGCATGCAAGAGCCAAGCCTAAAACCATTTTTTTCATTTTTTCACTCCTAATATACTAAAATTTAACGCATCGTCGTCGCATACGTCGATGCAGCGCCCGCAGCTGATACACTCGCTGCTAACGCGCCCGTTTTCGCGCCCGACCATCTTAAGTACCTGCACTTCGGGGCAGACCATTTTGCATTTGCCGCACATCGTGCATTTATCGACCTCGTGGCGAATGCGAATGACGCTAAAATAGCTAAGCGCCGCCCAAAATCCGCCGAGCGGGCATAGCCGCGAGCAGATCGTGCGATCGCCTGCAAAAATTTCAAAAACCACGATCAGTAGCGCGATTGCAAACGCACTAGCACTCAGCGCTATGACGGCGCGCGCGAAAAGCGAGATAAAATTTATGCTCTCAAACGCCGCAAAGCCGAAAGCTCCGCTGCAAACAAGCGCTAGCACCGCTAGGACGTAGCGAGCTTTGCGATTTACGTTTAAAAATTTGGTGTGCACGCCAAATTTTTTACGAAGCCACGCGGCAAGATCGGTTAGTAAATTTATCGGGCAGACCCACGAGCAATATACTCGCGGCGCTATGAGCGCATAAAATGCTCCTACGATAAGCGCTCCGATAACCGCCGTAGCGCCTAAAGAAAAGCTAGCTAACAGCATCTGCGCCGTCGCAAACGGATCGCTTAGATTAATCGTGCCGAAAAGTTTCGACGAGCTTAGATTGCCCTTTAGAATTCCTGATAAAATTCCGTTTTCGCTCGCGGCTTTGAAGGCGAAATTATTTCCTAAAATAAAAAGGACTAGAATAGAAATTTGGCTCAAACGCCTTAAAATAGTGTATTTCATTGCCTAGTCCCCTCCATTAGATCGTCCTCGTTTAAGTAATCCTTACTCTTTTGCGGATCGAGCTTGATTTTGGTGTCTGCGTCCTTTAGCTTCGCGTCGTCGCCCTTGATCCAGCCTTTGACGTAGTTGTCGCTGGAAATTCCTATGACGCGCTCGCGCTCCACGACGCTGATAGCCGCCTTTTTCGTGACGCAGGCATGCTCACATTTACCGCAACCCGTGCAGTAGTCGCTATCTACGACGGGCACGAGCAGGGCGTGCTTTTCAGTGCGGTTGTTGTGACGGTAATCGATCCTGAGCGCCTTATCCATCACGGGGCAGCTTCGCACGCACGCATCGCATTGGATACCCGCATAAGCGATGCAATGCTCGGTATCTATGACCGCAACGCCCATTTTGGATAGACGCACGTTAAGCTTAGAGTTTTCGCTCACTAAGCCTTTATCTAGCGCGTCGCTAGGACAGGCTGCGACGCAAGGTATATCGTCGCACATATAGCACGGAATTTCGCGCGGGATAAAAAACGGCGTGCCGTTTGCAATAGCGTGATCGCAAAAGCTCGCAAGCTTAAGCGTATCAAATGGGCACGCCTCGACACAAAGTCCGCACCTTAGGCATTTGCTAAGAAATTCTTTCTCGCTTATAGCTCCGGGCGGGCGGAGTTTGGCGTGCTCGCTAGAGTTTGCGACTCCGAGCCCCAGAACGCCTACGCCCGCAGCTAAAGAAAGAATGCCTAAGACCTCACGCCTATCCATAATTTACGCCTTGTAAATTTTAACCGCGCATTTTTTGTAGTCGGTCTCTTTTGAAAGCGGACAGGTATGATCGAGCGTGACGCGGTTGATATAAACCTTCTCGTCAAAAAACGGCACGAAAATAAGTCCCTTCGGCGGAACATTACGTCCGTGAAAGTCCACGCGCGCTTTGACTTTGCCGCGGCGCGACTCGATCCAGACGATTTCGTTTTGTTGTACGCCGATTTTGGCGCCGTCGGCTTCGTTCATATAGCATCTTGCTTCCGGTACGGCGCGATAAAGCTCCGGCACGCGCATAGTCATAGTGCCCGTATGCCAGTGCTCCAGCACACGACCCGTACATAACCAGAAAGGATATTCCTCGCTTGGAACTTCTACAGGATCCATATATGGACGGAAGAAAATTTTAGCTTTATTGGCAAGGCTTGTTTTTTCTTCGCCTGAAGTAGCGGATTTCAGATCGCCGCTAGGAAGCGCAGCTTTTGCGTTACCGTAGAAGGCAAAATCGCTATCCGGAGCCGCTTTTTTGGCATAAGGATCGTATTGGGCGTTAAAGCGCCAAAGCGTTTCTTTGCCGTCTACGACCGGCCACCTAAGACCGCGCACTCGGTGATATGTATCGAAATCGGCTAGGTCGTGTCCGTGACCGGTGCCGAATTTTCGGTATTCTTCCCAGAGATATTTTTGGACGAAAAAGCCGTAGCCTTTAAATTCTTTGCCGTCGCTGCCGATTACGCCGCGGGAGTCGCCGCTTACTTCTGAGTTGTCGAAATTTGCCATAATCGGATCTTTTGCCGCGAAAGCCATAGCGTCTTTGTTCGCAAAAAGCACCTCAAATAGCGTGCTTTCAGGGGTATAGCCGAATTCCGAAATTTTATCTAATACGTTTGGAAGCGTAAGTTTATCATTTACCTTTGTCTCGCCCCAGAAATCCTTGAGTTTGAAGCGCTTGGAAAACTCTAGCATCTGCCACGTATCGCTCATCGCATCGCCCACCGGAAGGACCTGCTGTCTCCACCACTGAGTTCTGCGCTCGGCATTGCCGTATGCGCCCCATTTTTCGTAGATCATTGCGGTTGGTAGGATTAGATCGGCTACCTTCGCGCTTAGCCCCGGATATGGCTCGCTTACTACGATGAAGTTGTCCATCTCGCGCGCCGCGGCGATCCAGTGGTTTGCGTTGGCGATCTGCTGCCACGGATTATTGACCTGTACCCATATCCATTTTATTTTGCCGTCTTCAAGATTGCGCAGAGCCTGTATATAGTGCGCGCCGGGCTTTGGATTTATCGTGCCCTCGGGGAGTTTCCAAATTTTTTCGGAAACCTTTCTGTGAGCGGGATTTGCTACGACCAGATCGGCAGGTAGGCGGTGAGAAAACGTGCCTACCTCTCTAGCCGTGCCGCAAGCGCTAGGCTGACCGGTAAGCGAAAACGCTCCGCAACCAGGTTTGGCTTGCTTGCCGAGAAGGAAATGCACCATGTAGCTTTGCTCATTGACCCAAGTTCCTCTTGAGTGCTGATTAAAGCCCATCGTCCAAAAGCTTACTACTTTGCGATCTTTTTCTATATAAAAATCGGCGAGCTGCTTTAGTTTGGTTTTGAATGCTTCTAAATCCTCGCTTTCATCGCCCTTAGCCAAAGGCGCTACAAATTCTAACGTGTAGGGCTCCAGCGCTTTTTTAAATTCTTCGAAGCTTATGAGCCAGTGAGCATCCGATTTGTCAGAGTGTTTGTTTTCGAGTATGTCGCCCTCTTTCATACCCAGATATGCTAAGGTAACGCCCTCGGATTTGCTTAAAATTTTGGATTTTTGCTTAGCTGCGGTGTCTAGCTCGGTTTTGCGGTATTTTTTATGATTGATATCTTCTCGTAGGCCATAACCGATATCTACTGGACCGGTAGCGAACACGCAGTGCTCTTTAATAAATTTCTCATCTATCATATCCGGGTGATTGTAGACGATCTCTCTTGCGATGTAGTTCCATATCGCCAAATCGGTATTCGGACGGAATATAATTTCGATATCGGCGATGTTTGAGGTGCGAGTAGTGAAAGTAGATAAATTTATTACTTTTACGCGATCCGGGTGACGAAGCTTATGGTCGGAGACGCGAGACCAAAGGATCGGGTGCATCTCAGCCATATTTGCGCCCCAAGCAATTACGGTATCGGTTAGTTCGATATCGTCGAAAACGCCCGCAGGCTCGTCAATGCCGAAGGTTTGCATAAAGCCTACGACGGCGCTAGCCATGCACTGGCGAGCGTTGGGGTCGATATTATTGGAGCGAAAGCCCGCTTTTACTAACTTTGCCGCGGTATAGCCTTCGGTAATGGTGTACTGACCGCTACCTAACACGGCAAAGCCCTCGGGACCGCCTTCGTTATAGGCGCGCCTGAAATGCTTCTCCATTTCGTCGAACGCTCTTTGCCAGCTGATCTCGATAAATTTTCCCTTTTTGTCGAATTCTCCTTTGGAATTTACGCGTAAAAGAGGCTTGGTAATGCGATCTGCGCCGTACATGATCTTTGCGTTAAAATAGCCTTTGATGCAGTTTAGACCGCGATTTACGGGCGCTAACGGATCGCCTTTGACCGCTACGATTTTGCCGTCTTTGGTGGCTACCATAATGCCGCAGCCGGTGCCGCAGAAGCGACAGGCCGCCTTGTCCCAGCGCCAACCTTTTTCGGCTTCGTCAGCAGCACTAAGACTGCTAGGCAAGCTGATGCCCGCAACGCTACAGGCAGCCGCTGCCGCAGAGCTTTTTATAAAGTCTCGTCTATCCATGAGATTAACCTTTCGTTTAGAATTTAAATTTCTATTAACGTTGGATAATAGCATAAAAAAATGGCCTAGTCTAGATTGAAATTAATAAATTTAAATCGGTATAAAATTATAATTTTTAAATTTTAATCATAAGTATTGAATATCTGGCATTTGGCGCAAATCGTCACCGCTTCTTTTTATATATCAAATTAATATAATATATTTGCAACTGAATAATAAAATTTAAAGTACTAAATTTCGAATGTAAGAAATTTACAAATTTTGAAATTTAAGCAGGAGTGATAAGCTAGGGAATTTAAATGATAGATTTGCTTTTTGTTTAAGATTCGAGCCGATATAAATCGGCTCGAAGTAGGGCGTTATTCGACTTCGGCGTCGATGACGTCGTCGTCTTTTTTGCCGCCGTTTGCACCGCCGCTTTGCGATCCGCCCTGATTTGCGCTGGCGGCCTTGTATAGATCCTCGGCGGCCTTACTTAGGGCTTCTACTTTGGAATTTATCGCTTCTTTGCTCGCGTTTTCATCCTTTAGCACGGCTTTTAGATCGTTTAGCGCGCCCTCGATCTTAGCGCGTAGATCGCCCGGCACCTTCTCGCCCATCTCGCTTAGGCTCTTTTCGGTTTGATGCGCGATACTGTCGGCTTGGTTGCGCGCTTCGACGGTCTCTTTGCGCTTGTTGTCTTCCTCTTTGTGAAGCTCGGCGTCCTTTACCATCTTATCGATCTCGGCATCGCTTAAACCGCTTGAGCCGGTGATGCGGATGTCGGTTGCCTTGCCGGTGGCTTTGTCTTTTGCCGAAACGGTTAAAATTCCGTTCGCGTCGATATTAAATTCCACCTCGATCTGCGGCACGCCGCGAGGAGCGGGCATGATACCTTCAAGATTGAAATTTCCTAGCGATTTGTTGTCCTTTGCAAAATCACGCTCGCCCTGCAAGACGTTGATCGTAACGGCGCTTTGGTTATCCTCTGCAGTCGAGAAGGTTTGAGATTTTTTCGTAGGTATCGTAGTTCCCTTCTCGATGATCTTAGTCATTACGCCGCCTAGAGTTTCGATGCCGAGGCTTAGCGGAGTAACGTCGAGTAGCAGCACATCTTTTACGTCGCCTTTGATGACCGCGCCTTGGATAGCTGCGCCGATCGCTACGACTTCATCAGGGTTTACGCTCTTATTTAGCTCCTTGCCGAAAGCCTTTTTGACCTCCTCTTGCACCAAAGGCACGCGCGTCGAGCCGCCCACCATAACGATCTCTTTAATGTCTTTCATCGTAAGACCCGCGTCGCTGACGACCTTTTTAAGCGTGCTGATAGTTTCGCCTACGAGGCCTTCGATCATACTTTCAAATTTAGCCCTGGTGATGGTTTTCATCAGGTGTTTAGGACCCGTAGCGTCGGCGGTGATGAACGGTAAATTTACCGTCGTTTCCATCGCGCTGCTTAGCTCTTTTTTGGCGTTTTCCGCAGCTTCTTTTAGGCGCTGCATAGCCATGACGTCGCCGCGTAGATCGATGCCGCTTTCGGATTGAAATTCCGCGCTTAAAAAGTCGATCAGCTTGTTATCGAAATCGTCTCCGCCTAAAAACGCATTACCGCCCGTAGATAGAACCTCTACGACGCTATCGCCGGTTTCAAGCACGGTTACGTCGAACGTGCCGCCGCCTAGATCGTAAACCACGATCTTTTCGGATTCTTTTTTATCCAGCCCATACGCAAGCGCCGCCGCGGTCGGCTCGTTGATGATGCGAAGCACGTTTAAGCCCGCGATCGTTCCGGCTTCTTTCGTCGCCTTTCTTTGGCTGTCGTTGAAATACGCAGGCACGGTGATGACCGCATCTACGACGGGCTCGCCCAAAAACGCCTCCGCGTCCTCTTTTAGCTTGATCAGCACCTTGGCTGAAATTTCTTGCGGCGTATAAACCTTGCCCGCGATCTCTACCGCGCACGCGCCATTTCGGTCGATGATCTTATACGGTAGGCGCTTTTTGGCTTCCTGCGCGTTTTTCTCATTCATCATAAGACCCATTATGCGCTTGATCGAGTAGATCGTCTTTTCCGGGTTAGTGACTGCTTGGCGCTTGGCGCTGTCGCCTACTAAAACCTCGCCTTTGTCGGTGAAAGCGACTACCGACGGAGTGGTGTTTTTACCCTCTTTGTTCGGTATGATCTTGCTCTCGCCACGCTCAAATATGCTTACGCACGAGTTTGTCGTTCCTAGGTCGATGCCTATGACTTTTGCCATTTGTTATCCTTTGTGTTGAATTTAAAATTTTAAAATTTGGACGATTATTTCGCCACCACTACCATAGCGGCACGCAAAACGCGCTGCTTATACATATATCCTTTTTGATAGACTTGAACTATATCGCCCGAACTTGCGCCCTCCGCCTCGATCATCGAGATCGCGTTGTGCACGCTAGGATCGAATCCTGCGTCGGTCGCTATCGGCACGATGCCGTATTTCTCAAAAGTCTTCGTAAAAAGACCGAGGCACTGCTTCACGCCGGTTTCGATCTTGTCTGCCAGCTCGTTGCCTTCTACGTCGATTTTGGCAGCCTCTTCTAGCGCGTCGATGATCGGCAGCAGATCCTTTGCAAAGCCCTCGCTAGCGTAGGAAACCGCGCTATCTTTTTCCTTCTCCATACGCTTTTTGAGATTTTCGAAATCTGCGCTGGCGCGGTAAAATTTATCGGTGATCTCGCTTAGCTCGTTTTGAAGCTTTAGTATCTGCGCATCGGTATCGTCGCACGCCTGTGCGTCTTGCGGCTCGCTCGCTTCGGGCGCACACTGCTCGCAAACCTCTTTTTCTTCACTCTCGCACGCCCTGTTTTTCTCGTCGTGCTCTTTAAATTTATGGCTCATGCTACTCCTTTAGCGTAATTAAAAAATTTCTCGTAGTCCTCATAAACGCTGCCTGCGCAGATCATCGTGGCGTCCTTGCCTTCAAATTTTACCGGGCATTTGATCCCCATAAATCCGTGCTCGAAATAGGGCGCGAAGATTAAATTTTTCGTAAAATTTACGGCGATCGAGGGGTTGAGTAAAATTTTAAACCGCTCGTCTTTAAAAATTTTATACGCCACGACCTCGTTACAAAGAAATTCGATTTTAGAATTTTTTAGCTCCCTGATCTTGGTGCTAAGCTCGCGCAGACCGATCTGCATCGAGGCTAGCTCAAGATCGCCGAGCGAGATCCCTATTAAATTTGAAAGGAATTTAAAAATTCTAAGATCGTATTTTAAGATGACCTCGTCGCCGCCAAAAACGAGGATGATAAACCTATCGTCGTGGTTGATGACCTCGCTTAGAGCTTCGTTTTCGGCGCTAAAGATCATACAGTAAATTTCAAAATCCTCTAGCACCGCTTCTAAATTTCGTCCCTCGTCGATTACAATCTCGTCGTCAAAATCAAGCCTGGCGCGCCAGTAATCCTGCATCGCCGCGACCGTCGGAATTCTGCCGCCGCTTACGTGAAGCTGCTTGAGCGCCCCCTCGTCGCTTAGGCGCTTGAAATAAATGCGGATCGTAGATGCCGACATCGCCACGCCCATGCGTTCGCCGAGCTCGGAGGAGCCGATCGGGGTGTTGCTGTCGAGATAGGCTGAAATGATGGATTCCAGGATCAGATCGCGTTTATTCGTTTTCATTTTTAGCACTCTTTCGGTGAGATTGCCAGTATTATACAACATTGAGTGGCAAGATGTCAAGGTTTATACATAAATTTTATAAAATTTTAGCATTCATGCTGTAGGTCTGCTAAAATTTTATCTCCAGCGGCGGCGTTATTGCTACTTTGTTTTCCTGTAATTGCCTGTCGCTGCTCGTCATAGCCTCTATCGCCAGTTTTTTATAAAAACGACCTTTGCCGAATGCCGCGCATTTTATTTTGTAAAATTTCAACCTATATAGTAAAAATTTTACTATTTATAATAAAGTTTTTTTAAAGCACTTACTTAATTCGCGCCTATCGGCTTAAATTTCATATATATTTTCCGCCGTAAAAATCAAAGTAAAATTTCTTTCAAATTTTATATAAAAAGCCCATTGAGCGCGCAAATTTAATCATTTATGGTTTTAAAATTTAAACCGGGTATTTTGTAACTATAATTTTAAATTTAAGCTTAATGGATACAAGAGGGTAAAATTTTATTTAAATTATCAAAGAGGCGCTATTTAGGTGCCGATTTTTAGGCATTATGGTTTTATTAATATAAATTTTTCTAAATTTCTTGTAAATATCTATTTTTAGTGTATAATTAAAAGTTTTTATTTTTTACAAAGGATTATGGATTATGAAAGATATTAAAATACCGATTATTTCCGGTTTGAGTTTGGCAGCATGCTTGGTTCTGGCTCCTTCGCAGGTTTTAGCCGACAAAGCAAAAGCGACGGTAACCGGCGGCGGTAGTGATGGTCGTTTGCATACTCCTGGTGGCAATTTTTTCTCGGGTGGTTATGAAGGCGTTGGTAACGGAGGTGGTTCCAAAAATCATATAGTAACTATCACCGGAGATGCTTCAGGTATTGATATGTCGGGGTACAGTATATACGGTGGCGGTATGGGTCATCCTAGCATTACGCCTACGACATCGGCCGATAGAAATCAGATCACCGTTCAAAACCGCGCTACCGTTACTACCGTAATAGGCGGTGAAGGCATAGGCGCAACAGGCAATACCGTAAACATAATAAATGCAACCGTTAATAGAGTCGTTCTTGGCGGCAACGGCACTTGGGCCGGAAAGCCAGCATATTCGGGAAATGCCGTCGGCAACACCGTAAATATCGAAGGTAATAGCCATATAATCGGCGATAATAACACCGTTGGGAGCTTCGAAGCTATAGTATCAGGAGGCCGTGCTAGATATGGTCACTCCGCAGAAAATAATACAGTAAATATAAAAAGCGCAGCACAAATAGATAAATATAGGATAGAGGGCGCCACCATACACCAAGGCGGCTCCGCGAAAGGCAATGGCGTCAATATCACGGGAGCTGTCGTCTTAAATGCCGATCAAGAAATAGACGGCGCGGTATCGGTATCTCCAAATTTTGCTAGTACGCTAGAGGAGAACTATGTCGTCATAAATAACGCCGGTGCTAAGCTTCGAAATATAACAGGCGCCAATTCTACGAAAAAAGGTATCGATGTTGGGAGCAAGGCTACGGCGATCGGCAACTGGGTAGAGTTAAAAGCGGGACAAGTCGAGTCCACTACAGGCTCATATATGGCTGCCGTATCTAAAAACAATTATTCTAAGATTACCGGCGGAACGGTTATAGGCGATGTACACGGAGGCTTCGGCGGCAACCACGTCGCAACTCCTAATCTTACTCACGTCGCTACGAGCGAGGGCGATCATGCGGAAATACAAGGCGGCGAGATCAGAAGTAGCGCTTACGGCTTCCGCAACGTAAATGGAGAGATAAAAAGTAGTTACGTTGAAATGAGCGGAGGCAAAGTAGCGCAAGATGCTATCGGCGGAAACAGCCTGAACGGCAAAATTTCAAATACCAAAGTAATTCTAAACGGCGGTGAAGTAGGTCGCGACGTCATAGGCGGAAACAGCGTTAACGGCGACGTTACGGGCGCCAGAGTAGAGATCGCAAACGGCGCTACGATGAGCCACGATATCATCGGCGGTAGAAGCGAAAAAGGCAAGGCCGAGGCCAACTGGGTAGTAGCGGATTTAACCGGCAAAAGCGTCTTTCAAGTAATCGGCGGAACTAATAAAATCGGCAGCGGCAGCGGAACGGCAAATAATAACCACGTGCAAGTAACCGGCGGAACGCTAAACGGTCCTGCTCTAGGCGGACGCGGCGAGCGAGGCGTTAGCGGCAATGAATTTTCCACAACCGGAGCGACTATCAACAACCACGTTTCGGGCGGAACTACCTCAAACGGCAGTGCCGTACAAAACGCCTTATCCTTGGTAAATTCTACAGTCAATGGAAATAAAGAGGTAAAAGGCGGTAACGCTATGGCGGGCTCTGCATCAAATAACACTGTAATTTTGCAAGGCTCCACGATAAACGGAGTAGTTTATGGCGCGCAGGCTACCGCTGCGGGCAGCAGTAATAATACGGTAAATTTAACGAATAGCACGGTTACCGGCACGATTTACGGATTATTTGGCAGCGGCAGCGGCAGCGGCAATACTTTGATAAATGCTTCAAACGCCGTTAATCCTAATAAAGCGGGCAATATCGCTAGATTTGACGTTTTAAATTTCTTAAGTATATCAAATGCGAATTCCGATGCAAACAAAGCCGCCCTTCAAATCACGGGCGGAGCTCAAACCGATATCAATAACGCTAAATTTCAACTCGACGGCACCGATTATAATGTAGATACTTATGCGATAGGCGACGGCGAGAAGCGCTATCTGATCCACAATGAAAAGGGATTTACCGGTTTTGACGAAACGCAAACGACTAAGCGCACCGATAACGTATTTACGATCAAAAATGCCACTACCTACTCGATGAATTTAAAAGGTCTGATGAAAGATGATGACGGAAAATCCATCGTAATCCAAGGTAAAAAGAAAACCGACCGCACTATCGCCGGAGCATTCGATAACGGCGAGGTCGGCAAATATAGCGGCCCTGCGGGCGATCCTGTTATCGACGTAGGCGAGGATCCAAACGCGCCGCAGAATTTCGGCGGGCTAGATATCGACACCACCAACGTAACTAACGCTACCGTAAATTTAATCGGCGGTAACGACATCGGAACGATAAAGGGCGATGCTAATGACGTCGTAAACGTCGGTAAAGACGGCAACAATCCGCTAGTGCCGGGCAATATTGCCGCTAAAAATATCGAGGGAGTCGGTAAGTTAAATTTTAACCTCCCTAACAACTACAACGGAAACGATCCTGCACTTAAGCTTACCGGAAGTACTATTACCGATCTTAGCCAAACAGACGTTAATGTAAATACCAATAACCTTGATGATAACAAAGACTATAAGTTAATCAGCAAGGATAACGGTACTATAAACTTTACTGATAGAAGTACCCAAAAAGATCAGGTCTATACCATTACCGATAAAGACCACTACCAATATGACGGCGAAACCTTCCGTAAACAAAACGCAGACAAAGAGCTTGTATATAGAAAGGGCACCATTACAGATGCTTGGATAGATAACGGTTTCGATAGCGGTGAGCTAACCAAGAACCAAGCTAGCAATGCTGCCCAAGCAGGTGCTCATAAGCTATTCGGCAATAAAAATAACACCGTAAACGTATCTCAAAGCGCAGGAGATCTAAACGGTAAGAATATAAGCTCCGGTAGAGCAGATGTCAAAGATAGCGTAACTCCAAATACCGTCTATAACAATAAAACCATAGTTAAGGGCGGAACAAATTTCGGTAACGTAAATGCAGGTTACGGCGATAGCGGAACCCAAGAGGTTCACCACAACGAGCTAAGCTTTGAAGATAGCTCAAAAGGTGCTGTGGTAAACGGAAACATAAGCGCAGGCTACTCCTTAAACGGAAACGTTCATGATAATACCGTAACTACAAACGATACCATAGTTAACGGAAACGCTTACGGCGGTGAAGCGGCAAATGGTAATGCAGATGCTAACGCCATAACTCTAAATGACGGTAAGGTTACCGGCGACGTAAAAGGAGCAAAAGCTAGCGGCTCTGCAACCAATAACAGCGTAAATTTAAAAGGTACTGCTAGAGTTGACGGTAACGTCTACGCTGCAGATGCAAGCAGCGGTAGCAACAATAGCGTAAATTTCCATAGCGGAAGCGTAG
>NZ_CALHIK010000088.1 GCF_938030785.1 uncultured Campylobacter sp.
AAATGAATTAACAAAGTATGTAATGAGAGTAAAAGCCCTACCGCAAAAGCTTCACAAATTGATATACGACGGAATTTATACTGTTTTAGAGAATTTGGTTCGTCAAGACGTAATAGAATGCCGTATTGCAAACAACGCAAAACAATATTGCATAAAAATTCTAAATGCCTAATCTCTCGGCCACTCTATGATTGCCTTGCCAATATCCGCAGAATTCATTTGAAATCCCGCTATCTAAGCACTTCTTTAAAATATCTCTAAAGATAAAGCCGTTATTAAATCGCCTTGTATCCTCTCGGTAAGCTATCTCATTAGCATAGTTTGACAGATACAACGTGCTTAGCTTATGACATTGTCCGTATTGAAGTCTACGAAATCTTGAATTGTAGCTTTCGCTTTGATTGTTGTTTTCTCCGTTTGCGCCGCAATACTCTACGGCGTGATTAACCACTTTGTGATTGTAATGAGCGATAAAATTTGAATATCCAACATTCTCATCGGTATGCACTTCGCCGCCTCTTACGATAAATCTGCTAGCTATACGACTTAATTCTACCGGATTTTCGCTTCTTAAAATAAAGGTTCTCGTTCGATTTGCGCCGATGCCGAATTCGTTTCTTTGCCTAAGCGATATAACCACTCTTTTATTAGGTTTATACGCTTTTCTACGATCTATTCTTTAGGCTCTCTTTAACTTAAGCTCACACAAAGGAGCAGTAAGTTACGATGAGCACAATGAAAAATAAGTATATAATCCGTTCCCGAATTTCAGAAAAGAAATTTAGAGAAATTCTCAAGTATTTTGCAGAAGACATAGAGGCATCAAAGATATCAAATTTAACTAAAATTTCAGAAGCAACCCTATGTAAAATCTTTAGAGAAATAAGAATTCTTATGTCTAAAGAGTGTGAAAATATAAGCAAATTTAGCGGTGAGATAGAAATAGACGAAAGCTACTTCGGATCTAAACGAGTAAGGGGTAAGAGAGGTAGAGGAGCAAGTGGAAAGCAACCGGTATTTGGTATGCTTAAAAGAGATGGCAAAGTTTATACCCAGATAGTTAAAAACTGCTCTGCTAGTGAGCTATTGCCGATACTGAAGGAATTTAGCGAGCTTGATAGCTCTACTATATACTCTGATTGTTGGAAAGCCTATGATGGATTGGTTGATTACGGAGCGAAGGCTCATTATAGAGTAAAACATTCAAAGAATGAGTTTGCAAATGGTAAAAATCATATAAATGGTATTGAGAATTTCTGGGGTTATGCTAAACACAGATTATCTAAATTTAAAGGGATTAAAAAAGAGAATTTCTTACTTCATCTAAAGGAGTGTGAATTTAGATATAATAACAGCAAAGATACAAAAACTTTCTATCATATTTTACTAAAGATGATAAGAGAGAATCCGCTTAAGTTCAATTGAGCCTTTGATAATTTAACGTGACTTCAAATGAAATCAGCAGGACAAATGTGTTTTCTGCAAGAATTAAAATAGATAAATATCTGAATTAGGCGGAAATGAAATTTCGCTTATACGTGTAATATTGAAAATTTGAAATATAGGAAGTTTATTGTCCCTAGAAAACGCCCTCTTTTATTCGATAACCAGGCGCATTAGGTACATATCTTCGCCGTCGATTACGCTGATTTCGGAGCTTTTGCAGCGCGGGCAAGAAAAGTCATTCTGCGCCAAATCTCCGCTAAAACCGCAGTTTTTGCATTTTACGACGATCTCTTGGGTATGGATAATGAGATCTGCATTTTCGCAGACGGTGCCTGCGCGAAAGACTTCGTAGCAGTTTTGCAGATAATGCGCCTCCACGCCGCTTAGTCGCCCTATTTTTACGTGTAGTTCCCTTATCTGCGGACTTTTAGAACTAAATGTATCGTAAGGTGCCTGCGGATTTGCATCCAAATTTTTATAAAAATCACCGTTTTTGCTGTTCGAGTCCGTATCCGCAACGCCCGTATTTTTGGTATTCTTAGCGCCTATGTCGGTATTTGCGAAATCCATATTTCTAGCGGTATTGGCTATGTCGCAGCGGTTTTTATCGCCCTGCTCGGCCACCACGCCTTTTTTCTTTGCTATTTCGGCGTTTAGCGCCTTTTCGCATAGCGCCACAAGATCCGCTACGATCGATAGTTCATGCATTTTTACCTCTAAATTTTACGGCCGCGCCGTATTTTATGCGAAATTTTTTGTAATTTAAAAATACGCCTAAAATTTAGGCTTAAATTTGCCGAATTTGCACGCGAATTTAACAAATCCTCGGCAGCAGCTCGCCCTTTGGAAGTTCCAAAAATCGCTGTGAGCCGTATGCATTTTGCAAAATCACTCGCCCTTTTGCCGCATGCGGAGTTTGAAATTGCTCCGCCCTATTTTCTGACGCCGCGTCCATGTCGCTTACGCCCGTAAATTCGCCCTGCGCGCTAAGCTTCGGCGTCAAAGTGCCGCTGAATTCGCCTCTACCGCGCCCTACTTCGCGCACCTCGCCGATGATTGCGGCGTTTGCGTCAAATTCGCGTAGTATCTCAAGCGCCCTATCGGCCTCGGCGTCATCTTCTACGATCGCTACGAAAGTGCCTTCGTTTGCAAGCTCATAAGGCTCGAAGCCCAACAGTTCGCACACGCCCACTACTTCGTCGCTGATTTTGATATCCTCTTCGCGCACCAAAAATTCAAGCCCGCTAGAGTTTGCAAATTCGTTCAAAACCGCGCTAAGCCCGCCGCGCGTCGCATCTCGCATCGCTTGGATCTTCACGCCTTGCGAGACCAGCTTTTCTACCGCAGCGCAAAGCGGTTTGCAGTCGCTTTGCAGCTCGCTGCTTAGCGCGATCTCGTCGCGCGCCGCGAGTATCACCGCCCCGTGTCGCCCGATGTCGCCGCTAAGGAGGATTTTTGCGCCCGCTTTGATGTTTTGCACGCGCGCAGATCGCAAAACACGGCCGATGCCGCTCGTGTTGATGAAAATTTTATCGCATTTGCCGCGCGGCACGACCTTTGTGTCGCCGCAAACGATGCGAACGCCGCAGCTTCGCGCGGTACTCGCCATCGAGTTCAGGATGCGTCGCAGCTCGCCTAGGCTAAGCCCCTCCTCGATGATGAGCGCGCAGCTTAAAAACAGCGGCTTTGCACCCACCATCGCAAGGTCGTTGACGGTGCCGCAAACGGCGATCTTGCCGATGTCGCCGCCGTTAAAAAACAGCGGCGTGACCACGAAACTATCGGTGCTGAAAGCTAGCTCGCCGCCGAAGCTCGCCGCCGAATTCAAAGCAGAGCTCGGCGCCGCGCGGTCAAAACCCGCCCCGGCGTCTAAATTTAAATCGTCTAAATTTAAATTTAGTATTGCGCTGTCGTTGTTCGCGCGTAAAATTTCATTATCAAACGCCGCAAAGATCGTCTCGTTGATGAGCCTATTCATCTCCTCGCCGCCGCCGCCGTGGCTTAAAAGTATAGTTTCGTTCAAATTTTTCCTTTTCACTCGGTTTTAAATTTATAAGCCCGTATTGCGCAGTCAAACAAGCCGTGCCGCTACGGTGCCACGTAAAATTTTAAAGCAAATTTAGCGCAACGATTCCGCTTCGGTTAAAATTTTAAAGTACGACTTATTTTTAAAATTTACGCTCTGCGATACCGCGCGCAAAATTTAGCCCGCGTTTTTGACGTCGCCGTATTTATAGTACGCCGCGCATGCGCCTTCGCTTGAGACCATACACGATCCTATCGGGTTTTGCGGCGTGCAGTGCTTGCCGAAAACCTTGCAATCATACGGGCTTTTTTTGCCGCGCAAAATTTCGCCGCAGATACAGGCCTTGCTCTCGGGAGCGCTCTGTACGCTGCAATCAAACTGCACTCTGGCATCCAGCGCCGCGTACTCGGGTCGCAACTTCATGCCGCTTTTTGGAATTTCGCCGAGCCCTCGCCACGGAAAATCGCAAATTTCAAAATATTTATCTATTAAATTTTGCGCTTTTTGGTTGCCGCCCTCTTTTACGACGCGCTCGTATTCGTTGAAAACCTCGTAGGTGCCGGCGTTTTGCTGCTCGACCAAATTTAGCACGCCCGCCATTATGTCAAGCGGCTCAAATCCGCTTACGGCGATCGGCTTTTTGTAATCCCGCGCGATGCTCTCGTAGGCCTTCGCGCCGGTGATCACGCTTACGTGGCTAGGTCCCAAAAACGCGTCTATCTGCACGTCGGCGTCGTCTAAGATCGCTCGTACGGGCGCGGGCACCGTGACGTGGTTGATGTGGAAAAAGAGATTTTTTAGCTCCAGGCTTAGCGCCTTATCGATCAGCACGGCGCTCATCGGCGTCGTCGTCTCAAAGCCGATCGCAAAAAATATCACCGTTTTCTGCGGATTTTCCTGCGCGATCTTTATGCAATCAAGCGGGCTGTAAAGCGCCCTGATATCGTGCCCCTCGCCGCGCAGCTTCTGCAAGCTGGTGCGAGAGCCAGGAACTCGAAGCATATCTGCTAGAGTGCAAAAAATACTCTGCGGCATCGCGGCGAGCTTGATCGCCTCGTCGATGCGACTGCGCGGCATCACGCACACCGGACAGCCGGGGCCGTGGATAAATTTGATATTTTTGCCGACCAGGCTCGGAAGGCCGAATTTCATGATCGAGTGCGTGTGTCCGCCGCAAATCTCCATAATATTTAGCGGCTTTTTGCTTTTAGAAATTATCAGCTTGCTAAGCGCTAGAATCAGCTCCTTATCCCTAAAATCCTTGATTAGATCCATTATTTACCTTAAATTTTACGGGTTTACAAGCCGCTTTAATTCTCTGTGCCGGCTCTAGGTTCCATGCTTTCATACACCAAGCCCTCTTCCGCCCTCATCTGCTTTGCGATCTGCTCGTAAATTTCGATACTCTCCTTCGCTCGCTGCGTATCGATCTTCTCCATCGCAAAGCCCACGTGGATCAACACGTACTCCCCGACCGCCGCGGGCTCGGGAAGCAGATCCAAGCTCACGCCGCGGCGCACGCCCAAAGTCTCCACGGTCGCGAAATTATTTTCGTCGATCGAGATGATTTTTGAAGGGATTGAAAGACACATTAACGAAATTCCTTCTTGTATTGTAGGAATTTCAGCCATTTCTCCACGCCCTCGCCGCTTTTGCTATCGAGAGCGATGACGTCGGCTTTTGGATTGAGTTTGTGTACCTCGCGCACCACCTCCTCCATATCAAAGTCAAAATGCGGTAGCAGCGCGGTTTTGGTGATTACGACGCAGTCTGCGCGACGAAATATCACGGGGTATTTTGCGATCTTATCGCTGCCCTCGGGCACGCTTAGAAGCACCACGTTCAGGTGCGCGCCCACGTCGAATGCCGCCGGGCAGACGAGGTTTCCGACGTTTTCTATGAAAACCAGATCCAAATTTTTAGTATCGATATGATGAAGACCCTCGTGAACCATAAAGGCATCCAGATGGCAGGTCTCGCCGGTGCTAATCTGATGGGCCTGTGCGCCTGCTTTTATGATGCGATCGGCGTCGCGGTTAGTCTCTAGATCGCCCTCGATGACGCCGATTTTAAATTTGCCGCTTTTGATAGTCGCCTCAAGCAGCGTAGTCTTGCCGCTACCGGGGCTACTCATCAAATTTAAACATAAAATTTTATCCTCGTCAAAATGAGCTCTGTTGTGAGCGGCCTCTTCGTCGTTGGCGCTTAAAATTTTACTCATCACCTCGATCGTTTTGGCGTCGCTAATAGCGACATTTGTGTGGACGTGATCGTGCGCGTCGTGCTCATGATCGATCCCCGCCTCGTGCATATGAGCGTGGGAGTGGACGGTGCCGTCCGCGTGGGTGTGGAGATGCTCGTGCGAATGAGCGTCATGAGTATGGCCTACTGAACAGCCGCAATCTTTACACATTTTTTATCCTTGGAAAATAAATTTTGCGCGTAAAATACCACGTTTTTGCTTTAAACGGCGTAAATTTGATAAATTTTATATCGAAGTGCGAAATTTTATGAAATTTAATGAGGCTTGAAATTTACGCGCTCCGTTTTCGTCTAAATTTCGTGCGCTGTTTACGAAGGCTCGACGCAAAATTTAAAGCTAGCGAGCAAAGATGCTGTTTTAAATTTAATCGTCTGCTCGTAGATTACACAAAGTCGCGCGCCGTAAATTTAGGGCTTGCGCGGCGGTGCGGTGGTTCAAAACAATACAAAAGTCGCCGCAAGAATAAACCGCGGAGTTTAGGGCTTGCGAGCTGATTTTACCGGCACTCTACAATCTCGCGCATGCTCTACGGCGCGGCGAACATCAACGCGGCGGTCGTTTTCATATCGATTTTACGCTAGCTCGGCTTTACAAATACGGCACGAAAGCGCGGCGCTTTATAAAATTTAGTCGCTAGCTGTGCCGATCTCGCGCCAATGCGTAAAATTTAAACCCGCGGCAAGAGCGTTTTTTAATTAAAATCTATAAAATTTCGCGCTCGCCGCGTAAATTTAAACAAATTTTATTTGCCGCCCCGCGCAGACGCTGCGTTTAAATTTTAAATTTCACTACGCAACCGCAAAATCGCGCTTCGTAACCTGCAAAAGTCGCGCAGCCTGCGTTTAAATTTTAAAAGCGCACGAATAGGAGCGCGAAAATTTAGCACGACGCGCTGTTTTTAAAATGTGCAAAAGCCCTACGCTTCGGTGATCACCGCGTTTACGAGCTTGGAAAATTTCACCCCTTTTAGCGCGCCGATTTTGGCGCTGAGCCGCTCGATCTTTGAAATTTTATCCCGCATCGTGATCTCCTCGAAGCAGTGGCGCTCGTCGATGTGGAAGTGGCTGGTGCTGATGATGGTGACGTTTGCGTGGTGCTCGATCTCTACGAGCTGCTCGATCAGATCGCTTTGGTGATGATCATACGCGATGCAAAGCACGCCCACGCAGTCCTCGTCGCTATCTCCGTGAAGCACGCCCTCGACCATCTTTTCGCGGATCAGATCGCGGATAAACTCGCTGCGGCTTAGGTATTGCTTGGCGCGCACCATCTCATCGAGATCCTCAAAAAGCTTCGTCGGCAGCGAAATGCTAAATCTTACGGCGCTCTCTTTTTCCTCTTTTTTCATAGTTTCCCCCTATTTCGCGTATTTTGAACGTAATTTTACCGAAATTCCGCTCAAATTTCATCTAGGTTTAAATTATTTTGAAATTTAACCGCCCCTTGCTTTAAATTTTGCTCGTGCTTTGGAATTCGGCTCGCTCGCGCAGAAATTTTGCAAAAATTTCGCAAAAATTTCATGCCGCGATTTGTAAAAATTTTGAAGCGAAATTTCAGATCAGCTTCGTTTTTGTTGGTCTTAAACGAGCTGCGCCGCACGCAACAAGGGCTTCTGCGCACGGTGCAAATTCTGCCTTAGCGCGAAATTTCGCTTAGATACGCCGCGAGCTGCCCGTATGCGATGCCGCTGTCGTTGCACGGGATCTTGCAGTTTAGATGAAATTTTATCCCTCGCTCACGCAGCTTTTTGCAGGTCAAATTAAGCAGCGTGGCGTTTTGAAAGACTCCGCCGCTTAGCACGACCTCGAGCTCGAAGCCATCCGCAAACTCCGCGATGAAGTTTGCCAAGCCGTTGATAAATTTCGTCGCAGCCAAGCGTGGCTCATCGTTCAAAGCTTGCAAAAACGCCTCTTCATAATCGATCACGTAGCATTCGCCCTCAAAGCTCGGCGCGCAAGTTTCGTTTTGTGGACTCTGATCCGCATCGGCGGCGTTTTTGCTTTCAGAATTTATTAAATTCATGGCGGATGCTTGTTCTATAAAATTTGCGGCGACGTTTGTATTCTTTTCATCGCTGCCTGCGATGTTTCGAGCCGCCCACTCAAGCCAGTCTTTGCTTGCCGTATCGCCCTCAAGCTTTTTAAAATCGCCTTGCAACGCGCAGCTGTTTTTGGCGCCGCTACGATTTTGCACATTCAAAACGCCCTGCCCCGCTTCGCGCTGTGTTTCGTGCCGTAAATCATCGGCGCCCCGCTGCTGCGAAGCGGAATACGGCGCGTTTTGGATAAAATTTTCGCCCGCTTTTTTCAGCCTAAATTTATAGCTCTGCTCGCAGCCCTGGATGTATAGGTTTTCTAGCCGCATGCCGGCCTCGCCGTCGAAACTTACGGCTCTTAGGTCGCAAATGACCGCCGCAAATGCGTCGAACAGCCGCCCTAGCGAGCTTGAGCGGACGGCACGTGGCGCGATTTTTTCTAAATTTGCTACTTCGCTCGCGCTAAATTTTGCCAAAAACTCGCGCGCAGCGTCCTTTACGTTAAATTTAAACACGAGCGCAAGCGCAAGCTTGTAGATGTTTTTGATCGCATTCTCGCCGCCGATAAGCGCGATCTCGTCGAATTTCGCGACGCGACGGTAGCCGCGCGGATCAAAGACCATCACCTCGCCGCCCCAGATCGTGCCGTCCGTGCCGTAGCCGGTGCCGTCGAAGCAAAAGCCGAGGTATTTTTTGCCGCTGCTTAGCAGATCGTTTTGCGCCAGATTCGATACCAGATGCGCGAAATGGTGCTGGTAGCGCACCACGGGGTATCCGCGCTGCTCGAAAAATCGCGTGTGCGAAAACTGCGGGTGCAGATCCGCGATGACGGCGTCAAATTTCAGCTCATAGGCGCGCACAAACATATCCAAAAGCGCGAAAAATCGCTCATTCGTAGCGACATTTTTAAGATCGCCGATGTAGGGCGAGATGAAAATTTGCCCGTCTTTGTAGATCGCAAACTCATTTTTTAGCTCCGCTCCGAGCGCCAGGAAAGTGCCTTTGAGCTGGAATTTGCTAGGGAAAATTTTTGGGTTCATTCCGCGAGATGTTCGCAAAAACAGCGCGCGATCTAAAGCATCCGCTTCGGCGGAAAGATTTGTGTAGCTCGCTGAATTTGCAGTGTTTGCGGATTTTGCGGCATCTGCGAGATTTGCAGCATTTGTGGAATTTAGGGCACTTGCGGAATTTGATATGCTTGCGCCGCGGGCGGATTTCGTCTCGCAGTCAGAATTTATTTCGGCGGCGGAATTTGCGTCATTTTGATTTTTTTGAGGCGCCGAATTTATGGCGCGACAGCTAGTTCCTGAGGTAAAATTTGCAGTGTCGCGACTCGTATCCGTATCAAAAACCCTTTGCGAGCTCTCGCAATCCCGCCCATCCGCAGAATTTTCATTAAAATTTTGCGGTGCGGTAAGGGTTTGCGCGTCCGCAGAATTTATGACAGAATTCTGCGCTAGGATGGAATTTTGCGCGGAGCTTCTTATCTCAGTGTAGGTCGGAAGCGGCGCGGAAATTTTACCAGAGTTATGAGCCGTTTTTGAACTAGGCGCCGAAGCTCGCGCTTCAAACTGCGGTAAAAAGGCGATGCTATCGTCGCTCGGCGTTAAAATTTCGCGGTCGTTATCCAGGTAAAACGAGATGACGCCGCCCAGCTTCTCGCGCAACTCCTCGGCATTAAAAATAATGGGCTCGCCGCTAATGTTGGCGCTAGTAGCGACGATCGGGCGATCAAAGTATTCAAAAAGCAGCAGATGCACGCCGGTGTTGGCTAGGAAAATGCCGATTTTATTAAGGTTCGGCGCCACGCTTGGAGCGATAAAGATCGCGCCTGCTCTAAAAATCGCCGAAAAGCTTGCGGGCAAACGCACGAAATCGACCTCGCTATCGGAATGGGCGCTGCGCACGTCCGTCGTGCACACCTGCGCAGAGCATGAACCTTGCAAATTTATCGTCTGTTGCGGACTCGGCTCGCTCGCCACGCATTGCGAGTTTCTGTTATCGGCTGCAAGTTGTAAATTTGGCTCGTTAATTGTTTGCCGCTGTTCCAGCTCGCCTGCTACTTGCAGCAAGCTTGAATTCGCATCTATGCTCTGCAGGTTCGCATTTGCAGCATATCGCAAGCCCTGCATATTCGCCGAATTTTGCGAAATAGACTCGTCCGTCGCAAGCCAAGAATCAGACCTCTTCGCCGCAAATTGCGAGTCTTGGCTATCCGCTGCGGACTGTAAATTTAACTCATTAGCTATATGTCGCAGCTCTAGCTCGCCTTCTGCTTGCGGTAGGCTTAAATTTTTAGCCGCGCACTGCAAACCAGACTTATTCGATGCGCGTCCTAGCTCGTTTTCTGCGCTCCGCGAATCACCCGCAATAGACGCATCGCAGGCGAAACTGCGTCGCGCCGGTTTGCTGAAAATTTGCGCACTATGCAACCCACCCTGCTCCGCGCAAACTCCAACATTTTGCATGTTAAAATTTTGCGCCGCGCAATTGCGTAAATTTTGTAGCACAAAGCCCTGCCCTTGCGCAGAATCCTCTTGCTCACTCGTAAATTTCGGCGATATAGTATTTTCGCCTTTCGCCTTGGAAGTTTGCGTGCCGAAATCCGCCGCAAAGCCCGCCTCTGTGCGCCAAACAAACTCACGCTTTTTTAAAATCACGATCGGCTTGACGTTGCAGTCTATCAGCGCCTCTTCCTCCGCGCTTAGACTCGCTGTGCGCCATGCCTGCGCTGCGTCGCGACACATGATCGCAAAAGGCTTGCTCGGGCGCTTTTTGAGCATTCGCAGCATGCGTACTGCGCGCTCGTTCGTAGCATCACAGACGATGTGAAAACCGCCCATACCTTTGATCGCGCCGATCTGCCCGCGCCGCAAAAGCTCTGCCGTGTACGCTATCGCCTCCTCGCCGCTTGATAAAATTTCGCCGCCTGTGCCGCATAAAAACAGCTGCGGGCCGCAGTGCGGGCAGGAGATCGGCTCGGCGTGATAGCGGCGCGTGAGTGGATTCGTGTATTCGCCGCGGCAGAACTCGCACATCTCAAATGCCCTCATCGTGGTGTTTGCGCGGTCATACGGCAGCGCGGCGATGATGCTAAGGCGCGGGCCGCAATCGGTGCAGTTGATAAAAGGATAGTGGAAGCGCGGATTTTGCGGGTCGTAAAACTCTTTTTTGCACTGATCGCAGATCGCAAAATCGGGCAAAATCGGGTTAAATTTACGCCCCTCCTTGGATTGCGTGATCTTGAAATCAGTAAAATTCTGCGCAAAATCTTGTGTATTAATATCTGCGCGAATAATCCTATCGATTCGGCAAAGCGGCGGCGCTTCGCTGCGGAGGCGCTGCTCGAAAATTTTTAAAATTTCCTCTTCGGGCAGATCTTGCTCGGTGCTTTGCAGATTGCGCTTGGAGTCTTGCAAATCCTGCGAGCAGAGGTTTTGCTCGGGTAAAGCTGGCAAGATAGAGCCCTGCCCGTTTAGATTCAGCTCGGATAAGTTGGGTAAAAATTTCTCGCTCGCTGCGGCTTGCGAATCGCCCGTCAAATCATGCGGCAAACTCGTCAAATCGGGCAGGTTTGCTAAATCGTTTGCTAGATCACGTAGCGAGCCGACCGAATTATTCGGTAAGTTCGGTGCGCTTTGCGGCGAAATGGAGTCCTGGCTTAAATTTGAGCCCGTAAAATTTAGTGACGAGCTTGCGGTCTCGCCAGAATCCGCCTCGGTAGAATTTAAAGACCGAGCAGCCGATAACGATACTTTCTGTGCTTGAATTTCGTTAGAATTTGACTCATCTAAATTTAAAGGGGCGAAATTTTTATCGACCGGGTTTTGTTGCGCCCCAAAAAGGTCTGCGCAAACGATGATTTTAACGCCCTCGCCGTCGTTATAAACCTCGCCTTTCAGCCCCAAATCCACGGCGAGCTTATAGACGAACGGGCGAAATCCGACCCCTTGCACCGCTCCGAAAACCTCAAATTTAGCCGCTTTCATACACATACTTTCATAAATTGCGCGACGCGGGAGCCATTTTGCGAGCAAAATGCGCTCGCGGCGGGCGGACAAAACGTACCGGGCGCTGCAAAATGTGCTCTAAATTTAATAAAATTTGATCCTTTGCTTCCGCGCCCTTTGCCGCTTTTTTAAAATTTCGCGCGATCTCGTTTGCGCTAAGCTTAGCCCGTATGGCGCAGCTATCGGCACCGCAATGCCCGCGCAACTCGCTGTTTTGCGGATAAGACTTCAAAGCTTTGTCAAAAATACGCATATATGCCCAATCTAGCGAGCTTGAAGCGCGAAGCTGTCGCTAAAGCTCGCGTCAAAATTTTTGCAAAGTTTAAGCATTAAATCCGCGAATTTGCGTCCGCCAAACATCGCGCCGCCGAAGATCAAAACGTCAAAATCCTCTTTGCGCTCATCCGCCAGATCGCTTAAAAAATAGCCCAAACTATCGAAAAATCCGAACGCAAACAGCTTTTCATTGGCGCCTGCGAGCGCATAGCTCATCGCCGAACGCAAAATTTTATCCGCTTGCACGCAGCCGCGCTCGTCCGTACAAAAATCAAGCCGCACCCCTTTGCCGCCCGCAAAATCCTCCGCAGCCGCCGTTAAAAATGCCGCATCGCGCCCCCAGATAAGCTGCGCGGCGACGCTAAAGATACCGTAAAATCCCACGTTTACGCTTTTTAAAATTTCATCGATTTTCGCGGCGCCTACGTTAAATTTGGCGCTGAAATTTTCAAACAACTTCGCGCCCGTTTCGTCCGCGCAAATTTGCGCCTTAAGCTCGTCAAAACTTCGCGGCAGATCAAATTTAAGTAGAATTTTTTTGGAGCTTTCGCCATAAATTGCGATCTCATCATCCGCGCCCACGCCCAAAAAGCAGCGCAAAACCCGTTTTTTTTGGTCATTTAAAAGCCCCTTTTCGCGGCATATAAGCGCAAAAAGTGCGGAGTTTTTATCCTTTGAGTTTTTCAGATAAGCGCTTGCGGCGTCGCTTAAAAAGTCCTCGTTTTGCACGATCAAAAAGCCGTTTTGCAGCGGCGTGACTTTAAAAATTTGATCTTTTTGCGCCGCGCTTTCGCATTTTACGCTTAAAAAATAGATCCCGTCGCTTGCCAAAGCGCGCCCCAGCGCAAACACGAATATGTCGCCCGCAAGCTTTACGTCAAAAAATTTAGGCGCGTCCTCGTGATTTTTTCTAAAGATCGCATTGGTTTTTAGGCTTATGAGCGGCTTTTCGAAGGCTGCGAGCGCGATTTTGCTCTTTTCGTCGCTCACAAAAATCCCATCCAGCGCCCCCACCCCTGCGGCTATCAGAAAATCGGCGCTAAAATCCACGTCCGCCTTGAGCGTGAAAGTTGCGCCGCCGCGCTCGATCTGCACCTGCCTTGCGTGAAGCAAGTTTAGGCGGCAAAGCTCCAACAAGCAGGCGAAATTTTCCCTGCTTACCGCTTCAAATTTGCCGTCATGAAGTACGCCGGCGCCGCTTATTGCTCCGAATTCGTTTTGAGAGGGCTCGGCGCGAGCGAGGTATTCTTTCATCACTCGCGGAGTGAAATTATTAAATTTAGCCGTATTATGGGCGTTTGAAATTTCATCCTCTAAAAATTTACTTATATCGCCCGAGGAGGTATCCTCAAACGCGCCGTTAAATTTCAGCGTTTTCGCTTCGGCGCTGTCCTCGTCCACCACGCGCACGGAGGATTTTGCCAGAAATATGGAGTTTGGAGTCAGGGGCATCGCCTCGTCGCTAAATTTTAAAATTTCATCCTCGCCGCCGCGCACGAAAAGGCTTATTAAGTTCGCCTCTTTTTTCAGGCAAAAATCAAGTGCGCTTTTGCGAGCATAAAACAGCAAGAAGTGCGCTATTAGCGCGTTTTCATTAAGGTAGTTAAACTCATATGCTACTATCATCTCGCCCCCTTTTTGCAAATCGATCCGCGATGTCTTGGGCGCTGAGATCGGCGATTTTTTCATGCGCGAAGCCAAGATCCGATAGGTACTTAAGCGCCGTTTTTTCCATGGTTTTTGAGGATTTTAATATCACGGAGCTTAGTTTAAAGCTAGCTTCTTCGATGCGCCGCGGCACGACAGCTAGAATTTTAACGCGAGGCAGATCGCCGCAAAGATCCATCATCTGCAGGGTTTGAAGCATTTCGACCTCGTGCGCCGAACCGCTCCAGCTGATCTGCTTAGGCATCGCGTCGTAGTCGAAAAAATACACCTCGCCGCCCTTTGCGCCGTCCGCGTCTATGCAATCTACGAGCAAAATTTCATCAAATTCCGCCATCGTAGGCATCAAAAAGCTAGCCAAAGTCCCGCCGTCGATAAATCGGATCTGATCCGCACTCGGACTCGGCGCGGCGGAATTTATGGCGATGAAGTCCGCATTGATAGAGCTTTGCGCTACGGAATTTATGACGGAATTTTGCAAAGCAGAATTTGAAGCGAAATTCTGCTTTGCGGAATGTTCTGGAGTAGAATTTCGGTCTAAATTTACTGCTGCAAAATTCTGCTCGGAGATAAAATTTTCATTCGCAGAATTTTGCAAGGAGTCGCGCTCTATGGAATTTTGCGAGGTAGAATTTTGTATCGCAGAGACTTGGGCGGAATTTTGCATAAAATTCTGCGCCGCGAAATTCTCGCCCGTCATAGAATTTCGTGCGGCGGTTTTAGGGTAAAATTTATAGTTCTGCGCGAGCGCGCGGACGAAGTGCACGCCTATGCCCTCGTCCGCGTAGATGACATTGCCGATACCCAGTACCAGCACCCTCAAGCGTGCTCTTCCTTTTTAAATTTATAGCCGCTTACGATCGCATCCATCGCACCGTCTCTACCCTTGACAGCGTTAAAGACCGCCATATAGACGTGGATCGGTACGAAGATTATGATGATATTCATGCAAAGATGGTGAATCATTCGAACTTCGCTTAGACCGCCCATTGCAGCTTCTAGCGGGCGCAAGAGCCCATATAGCGCGCCGCCTAACCCCTCGTGATAGACGTGAACGTATAGAATCATTCCGGTTAGGCAGATTACGAATAGCACTAGATAAAAGCCCAGATATGATATAAACTGCAATGGGTTATAAACGCCGCGAA
The DNA here is from genome assembly GCF_938030785.1 of uncultured Campylobacter sp. GTDB lineage: Bacteria > Campylobacterota > Campylobacteria > Campylobacterales > Campylobacteraceae > Campylobacter_B. Next base: position 14,870 of record NZ_CALHIK010000088.1, read on the forward strand.
GATGCGGGTGCTCGCCCAAAAAGATATAGTATTTGATCTGAGCGATCCAGACACGCGGGCTAAAAAAATCCTTGATGCTTAAAAGCTCTTTTCTGCTCTTTTTATCGAAGAAGAAAAGGTAGGTTTTAAAGATCGCCGCACCGATCATCGCAAAGCCGAAGATCAGATGTACGAATCTAAATTTAGCCTGCATGAAAAGCACCGGCTCGGGACTTACCTCGGGCGCGGTGAAAACAAAGGCGATGTAATATCCGGTGATCACCAAAATCGTAATACAAAGCGCACGCAGCCAGTGCGTGAGCCTAAGACCGATAGAGAACTCGTATTCCGCAAATCTTTTTTTCATCGTTTATCCTTTGCTGGGATCTACCCTATAGCAGCCAAGCTCCGCTCCTTTAGCGTCCATTACGTGCACGGCGCAAGCGATGCAAGGATCGAAAGAGTGGATGCGGCGGATGATCTCTAGCGGCTTGGAAAGATCGGCAAGTTTAAGCCCGATCAAGCAGGATTCGTAAGCGCCCATAGCGCCGTCTTTATCCTTCGGCGTGGCGTTCCAAGTAGACGGTACGACCGCCTGCCAGTTTTTGATGACACCCTTTTCGATCCTGCACCAGTGGCTAAGTGCGCCGCGCGGCACGTGGCCGATATAGCGACCTTTGTACTCTTTTGAGTTATCGATTACATATTTTGCGCAGGTTTCGGTATCGCCGCTTTTGATGTTTGCAATTAAATTTTCTAGCGCGATCAGTCCGTTGTCGGCAACGACTTTAGCCTCGATCATACGGCATGCCGTTCGTCCAAGCGTCGAAAATACCGCTTCAAGCGGCAAGCCAGCGTCTTTTAGGAATTGATCCACGACCTTTACGACGCGCTCGTTTTTCTTAGCGTAATTTGCCACGATATTTGCAAGCGGTCCTACCTGAAGCGGCTTGCCGTCGTATCGCGGAGCCTTAATCCAGGTGTATTTACCCTGGGTATCGAGCACCTTCGTATGCGCTTCTTTGCCGTGCGCGTCGATGCTCTGTCCGTCCTTAAGGCCCGTATAATTCGGCTCTTGCTCGCCGTCGTAAGGATGAAGCGCCGCATCGTTTTTATACCACGCATGCGTTGCCTCCTCGGTAATCTTGTTTTCATCCAACTCCAAAACCTTGCTAATATCGCCGTCAAGGATCATGCCGCTTTGAAATAGCCATTCGTTTTTTGAAAGCTGAAATTCTTGATGAGTCCATAAATTTGCCACGCCGATATCGTTTAGCACGCTAGGCTCGTTGCCGTAAGCCTTCGCAGCCATTACGAGATCAGGATAGTAGGCGCGATTTACGAAGTCTGCGACCTCTTTAAATTTAGACATATATTCGCCCAGTCTTGCAGGGCTTAGGATATCCATTACGCAGGTTACGCCGCCTACGGTGAGGCTTTGCGGATGAGGCTGTTTCGCACCGAATATCGCCATCATCTGAGCCGCCGTGCGCTGAATGCGCAAACACTCAAGATAGTGCGAAAGAGCGATTAAATTTTGCTCTGGGCTAAGCTTATATGTTGGGTGGCCGAAGTAGGCGTTGGCGAAAGGTCCTAAAGCGCCTTTCTTAACAAAAGCGCCCACGCGATCTTGTACCTCTTTTAGTTTATCCGCACCGCACGCATAAGGGGTGTCGCAGTATTTAAACGCCTCCTCGCTCGCCTTTTTAGGATCGGCGCTAAGCGCGCTTACTACATCTACGAAATCAAGCCCGTGAAGTTGATAAAAATGCACCGGATGATCGTGTAAAAACAGCGCGTTAGCCATCAACGTGCGCGTTAGCAAGGCATTTAGCGGCGGAGTGATACCGAGGGCGTTTTCTACCGCGACGATGCCCGCTTTGTAATGCGAGAAGGTGCAGACGCCGCAAATTCTTTGCATAAAAAATCCCGCGTCGCGAGGATCTCTGTTTTTTACTATAGTCTCAAGCCCGCGCCATAGCGTCGAGCTACTATAGGCCTCACGGACGACGTTTTCATCATCCACTACGACCTCTATTCTTAAATGCCCCTCTATTCTGGTTATCGGATCTATTACGATTCTTTGCGACATGATTATTCCCCTTTATCTTTCTTAAATGACGCAATCGCCGCGTGTGCCGCTACCGCAACACCCGTGATCGCTAAAATCCCGACACCTATCTTATCTGCGGTAGCATCAGCGCCGAGCCCGCCGAAAACGCTTTCGTAAAGACGATCCGCCAAAGGCTCCTCAAAAGGTCCCATATGATCCCAGAAATCAGGTTCCGAGCAGCCTATGCAGCCGTGACCAGCCTGTACCGGCCAGCTAGTGTGGGAGTTGAAACGCTCGCGCGAGCAGTTATTAAACGTATAAGGACCCTTGCAGCCTACTTTATAAAGGCAATATCCGTCCTTTGCGCCCGCATCGCCGAAGCTTTCTACAAACTCGCCCGCGTCGAAATGTCCGCGGCGCTCGCATAGATCGTGGATGCGCAGCCCGTAAGCCCATTTCGGTCGGTTGTAAACGTCAAGGCTTGGAAGCGTGCCGAAAAGGATGAAATTTAGCACATTGCCGACGATATTTTTTTCGCTAGGCGGACAGCCCGGGACGTTGATGACGGGTTTGTTTATGATTTTGTCCAAACCTACGGCGCCGGTCGGATTCGGAGCCGCGGCTTGGATACCGCCGAAGCTCGAACAGGTGCCGATCGCAAATATTGCCGCAGCGCCTTCGGCAGCGTGCTTGCAGTGCTGAGCTCCGCTCTTGCCCTCAGGACCCACGGTTAGGAAAAATTCATTCTCGCCGCTTGGAATTCCGCCCTCTACCATCAAGATATAGCGCCCCTTGTATTTTTCGATCGCGCCCTCTAAATTTTCCTCGGCTTGCCAGCCTGCGGCAGCCATTATCGTTTCGTGGTATTCGAGGCTGATGTAATCGAATATGAGACTGTCGATCGTAGGCGTATCGGTGCGAAGTAAGCTCTCGCTACAGCCCGTGCACTCCGCCATATGAAGCCAGATCACAGGCAAGCGATCCGCAAGCTCCGCCGCTCGCGCCACGCTCGGCGCAAATGCGGCCGGAAGCCCTAGCATCGCGGTCATCGCTCCGCTCCATTTCATAAAATCGCGGCGCGAAAAACCCTTGCTTTTAAGCCTTTCTTGTATGCTTTCCTCCGTTTTTATTCGCGGCAAACGCTCAACGGCATCAAGTCTAGCCGAAATTTGAGCTAAATCAACCATATCTTCCTCCTGATTTTTAGGATATTTCGAACGGCATTCTATCAAAATTTAGAATTTATGCACCTTAAATTTGATCTGATTTAATTAGAATTTTATATTTATTCGCCGCGAAATAGATGATTTGTTTTAAATAATGTCGGTTCGTACCGGATATTTTTCTTTAAAATTTTAAAGCGTAGATTCTGCTTTAAAAATATAAGAGAGCAGCTTAAATTTAATAAATTTTGACTTCAAATTTGAACGCGAAATTTCAGAGCAACGAAAGTATATTGTAAAAAGACAAGCTAGCGCCGTAAAATTTCAACCGCGCCGCCCGTAAATCTCGCGCCGCCGCGGAATTTTAAGCGCTTTAAATTTTAAAATACTTTGAAATTCTGCGGCAGGCTTTGCGGCTCTGCTTCTAAATTTTAAAGACCGCACATAATATTTCGGCGCAAAGCACATACCGCTACTCCGCGCCGAAATTTAACAAAACGCGC